>SICQ01000021.1 GCA_009691385.1 Candidatus Ryanbacteria bacterium
TCGGCATATTGAGCGGCATGAATCATGTCTGGTAAGTACTGTGGATCATGAGAGAAATCCGCATCCATCATAATAATCTGATCAAATTGCATATTTTTAAGAACCTCGAGAAATCCTCGAATGTACGCCTTACCAAGGCCCTCCTTGCCATGCCCAACAATTAAATGAAGATTCTTGGTATCAATCTGCATATTTCGCACAACTTCGGCCGTACCATCTGGAGAGTTGTCATCGACAACCAAAACATCAATATCGGGCAGTATCTTGAAAATAGCAGGAATGAGTATACTAATATTCTCTCTTTCATTCCATGTAGGAATAATGACTAAGGTCTTCATTGTACCCATCCTACAGACATTCAAAATATGCCGCAATACAAACAAGCATTATCGAGCGCGCATTTTTGCAACCGCACTAGCAAGACCAATACTTGCAACAATAAACAGAAAAGGATTGATCGGATAACGCAATCGCGCACCCACACCATATCCGGTACTAATAACCGTAATACTAATAAAGTAAAATACGATAGCGAGAAGAAAAAGAGCCTGCCATCTTTTGTCTCGATCAGCAATCGACCGATACGCACCTCCTATCGCGAGCAAAGTAATGACTATCCAAAAAAGCTTACCTGCTCCGACGATAAATAATTCTCGAGGACGCAATTCTCCTACAGCACCTTTTATTTTTGTATACCAGTGAGCATCGGCGAATACCGCTAGCGTAAGATAATTGTGGTGAGCCTTTAAAGATTCTTCAGGTGCATTTTGAAACAATATTGCATACCCCTCATTGGTAAGCATTGACAGAGTACTCAAAAAAAGAGTCTTACCAAAACTCTCTGGATATTGAAGGGCTATGCGTATACTACTCAATGTACCCGTGCAGGATGCTCGCGCTTGAGTAAACGCTGAAGGAAACAACGAGGCATCCATATCGCTCGGATCAGTACGATATTCAGTAGAAAATACCGAAGTGAGCATATACCCACAAGCGTTATTCTCACCTTGAGCACTGATACCGAAAAAATGAAAGTGACTATACACAAAAAACACCCACGGAAGAATCGCTGCGCAATATATTGCAGCGTACAAAGCAGCGGGCCGCTTCTTTTTCAAAACAAATATAAGAAAACACAAAGGAATGACGACAAGATAAGCAGCGACGGGCTTTGTCCATACGGCGGCAGCAAGTGCTACTGCTGATGCAATCAACGTATTACGAGATGGATTTTTGTAATAGCTTAAAAAGTACCATGCAAAGACAAGTAAAAAGAATACAAGAAATGTCTCGGCAAGTACTAGCATATTTATAATTGCCCCCAGAGGTTCAAATGCAAATAACATTGCTGCAAGAAGCGGGTATGGTTTTTTTACAAACAACGCAGCGATACGACGAACGAGTACCGCGCTATAAGCCGCCACCACAACCTGCAACCCAAGCAACAGTACTATGCCATAACTCTTTGAAAGCCCCAGAAAAAAAGCGAGCAACAAAGGATAGAGTGGCGTACGACGCGCATCACCATACACCCCCTCTTCGAGCAAGCTCTCCGCACTATGTATATACGTAAGAGAATCGCCCCAAAAGAAATGCCCCTGCCCCAAAAGAACGAGCGACACCAATAAAACAAATAACTTTATTAATACAACGCAAATAAAAAAAATACGATCGCTCATATTATCCAATAGTAGGTTAGATGTTTATTTATATACATATAAAGACAAGTCGTGAGCGCTCGAGGAAGCAACGGAATATCTTTTCTCAAGCATTTGTTTTATTCTTATGTCATAAAGATCAAAAGCATTCAATGGACCCTCAACAAATACTTTTGCTGATTCATCACGACTCAAAAAATTAACAATCTGCTCGATATCTTGTTTCAATATTGGATCCGTCAATGCTGGAATATCAATCGCAGAATAAGTCCCTGTTTCACCATAGTAGATACCCTCCTTATTAATAGATAGAACAACAATACCATCCCCCCTATTAGTATGCTCTCTGATAAAATTGATGTTACGAGCATACGGGGAATCTCCGTCCTTCATAAAAGACTCTGCGCCGGCTTTTACATAGCCAAGATATGTTTCAATATTATAAATAATATTGAAGGGCGCAGATATAACGATATAAAACAAAAATACAAACACTAACATCTCCCCATACAATGCGGCGCCAGTAATTTTTATATACCGATATAATCTATCGACAAATATGACAAGGAGCACAAAAGCGGTATAGGAAGGTAAAACAAGCGTACGATCATGAGACCTTCCTTGATAGTACGTCAATAATCCCACACCTAAAATGCTTACTGCAAAGATTAACTTATCTTCGTATGAGACTCCTTCATGATCGACACTCTTACTCAAAGTCAGCAAAAGCCCACAAAGATATACGAGCGCAATACCAGCCCACATATGCGGCGGCGCTGGCATTGGTAAAGCATAAAAACCATCAAGATTTATTTTTTGATATAGCCAAACCATGGAGAAATCTGGCCAAGAACCGCTTGACAGATATATCCACGAACAAAAAGAAAGAATCGTGGCAAATAATGATACGGATGCTACAAGCAAATGCCGCGCCACCTTAATATATGTAAGGGTGCCTTGTGTAAACTCGTTATAAACCAGTACTATAAGCCAAGTAAAAAAAACAACAATCCCTGAGTCTAGGTTCCATAACATCCCAAGAGCATATAAAACAAAGGATAGATAATAAATCCATTTATTATTTGTACGTAAGTATATAGAGACTAAGAACAAAAAGAGGCATGGGAAGAAAAATCTTACAGGCCAATACTGAAAATAAATCTCAGGGTTTAGCGAATGTGCAAAATAAGGATGACCCAAATATGGATAAAAAAGTACGCACAAAAAACCTGTATACAGCAAAACATGGTCACGAACAACCCTTGACATAAACAGGAACAGAAATAGAAACGCAAGACCGACCAGCGCGCCCATAACCAAAGAAAAAGAAACAACACTCAATCCAACCGCGCTAAACACTGGGACTAAAAATAAAGGGAACAAGCCATACAGACTGGGTAAATTAACAAGTGGCGACTTGCCCGCGACTGCTTGAGCTACCGGGTAAAAGATTGGATTGAAATGATAATACAAAAAGATACTATCCACTCCGATAACGTTGATCGTTACGACCAAAAATATTACGGAGCAAAGAACTATCTTTGGGATATATGTAAGACAAACGCGCACAAACTTTGAAGCATGTATCGTCTGCCAGTCGCGCGTTATAAACAGAAAGAATAAGGCTGGGAAAATAATAGTATTAAAAATATATCTACCGCTGTAGTCAAAAAAATAACTACTTTTGATATATAAAAAATTACTCTTCATCAGTGCTAGATAAATAAAACCAAACATGAGGAATGCTGTCGTTGTCGCAAGTATCGGGTATATCACGTCTACCCACGTGCGCCCAGTACACCTCTTTTTTAAAATGGTATACGATAACATCAAAATAAATGGTGCCAATAAAACACTCAATTCAAATTGCAGTCTTTCAACAGGCTCCGGCAACGAATCAGGTATATAAAAATCTAAAATTAACGAAGACAACCGGCTTAATATTGCTCCCAAATCTGGCCTATAGAAATGAATTATAAGTAGATTAATACATAATAAAATACTAACTGTTGAGATAACTACTAGAAAAAATACTATAAATCTTTCTTTATAAACATCAATTTCATCGCCCAATCTTACTGTGGCATTCCGACAACCACCGGATCGCAGCAAGATAAACCCCATGATTCCCAGGAAGAGAAGAAAAGCTGCTATCGCATGAAAACTCAATACAAATAATTGAATGAGAATTTCGATACCACTACCTAGATTTATATTGCTTTCAAAAAAATCTTTTTTAAAAGGCAGACTCAGTCTTCCGAGACTTACCTCCGGCGGTGCCGAAAAAAAAGCGTAATTCTCATATCCTTCGTTTTTAAAATATCTCTGCGCAGCGCTTAAATCAAAGTCTTGCACCGG
The DNA here is from genome assembly GCA_009691385.1 of Candidatus Ryanbacteria bacterium. GTDB lineage: Bacteria > Patescibacteriota > Minisyncoccia > Ryanbacterales > GWA2-47-10b > SICQ01. Next base: position 4,017 of record SICQ01000021.1, read on the forward strand.
AATCCATTGCTCGATACCAGAAAAATGAAAGGACTTCTCTCCGATTGATACATCCAGCGCTGATATGCGCGGAATGTCTGCGGAAGCTGCGCCGATTATTATTTTATTTATAAGCACCCTTTCTCTTGACCATTGGACTTTATTAGAAATATCATTTCGTAATAAAGCAGTTTTGCCAAGTTGAGAAAACTCTGCAAAAACCTTAACCGAAGATAGGCTCGCACCAGATGCATCCCTAACCACAACCTCGATTCGTTTACCCTTTATCACCTCTCTTGCGTTACCCAATATAAAGACTACTAATACAGCGAGAACGCATGCTGCTACATAAAAATATTCTTTTTTTAACTTGATGACTGTCATATCTTTTACAACAAACGCGCTATCTTGCTACCAGTACACACCTTAAACGCCACGCCGCGTACACGCCAAAAAATATATAAAATGGAATGACTGGTGCGATATACCGCGTCTCGGCCGGTATTAAAATAAGAACGTGCATGGCATTAAAATAGAATACCATCCACACCATAAACCACGAGCGTACGTCTCTTTGTACCGCCCGCACGCAACCAAACGCAACGACACCTAACATCATTAACCAAACGACACGAATAGTTAAAATAATCAGAATCCTTAGTAGCGAAGGAATATCTTCATGTGTACCTGTTAAAAAATGTGCAAGAGAAAACCCTCTATGATTAGTGGGAGCGTTGATCTCAAAGATACTTGGGATACTCGAGATGCCAATGCCAAAAATATTATCTTTGAGTTTAGCGATTCCTTCATCGTGAAAATATTTGTCTATCTCAAAATCGCTTAACCCGCGCCCATCAAGGTCGGCCCAAAGGCGTTTTGCTCGACCATTCATGATCAAGGGAAACGGCTGATCAGCATACCCAGTGAATACCGCGTCAGCGATATGATCACCAAACAATCCGGCAACCGTATACGCCGCAAGGTCGCGATATGAAGCCTCTGAAGCCACTCCCTTCACCCAAAATACATGCCCTGTTTGTTCGATCTGATAGTCATTGAGATAGTATTGATTTCTCAACATCCATCCTCCGACGATCACTATAAAGAACGCGCCGATAATCGCCGCATGTTGAAAAATGCTTTTTCGGGGCATGTGGTGCCGTAACGATACGAGCAGGAGAACTAAACTAATAGGCATACTGTAAAGTGCTATTGGCTTTGTGAGCGTCAACAGTCCATACGCGACAGCCCATGCCGCGGATTTTGTCTTAGACGGAGCTCTCGCGTGTAACAACCCTATGTAGGTGATACCGAGCAATAAAAAAATTGCGAGCGTCTCTGATCCAATCTTAAAAACATAAAACCCCCCTACCCAAAATAATGCATAGGCAAGTGGTGGCAAAAAGGCAAACTTGCCTGAAAGAAAAAATAAGCTTATACGATACAGCAATACTAATGCCAGCACATAAAGAAAGGCTTGTGTAACCCAAGTAGAAAGCGGCCTGCGACCGAGCGCGCCATAACTGACAGCAAGAAAGGCTGGATACAACGGCGGCTTCCGGAAATGGCTTATATCGTCACGGAGCGATCCTTGGTCAAGTAGTAAAAGGGCTTTTTCGTTGTAAAAGGCGGCGTCATCACGATATTGTTCAAAACGCGTCAGGGCAAGATTGCCATTCAAAAAACCTAGCACCACCGCTACGGCAAGACCTATGCCAATGATGCCTCCTAAAATTATCTTGTCTTGCATACAAAGATAAGATTATACGAGAAATATTTAACCAACGGGATCTTCGCTAGCAACCTATCAACGACAAACGTGGCCTGCGATCCGAATATCCTATAAAAAACTTTTGGGACAAAACCGAAACCGTAAAAACGTACGATCATTAAACCATGTGACTCGACCATTTTCTTGGTCTGCCAATAAGAAGATGTATTAAGTCTCCTGCCACGCAACATAAACCATATTTTAGTAAAAATCCGGTAACTCCAGAAATTTCCATGCATATTAAAAATCAATACACCAGACGAATCAAGCTTCGGCGTCAGCACAGTCAGCATCTGCTGTGAAAGTGTTGGGCCGGCATTTAAAAAAACGCGAAACACTGTTATTAGCTGAAAAATTTTTGGACCGATACTATCCTCGCGAGTGATGTCACCAACGATAATAGGCGCGCGTACACCCTTTTCCCGAGCGAGCGCTACCATTGATTCGGATATATCAACACCAAGAGCATCATCGACTTTCGATTCCAATAATTTCAGAATACGCCCCGTCCCGCACCCAAAATCTAAGTACGCGATCTTTCTGACTGCCTTGCGTAGTACCCCCACCTCTGCCAATAAAAGAGGCTGTTCTGCGCGCCACACCATATCATCGTAGGAGCCGTGCCGATAAATAGTATCTTCGTACTGCGCACTCTTTTTCTCACCCATGTGCGACATACGGTAATCTTTCATTTCTCGGCGAATATGAGTTTTGTACACCTCTCTACACGCCAATGCCGCAAGTAGCATATACAGTGGCCGAACGGGAGCAAGAAATCGTACTTCGGCGGGCACCACGACGAGCGCGTGCATAAAAGTAAAATATGCAACAAGAAATAAGATAGGCCTCCATAATACACCGCGTTTCCGCGCAAGAGCACATCCGTATACCACGAGAGCTATAAACATCAACCAAAGAAAACGAATTATCGCGATCACGATAATCTTAAATAAACCCGAAAGCTTTCTTTGGGTTCCTGTGATATTACGAAACGTTTTAACAAAATATGAATTTTCGATCCATTGATCACTACCGACAAGAAAATGTGTCATGGGCAACCCATGAAGCGTCATGGGACCATTGAGTTCAAAGATGCCGCCTACAGCAACCCCAAAAAAACCAAAAGGATTGCGCAGAATCCTGCCCCTCCCCTCTTGGGTAAGAATTTTATCTACCTCGTGATCATTGTAGCCATTGCGAGACTGCTCCGCTGCAAAACGCTTCATTGATTTAAATACGCGTGAAGCAAGTGGATCAGCCGCATACCCCGGAAACACAAAATCAGCGATATAATTCCCTGTGATACCAGCGAGCCCATACGCTGCGATATCCCGCGTTGGTACTTCTGATATAAGCCCCCGAGAATACATGATGGGGCCTACGTCTTCTATCTGATAGGTATGCCTCTCGATAAAATTATGGATAGCCCAACCACCAGCAATGCAACCGACGATGATGCACGCTACCAAAAGATCTTGTATCCGCTTTCGAAAAAGAATATAGAGCAGAAACGGCGTAGCGTATAACATAATCGGCTTTGTGAGAATCAAGATCCCAAGCACGATACTCCACGCGACAATAATGCTACGATGATGATTCTCCTCGACAAGCATGCCGAGATATACAAGGCAGGCGAGCAAAAAAATCGCCGGCGCTTCAGATCCTACCTTGAACACGTAGACGGCATTGCCCCAAAAAAAAGAAAGCGCCAACACCGGAACATACACAAAGAGTCCTTCGAAAAGCTTTGCCCCAATGGCATACATACAGAGAAGCGTTCCGATGAAAAAACAAATATGGAGAATCCATATAGCAAGTGGCTGCTCGCCAAACACACCCGCTAAAAAGACAGAATACGCCGGCGGCTTTCGGTAAGGATTCTCATTTTCATACAACGCTCCATCATGCAAAAAAGAAATAGCGCTACCAACATATATGCGCGCATCGCCATGGTATTGAGAAAGATTAGCTACTGTTGCCCTACCGTTGAGCATGCCTACGCTGTAAGCGACAATAATTCCAAGTACAATGATACCCAAGAGGACGGCGCCATTTTTCATAAGCCCATGCTAGCAAAAACAATATCGCGGTGCTAGAGTTATAGTATTGATGGTTGATTACATCATCAGGAAAGCAGAGCGCTTTTTCCGATTCGATATCCGCTATATTCTTGCGAATAGCTTTTGGATTGGGTCAGGGAAAGTACTTGCGACACTAGCGGCGTTTTTTCTTTCGGTCCTGTACGCGCGCTATTTACCAAAAGCAGTATATGGTGATTACCGCTATATATTAAGCGTTCTAAGTATCGCCGGTATTTTTGCCGTCCCCGGCATCGGTACCGCCATGGCGCGCGCCATCGCTCGTGGATTTGAAGGAACGTTTCGCCATGGCGGGCGCTTTATCTTTCTGGCCTCGTTTGGCATCTCAATAGTAGGCATTGGCTGCGCTCTTTTCTTTTTTTATAACGGCAACATATATCTTGGCTGGGGCTTCGCACTGTGCGCACTCTTTTTCCCATTCGTTGAAGGTATGGGTAACTGGCGCAACTACTATGACGGTAAAAGGCTTTTTAAAGAAAAAACTGTTCTCAATACCATCGACCAACTCGCCTACACCATCTGTATGGCAGGCGCCATCGGAGCAATCATATTTCTAAAACTTGATGCCGGCACCAGCCTCCTCATACTTCTCCTCGCATATACACTTGGCGAAGGACTGCCAAATATTGTTTTCTTTCTACAAACACTAAAAAAAATCCCTAAAAACGCGCCGGGAGAACCAGGTGCACTCCGTTATGGATTACACTTGAGTATTGCCAATATACCTGCCACAATCGCAAACTATCTTGATGTCGTCTTGCTCTATGCCTTCATGAGTCCTGCGGCAGTAGCGATATACTCGTTCGCTCTAGCGCTCCCCGAACAACTCAAATCCTACCTCGGTATCGTAACTGATATTTCCTTTCCCAAGCTTGCCGTGCAATCACAAAACGCGGAGTCATTGCGAGATCTTAAAAAAACCCTTGTCACAAAAGCAATCAAGGCATCGTACGTCACCTGTGCCATCGTACTTGCCTATATCATCGCAGCTCCACTTATATACTCGACCTTCTTCCCTCGATATACAGAGGCAATATACCTATCACAAATATTTGCGCTCTCTCTCGTCTTGTTCCCTTTTGGAGTATTTAATACAGCGCTCAAAGCTGAGGGAGATATGCAAAAAATATATGGCTATAATGTCATAGCGCCGGTTATACAAATAGCCGCACTCGTGACACTCATACCACCGTACGGACTTTGGGGCGCAGTATCAGCTCGAATGATCGGTAGAGTCGCAAACCATATCTTGCCGTTATTGTTTTTCATAAAAAAATAATATGCACTTCACGCGATACCAAATGTACAAAACGCTCTTTGCAAATCTCCCCGTCCCCCTTACGGGGACGGTACTTGGCATTAGTGGATTGAAATATTGGGCGGGATCAAAAAACTATACACCCCCACAAAAAATTATCGCTGATCGCGCAACAGTAACCATAACCACCTACCCGGAGGTAAACATCTGCGCTCTACCCTATCCCGATAACTCATTTGACTATGTGATCAGCGATCAAGTTTTTGAACATGTCGAGGGAGACATACAAAAAGCGGTAGATGAATGCCGGCGAGTGTTAAAACCCAGAGGGCTTTGTATTATTGGCACAGTATTCATTAATCCAGTCCACTACGGCCCGAAGGACTTGTGGCGATTCTCTCCGGACGCCTTGCGTTATCTCTGTCGAGATTTTTCAGAGATCAAAGAATGCGGCAGCTGGGGCAATCGCTGGGTTCATATACTCTTTTTTCTTTACGAAAACGCGCGGGACTGGAAGATACCAGAACAGCACCCAAGCATCAGACGACTCCTCGCTACTTACAATGACCCAAAGTATCCTCTCATGACATGGATTATAGTAAAAAAATAACTTCTCTGAAAAACTATTCTTCGAAAAACCCACGAGAACTGATTATTTTTTTTTACAGCGCTTGCGGCGCATTTCTTTTTCTTTG
>SICQ01000022.1 GCA_009691385.1 Candidatus Ryanbacteria bacterium
GGATCAGCACTCAAGGCGCTCGAGGGCAAGACTGTCGATGACCCAGCGGTCAAGGCGGTACTCGAGCTTGCCCATCAGCTTGATACCTACATCCCTGAGCCAATTCGCGATCTCCAAAAGCCATTCTTGATGCCCGTAGAAGACGTGTTCTCGATTGAAGGACGCGGCACCGTGGTAACTGGTAAGATCGAACGCGGTCAGGTCAAAGTAGGTGAAGAAATTGAAATCATCGGTATCCGCGACACCCAAAAGACTGTTGTGACCGGTATTGAGATGTTCAACAAATCTCTTGACGAGGGTCAGGCAGGGGATAACGCAGGTCTCCTCCTTCGCGGTCTCAAAAAAGAAGATGTTGAGCGCGGTCAGGTTTTGGCAAAGCCAGGATCAGTCACTCCTCACACCGAGTTTGAGGCAGAGGTATATATCCTCACCAAAGAAGAAGGCGGACGCCACACGCCGTTTTTCGCTGGCTACAAGCCACAGTTTTACATTCGCACTACTGATGTGACCGGCGAGGTGACCCTTCCACAGGGCACCGAGATGGTTATGCCAGGTGATACGATGAAGTTCCAAGTAAAACTTGTACAGCCGGTAGCACTCGAAGAAAAGCAGCGCTTTGCTATCCGCGAGGGTGGTAAGACTGTCGGTGCTGGTGTAGTTACCAAAATCACTAAGTAATATAATCCTTTACTAAAATATCAAATGGCACGAGCAGCAGAAAAAACTCCAACCGCGACCAAGCTCCGCATTCGTATCCGCGCGTATGACAATAAGGTCATCGATGCGTCGGTAAAGCAGATTGTAGAGACCGCGCGCAGGTACGGAGGTGAGATTGTAGGGCCGGTGCCGCTACCTACGGAAATCCGTAAGTACACGGTAAACCGCTCAACCTTCGTGCATAAAAATGCCCGCGAGCAGTTTGAGATGCGAGTGCACAAGCGTATTGTCGATATCAAGGACCCAACGCCCAAGATCATCGATGCACTCACCAACCTCAACCTTCCTGCCGGTGTTGATGTCGAAGTAAAGATGTAACTTGGGTGTCCAACACCCAAGTCGAGATAACCAAAAACCGCCCCATGGGCGGTTTTTGGTTTACGGTGGTATAATTCTTGTATGGAATTTCAGGGTTTACTAATTTTAATAGCAGCGGTCGTCGGTTTCATACTCGCTATGATTTCTTTGATATATCCGCGTAGAAGTAAACCTACTTGGGGGTTTCGTTTAACTTCATTGGTGCCAAGGGACTTGGCTCGTGAGAAATATCCTCGCGCGTCGCTCGCGATAATAATAAGTCTCGTCATAGTTATTGTTTTGTATTATTTATTAAAAAAATAATTTTATATGACCTCACAAGAATTTATGAAGCCGGAGAATTTGGAAAAGTACAGTTTTCTTTGGTCGGAGGCGCGATTGATTATCGCCGCACTCGCACTTTTATTGGGTGGCACGCCACCACTCTATTGGCTACTTGGGTCTTCAGTTTTTTACGGATTTATTGGCACCATCCTTACACTCTCGTGGCTTATATCGGGTGCTGCGTCTGTATATCTTGGCTGGCGTTGGTATACGGGCGGACAAAAAGTATTTGGCAAAAAAGATACGCGTGACACTGTCATGTTTTTCGTCAGCGTGGTTTCGGGTATCAATCTGGGTCTCGTTGGGTTTTTGGGCAGCAATATTGGTATGAGAATTGCATCGGGCAGGATAGTATTTGCCATCACTGCTGTCTTGTATATTGTCGCAGCTTTACATCTCTGGACTCGCTGGAATGCTCACGGCAAAAAAGTTTTTTAATATGGAAGTTCTTTTTACTCTCTATACCTTAGGAATAAGCATAGTCGCGCTACCCATTTTTTTTGCTGTTTTTATTTTTCTCTTTATTTTCTCTCGCAAGCCATTTATTGATTTACTGGTAGGCGAGCTAGCCATTGTTGTTTCCTGGGGCTTTCTTTTTAATGTAAGCATCATCGAAACTTGGTATTCTGATCAAGATTTATTGCCGGATATTTTTTATGCATGGGTAGGTGCCCTTTCGTTGACTATCATTGCTGAATTTGCTGTTTATATAATTTTAATTCTTTTTGGTTTATCTATACCTAATATAAAGTCTGTACTATTGCATACAGTGCTCGCTGGCATTGCCATTCTATTTATACTACTGCTCCCCGCACATTGGACGCTCTTGGGCGCCGCTGGTAGTTTTTATTAGAATCCCCGCATAAAAAGAAAATACCCCCAGTCACCATGATGGTGCTGGGGGTTTGTGCGCTATGCGTTGAGATCTACTTGTGGGGGAGATAGACCCTGACTGTGTCCTTGAGCTCGTTGGGAACTCGCGAGACTTTGGGCACGAAGGCCATCGCGCCGATACGCATGGTCGCATCCGCGATGCCGCCCACATTTTCTGCCGTGTGTACGATGATTGCCAAATCTTGGCGTGCTTTGTGGGCGTCACTTACGAACTGCATCCCCGCGCGCCAACCACCTCGGAAGACGATCTCGGTGATCATGAGGTCGGGGCGCTCGGAGCGGAGTGCCGCTTGTGCTTCTTTGATGCTTCCCGTGCCGATGAACGCAAGATCGAGTCCCTCGAGCTGCCACGGTATCAGAGCCCGTATGCTCGGCGATTCCTCTACCAAAAGAACTTTTGTCTGAGGCATTGACTCTCCTTCTAAGTGCTTACGATAAACCAAAAAATTCTTGTTGTCAATGTTTTTTTGGGCATGGCGCGTGCGCTCTGGACAGCTCTTTTTCGTTGTGCTACAAAGGGGTCATGTTTCTCTGGTGATTTCCCCCAGATAGTGACGGTAAGGCCTAGCCCCGCCGTGCGGGGTGTTTTATTACCTAACGGGAGCAGCTCCAATAAGCGGGGTATATGAAAAAATTCATCCTCGGTAAAAAGCTCGAAATGAGCCAAATATTCAAAGACGACGGCACGGTAATCCCTGTGACCGTCATTCTGGCTGGTCCCGTCGAGATTTCTCAAGTAAAGGGCAAAGAAAAAGATGGTTATGAGGCGGTACAAGTCCTTTTCGGCAAGACCCGCAAGGAGTTTCGTACAGAAGATTCATACGAAAAAGGCGGCAAGATCGATGTCTCGGTTTTTGCGGAAGGAGATTTTGTAAAGGTTTCAGGCACCATGAAGGGTCGTGGTTTTCAGGGTGTGGTCAAACGCCATGGTTTTAAAGGTGCTCCCAAGACGCACGGTACCAAGCACGCTCATCGTGAGCCGGGTTCTATCGGTGCGGTTTGGCCTCAGCGCGTATTGAAAGGTACTCGTATGGGTGGCCGCATGGGCGGTACTCGTATTACCGTAGAAAATCTGATGGTCGCCAAAATCGATGTCGAGAAAAACTTACTCTATGTACGCGGCGCAGTTCCCGGCGCTCGTGGTACACTTCTTGAAATTTCTGCATAAACTATCATGGAAGCTCCACTCTACAACCAAAAAGGCGACGCCATCGGCAAAGTCACTCTCTCTGACGCTCTTTTCGCCGTTCGCTGGAGTCCGACACTCGTACACGAGACGGTAATCCAGATTCAGGCAAACCGCAGGAAGGCGATCGCTCATGTCAAAGATCGCGGCGATGTGCGCGGTGGTGGCAAAAAGCCTTGGCGCCAAAAGGGTACCGGTCGCGCCCGACACGGCTCTACTCGCTCACCGTTGTGGGTCGGTGGTGGTGTCACGCACGGTCCAACAAAGGACAAAAATTTTACAACGAAAATAAACAAAAACGCACGCCGTAAGGCGCTCGCGGTAGCACTCTCACGTAAATTCAAAGATGGTGAGATTATTTTTGTAGACGCACTCGCGACCGAAAAGCCAAAGACCAAAGAGGCGGCGGTATTTCTCAAGTCATTTGGTAAAGCGATCGGCAAAGAGACATTCGGCGCAAAGGGTGGCCGCACGCTTATCTTGACCGCAAAGTCACAACCCGAGACTATTCGCGCATTTCGCAACTTGCCATTTGTCGAGATCATGGAGGCGCGCAACATCAACGTCGAAGAAGCGCTCTTGCCAAAGTATTTGGTATTTACCAAAGACGCGGTAGCAACGATTGCTCGCTAATCAACACATATGGCACTCCTCCCATTTTTAAAGAAAAAAGAAAAAGTAGAAAAACATGTCGCGGATCATGAAAGTCATGATCACGACCATGTAGATTCAAAGCCCATGACGCGTTTTGAGGGTGTTGAGCGCGCGGTACTTATCGCGCCACATGTCACCGAGCGCGCACGGCAGCTCTCAGAGAACGGCCAGTATGTGTTTCGTATTGCTACAACCGCCAACAAGCAAGCAGTTCGCAAAGCCGTCGAGCGCGCGTATAAAGTTCATGTGACTGATGTCAATATTATCACTGCGCATGAAAAACCGCGCCGCCGTGGGTTGACGGAAGGCGTAAAAAGAGGCTATAAAAAGGCGGTGGTGGCTCTCCGTCGTGGTGAGACCATCGATATTTTTTAATTTATTATGAAATCCTACGCACCTACAACTCCATCACGCAGGCACATGACCGGTATCAACTACCGGGAAGTTTTGACGCATGGTGCGAAACCCGAAAAGAGTTTGACCCAAGGGCGCAAGCGCCATGTCGGTCGTAACAGCGCGGGCCGTATCACGGTGCGTCACAAGGGTGGTGGGCACAAGCGCGTGTATCGCATTGTGTCGTTTGCGTATGACAAGCGTGACATCCCAGGCCGCATCGCTTCTATTGAATATGATCCAAACCGCACGGCATTTATTGCGCTCGTTATTTACCCTGACGGTGAGAAACGCTATGTATTGGCAGGTCGCGAGATGAAAAAAGATTCTGTTATTTTGTATTCCGAAAAAGCTCCCGTAAAGCCGGGCAACGCGACTGTGCTCTCACGCATGGTGCCAGGTACCTATGTATACAATATCGAGTTTAAACCGGGTGGCGGTGGCCGCATGATCCGCTCGGCAGGATCATCAGCCGAGGTCGTCGCACAGGAAGGTCGCACGACCACTCTCAAAATGCCGTCAAAAGAAATACGCAAAATATCTTCTGCGGTGTGGGGGACTGTCGGCGCTCTTTCAAATGAAGAGCATATGTTTGTCACTATCGGTAAGGCAGGCCGCTCGCGTTGGCTCGGTATTCGCCCGACCGTTCGCGGTACCGCTATGAATCCTGTCGATCACCCATACGGTGGTGGTGAAGGTTCACAACCGCAGGGCACACGCCGCCCCAAAAACATGTGGGGTAAAGGTACGCGCGGTGTAAAAACTCGCAACAAGAAAAAGTATTCACAGCAGTTTATTATCAAGCGCCGTCCAACCAAGCAAAACGGTTAATTCTCTACTATGTCACGATCACTCAAAAAAGGACCCTATATCGAACCAAAGCTTTTGCTTAAAATCAAAAAGCTTCCTGCTGGCGGAAAGGCCACGGTTATTAAGACATGGGCGCGCGCTTCACAGATTTCTCCCGAGATGATCGGGTATACCTTTGGCGTACACAACGGCAAAGATTTTATCAATGTAACTATCGCAGAGGAAATGGTCGGGCACCGCTTGGGCGAGTTTAGCCCTACGCGCAAGTTTACTCGTCATGGCGGCAAGATGCAGAAAGAAATCGAGGCAGCAGCCAAGGTCAAAGAACAAGATGCCGCTAAAGCTGTCAAGGCTGGCACCGCTACTAAATAAGATATATGACCAAAGTTCACGCATATCTCAATTCGCTTCGCATCGCGCCCCGCAAGGTGCGCTTGGTTACTGATATGGTAAAAGGTATGGATGTGCGTGTGGCTGAGGTTCAACTTCGCTCGCTTCCAAAGCGTGGTGCCGAGCCTATTTTAAAGCTTATCCGTAGTGCGGTTGCCAACGCTCACCACAATGCTAAGGTGTCTATGTCAACGCCTCTCGTCATCACAGATTTTCGAGTTGATGAAGGTCGCACACTCAAACGATCTATGCCCCGCGCGCGCGGCCGAGCTTTTCCTATCCGCAAGCGTACGAGTCATATTTCATTGACGCTCGAAGCACAAGAGTCAGTGGTAGGAGGTAAAAAATAATATGGGACATTCAGTACATCCATACGCACATAGAATTGGGATCCTTCGTGACTGGCGCTCACGCTGGTTTAATACGAAACAATACACAAAATTTCTCAAAGAAGATGTCACACTCCGTGAGTGGTTGATGAAAAAGCTTCGCACGCAAATGATTTCCGGTGTTGAGATTGAGCGCTCACGCAACACCATGCAGGTGATCGTCCGCACGCCCCGCCCCGGACTTCTCATTGGCCGTGGTGGCGAGGGGATTGAGCGTCTCAAAAAAGACATTCACAAGAAATTTGCTATTAAAGATTTTCGTATCACCATCGAGGAAGTTCGCAATCCATTTGGTGACGCGGCTTCTGTCGCGCGGCTCGTAGCGCAAGATCTTGAAAAGCGCTTGCCATTTCGCCGCACACTCAAGATCAATATTCAAAAGGTGATGACCTCAGGTGCCGCCAAAGGTATCCGCATCCAAGTATCAGGTCGTCTCGATGGCTCCGAGATGGGTCGCGTCGAATGGCTTCGTGACGGATCAATCCCGCTTCAGACGATGCGCGCTGATGTAGAGTTTGCACGCGAGCGTGCCATCTTGCCGTACGGTACGGTCGGTATCAAAGTCTGGTTATATAAGGGCGAGGTGTTTGCCGAAGACAAGAAAGGCCATACCAAAGATAAATAAAATATATGTTAGTCCCAAAAAAGGTCAAATATCGCAAATGGCAAAAGGGTCGTTCGAGAAAGCGCACGGTTGAAACGCGCGGTCTCAAAGTATCTTTTGGTCAGTACGCGCTCAAGGCTGATAGTACAGCGTGGGTAAACTCACGCCAGATCGAAGCCGCTCGCAAAGTGCTCACGCGCTCCATGCAAAAGAGTGGTAAGCTCTGGATTCGTATCTTCCCTGACAAGCCGATCACGCGCCGCCCTCCTGAAGTAACCATGGGTGGCGGTAAGGGTGCGCCCGACCACTATGTATTTCCGGTACGACCAGGTCGCGTACTCTTTGAGATTGATGGTATCTCGGAGGCGGAGGCGCGGGAGGCGATACGCAAGGCCGGTGCCAAATTACCCGTCAAGATTAAGTTCGTAATCCGCGGATAAGGAGAACATTATGAAAGCAAAAGAATTACGAACAAAAACAGACGCAGAACTTCGCGAGATTTTGAAGACAACCAATCAAAAGATCGCAGAGTCAACTTTTCATCACCTCCACGCGCGTTCAAAGAATGTCAAAGAGGTGCGTGAATTGAGACGAGAACGCGCACGCATTCTCACCCTTATGGGAGAAAAACAATCATGACCACCAAACATATCCAAAAATTAAAAGGTACGGTAGTCTCGGCTAAAATGCAAAAGACCGTGGTTGTTGAGGTTGCGCGCTTGAAAAAACATCCAAAATATCATAAGTTTATGCGTGTCTCAAAGCACTACAAGGCGCACATCGAGGACAACTCTTTGAAAGAAGGGGACAAGGTCACCTTGATGCCGATCCCGCGCATGTCACGCGACAAGCGCTGGACAGCGGTTAAGGAGACTAAATAAGGAGATTATATGGTACAACCACGATCACTATTGGTAGTAGCAGATAACACGGGTGCCCGCATCATCCGCGTATTCAAGGTGCTCGGTGGTACTCGCAAGCGCTACGCGCGCATCGGCGATCTCGTGATCGCGTCAGTACAGATTGCCGAGCCCCGCAAATTGCTCAAGAAAAAAGAAATCGTTCGCGCGGTTATCGTGCGTCAACGCGCGCCACTTCGTCGTAAAGACGGTTCGTATATCCGTTTTGATGACAACGCGGCCGTAGTGATTGATGCAAAGGGCGAGCCACGAGGCGGTCGTATCTTTGGTCCCATTGCGCGCGAACTTCGCGACCTTGGGTATACAAAGATTATTTCACTTGCGGAGGAAGTACTCTAAATATATGAACACGCTCAAACTCAAAAAAGGCGATATGGTTGTCGTTATGAAAGGAAAAGATCATGGCAAGAAGGGCAAGATCCTCCGTACTTTTCCTGATCTCAAAAAAATAGTTGTTGAAGGTATCAACGAAAAAATGCGTCATACGCGCGCCAAGCGTGGGGGACAGAAAGGCCAGCGCGTAGCGGTGACTCACCCAGTGTGGGCGGCCAATGTGCAGGTTTTATGTCCGTCGTGTGGCAAAATAACACGCGTAGGTTTTGAATTACATGAAGGCATCAAGTCGCGCGTTTGTAAAAAATGTAAGGCATCACTGTCATAGGAGATCATATGAAACGAATTTCAGAAATATACAAAGAAAAAGCGATCATCGCGTTCCAAAAAGAACACAATGTTAAAAGTGTTTTTGCCGTCCCTCACATCCTCAAAGTCATCGTCAACGCGGGTGTCGGGCGTCTCAAGGATGACAAAGAACGCGAAGAGCTCGCGCGTTTTTTGGAGATGGTAACCGGTCAGAAGCCACAAAAGCGTCCAGCACGGATCGCTATCGCGTCATTTAAAACACGGGTCGGTTCGCTCGTCGGATATCGCGTGACACTGCGTGGCAAACGCATGAATGATTTTCTCGATCGTTTTGTGAGCGCGACTATTCCTCGTATGCGTGACTTCCGTGGTATCGCACTCTCATCGGTTGATGAACATGGCAATTTGCATGTGGGTATTCGTGAGCACATCATTTTTCCCGAGATGATTGGTGAAGATGTGCGCCGCATTTACAGTATTCAGGTGACCGTGGTTACCAACGCGGGGTCGAAGGAAAAAGCAGAAACCCTCTTCAGACTCCTCGGGTTCCCGCTTGCTAAAAAGTAATTTTTTCAGTATACTAGAGCGACCTTATATGGCAAAAACATCAGTGCGCGTACGCGCAACACGCAAACCAAAGTTCTCGACGCGACTCGTTCGCCGATGCTTTCGTTGCGGCCGCAAGCGCGGCTATATGCGCGATTTTGATCTTTGCCGTATTTGTTTCCGCGAACTTGCCAATGAAGGCATGTTACCCGGCATTAAAAAATCATCATGGTAAGAGATCCACTTTCAGACTTTTTGGTACGCGTGACAAACGCACAAGCTGTTGGCAAAGAATCAACGCTTGTTCCGTATTCAAAATTTTTGTGGGAGGTATCCAAAGTTCTCGAGCAGTCTTCCTATATTAAAAAGATTGATCGTCGGGGCAAGCGCGCAAAGCGCTTCATCGAAGTGACACTCTCGTACAATCCAGAAGGCGAGGGACGCATCGACGGCGTACGCCGCATCTCAAAGCTTTCACGCCGTGTGTATCGTGGTGTGAGCGAGATTCACTCGATCAAGCATGGATATGGCGTGCAAATTAT
>SICQ01000023.1 GCA_009691385.1 Candidatus Ryanbacteria bacterium
CAGAAGTATCTTAATGGTGCAGGACACCAAATCGCCGCCACAGGTGCAGGATCACCGGGCAGCGAATCGACAAACTTTGGACCGTTGACCAAAGCCGCGGTAATGAAATGGCAGACATCTGCCGGTATCACACCAGCGGCAGGTTACTTCGGCGCAAAGTCACGCGCAGCGTATAACGCGATGGCAGGCGGTGTAACACCTCCTCCATCAGGCACTCCTCCAGCAGGAACGGGTACTGGCTTGTCGGTATCAGTTGGCACACAGCCACAGCCGACTCTTGCAGTACAGAGCGCAATCAATGTGCCCTTTACTCGAGTTCGTTTTACCGCATCATCTGACGGTGATGTAGTAGTAAACGGCTTGACTGTAGAGCGCACCGGTCTTATGAACGATGCAGTATTCTCAGGCATCATCCTTTTGGATGAGCAGGGTGTACGCCTCGGACTTTCAAAGACTCTTAACTCAAACCACCAAGCAGTTCTCTCTGAGCCTTTCACTGTAAAGGCCGGTCAGACTCGTGAAATGACTATCGCAGGTGACATGCTTGCAAGCCTCTCCTCATACGCAGGTCAGGCGGGTACTCTTACACTTGCAGCAGTCAACACTTCAGCAATCGTAAACGGCTCACTTCCGCTTACAGGTACAACCCAGACCATCAACGCATCACTCACGGTTGGTTCAGCAACACTTGACAATGGTTCACTTGAACCAGGTTCATCACCAACAAAAGAAGTTGGTACGACCGGTTATACCTTCTCATCGATCAAGGTAACCGCTGGTTCAGCAGAAGACATGGAGCTTCGCTCAATCCGCTTCAACCAGTCAGGTTCAGCTTCGAAAGAAGACCTTGCTAACGTTGTCATGGTTGACAAAGAAGGCAAGACCTACACCCCAGTTGTTTCTTCAGATGGTAAATACTACACAGGTGTATTTAACCCACCTCTCCAGATCAAGAAGGGTGAGCAGACAGAAATCTCTTTGAAGGGCGATATCGTTTCAGGTTCAAACCGAACGATCAAGTTCGACCTCTATCGCTACTCGGATGTTGTCGTTCGCGGCAAGACCTTCGGGTATGATGTACAGCCAACGTCAGCTGACGACGGCGACACATCACAGACAGACGCAGACGGTACGTTCGATGATGATTCGAATCCAATCTACGATGCCTACAAGGTGACCGTAGGAAACGGTTCATTGTCAGTATCTGCAGATAACACTGTAGTTCCTGCACAGAACGTAGTATCAGGTGGCAGCCAGGTTCCACTCGGCGGCTTCAAGATCGAAGTCAAGGGTGAACCGGTAACCTTTACCTCATGGGCCATGTCAATCGCTACGACTGACAGTGATTCAGGAGGTGAAAATGGTACCATCACCAGCGTTACTGTATATGACAAGAATGGTACAGCAGTAGCCGGTCCTAAGGACTTCACAGGTGGTGTAGCTGGATCATCTGCTCCATTTACACTTACTTTCACCGACTCAATCACCGTTCCAGTAGGTGTAAACACGTATACCGTCAAGGGTACGTTGAACACTGCTTGGGAAAGTAGTGACACTATCGTTTTGTCATTCACTCCATCATCAGCACTCTCATCGATCACTGGTCAAACGACTGGTAACTCGATCACGGCAACACCAGCTGTTTCTGTGACAGGTGCTACGATCACAGTGAAGGCAGGTACCTTGGTGGTAACTCCGTCAACTTCACTCTCATCACAGAATGTCATCGCTCCTTCAACGGGCGTAGAACTCGGACGCTTTTCTCTTGATGCAACCGCATCAGGTGACGATCTTCGTGTAACGACCGCAGTATTTCGCAAAACTGTGGCAGGTGCTACAGGTAGTGCATACACAGGGCTCAAGCTCTGGGATGGCACAACCCAGCTCAACACCGGTACCAATGTTGTTGACGCGACAGGTAACACTGAAAATCTTACCTTTATCCTCGACAGCAACCTTATCGTTGCAAAGGGTTCATCAAAGACTCTTTCGTTGACAGGTAACATCTCAAGCACCGCAACAGGAGGTGGTACTATCAAGTTTGACTTCTCAGCAGGTTCACCTGACTGGTCGGTGACCACAAAGGGACAGGGTTCAACTGTTTCAGAAACCCTTACCTCATCGGTCAACGGTGGAACCATGACCATCCGTGGTGCTGGCGGTTACTCAGTAGCTCTTGACGCATCAGCGCCAACAGAGGCATGGGTACCAGCAAGCTCATTGGGTCAAGTTCTCAACATTCTTCGCTTCTCTGCGACATCAGAAGATATCGCGGTAACAGATCTCCGTTTGCAGATTGACGTCACTGGTTCATCGACTGGTGCTGACTTTGCGGCAATCGAGCTCTGGGATGGCGCAACGCTCATCCAGCGCAAGAACACCCCATCGTTTACTGATGGCGTAGAAGACTTCCAGTTCCCACAGTCAGGCACAGGATCATTCACCGTTCCGAAGGATTCATTCAAGCGCTTGACCGTAAAAGCTGACCTTGCTGCAGTATGTTCATCATGCTCAGGCGTTCCCGGCCAACTCGTTGGAGTTGACTATGACGCTGCAGGTGCAAACAGCACAGCAGGCAGGCAAAAGGGTGTTGGCAAGCAATCGGGTAGCTCAGTACACGCTTCAAACTCTTACGGTACGGATACCGCAGGTGCTGGCGTAGTAGCGTTCTACTCGGTGCCGACTGTTACGAAAGTAAGTGTCGGTACCAGCGATCTTACTTCAGGTACCCAAGACCTCTACAAGTTGAGCGTCAAGGCAGATCCGAAGTATGACATCGCTATTAACCGCTTGACCTTCAAGATCGCAACCACGGGTGTGACCTCGTTTAGGTCATCATTGCCTGGATTCCAGGTATATGTCTCACAAAGTGCTGATATGTCAGCTGCGAAAATCATGAATGTTGCAACAGGTTCAGTTGCTGCATTCTTCGATGATACGACCAACTACTCTTCAAACCAGTTGATCGTTCGCGCTATCACAAACAACACTTCTGACTACTCGAGCGCATGGGTAACCATCCCTGCGGGTGAGACTCGCTACTTCCTCCTTCGCGGATCAGTATCCACCGATGGAACCGGAGACAGCGTTTCAACCTTGCTCATGGGTGATGCGGCACGTCCACAAAACGTGGTCCTCACGACCAATGCAGCAAACTCAGACGGTCACTTGGGTAAAGTCTTGATGGGTACGGTACAGTCAATCGATCTTGATCAAAACATTGGTGATGCAGCCGGAAAGGGTGCTCTCGCCAATGCAGCAAGTACAACCAACTTTATCTGGTCAGACTTCTCATCTGATGCCTCGACTTCATCGTCAGCGCACGCAGTGACAAGCCATGACTGGATGAACGGTTTCAAGGTTCCTGGTCTTCCAACAACTGGTTTGACCACGACTGTTCTCGCGAACTAGTCAAGCAAAAATCCTAGACTCTTATACTAGGTCTCAAGACCCCCGCTTGCGGGGGTCTTTTGTTTTAGACGCTTTTTGCGTATAATGGACCTACAATTATGACACTAAAATCAAAAAATATTCTTGCAGGAGGCGCTATTTTTACTATGATCGTTGTGCTCGGTGGCGCATGGTTGTTTATGAAAAAAGATGGGGGGTCGCCCGATCCTATCCCTAAAGGAGATACTTCTCGCCCCGATGATGGTAAAAAGCCAGACGCCATGCCGCCACCCCCACAAGCGATCAAACTTCCTGCAGATTTTGGTGTGCTCGATGAGAGCCATTCAATGCTCAAGGGAGAAACACGGACAAAAACAATAACAGCTTTTAACTCGCTTGCTGAAGACATTAAAAAAGATCCTTCAGATCTTCACGCATGGAATTCATTTGGTGCTATTAAAAAGATGTTTGGTGATTACAAAGGTGCTGAGCAGGCGTGGCTCTTTGCCTTGAGTATTAATTCTACATTTACTGATGCGTATGCCAATCTTGGCCAGCTCTATTGGCATTATCTGATAGACTATCCAAAAACTGAAAAAATGTTTTTAGCGGTCATTAAAAACAATCCAGCTATTATTTCCGCGTATACTAATCTTTCCGATCTCTATCGCTATAACTATACAGAAAAAAAGACCGAGGCTGATAAAATTCTCCTTAAGGGTCTTGAAAATAATCCCGAGCAAGCTGATCTTCTCTCAGCACTTGCAAGCTATTATTACGATGAGGGTAGGCGTGATCTCGCTATTAATTTTTACGAACGTCTTGTAAAAGCTGACCCAGGTAACAAGCAGGCAAAAAAAGACTTGGAAGCACTTCGCGCAGGTAATCCTATCGGTTTGCCAGATTAAACACTATCATATGAGGCGCCATTTCTTTGCTCTGTCGCTCTTATGTCTTTTACCTCTCGGAGTTTATGCGGCGGGGGAACCTGTGGTGATCAATGAGGTTTTTTTTAATCCCGCAGGTACTGATACGGGGTTTGAGTATGTTGTTTTAAAAAATACCGGCAGCGAGACAGTCACTTTGACGAGTTGGGAGCTCTACCCCGATGGTATTGGGTATTTTGTATTTCCTGCCTTTTCGCTTTCTGGTGGGGCGCGTGTGACTATCGTGCTTCGCGCATCAGGTCAGGCGACGAGTGATAAGCTTTACCATGCGTCCGCGAGCGGCAATATGGGGAATACATCAGGTTCGGTCGCCTTGTTTTCAAGCTCAGCGCATTCGAAGGATACTATCAAGGATTTCGTTCAATATGGTAAGTCAGGTAAGACATGGGAATCTGCTGCGGCAGACGCAGGACTGTGGACAAAGGGAGATGCGGTACTGATTACTGCAGATGAGGAAGGTAAGGCGCTGCGTCGAGCGGTCGGTAGTGGTATGGGCGTCTCATTGTGGAGTGTCGCAGATCAAAGCACTCAAGTGCTAAGCGAAGAAAATCCCATAGTTGCAGAGGAAGCTACGAGCGAGGTTGTCGCTGGCGGGAAGGTATATTCAGGTCCTGCCGAGGTTTTAAAGATCCGTGCGTTTGCGGGTAATGATCGGCGCAGTATTGCTAGTGCTGACGCATTATTTGAGGGAAAGGCTCTCGGTTGGCAAGATGATCTTTTGGAAAGTGAACATACTCGTTTTTTTTGGAATTTTGGTGATGGAGCGACCGGTGAAGGAAAAAATACACGGCATAATTATAGTTACCCAGGAACTTATATTGCAACGCTCTATATTGTTTCTGGCGAGCAGACAGCTCGTGATGATATCAAAATCACTGTAGTAGAAAACCCACTCATGATCAGTAAGGTTGCATTCGGTGTTGACGGGTTTATCGAGATTTTCAACCCTTCAGGAGAAGGCATCGATATTTCAGGTTGGCATCTCGGTAGTTTTACATTCCCACCACGCACCTTGATAGCCTCCAAAGCTCGTACTGTTTTTGCGGCAGGGGTGACCAGAATCAATGCTATCGAAGGTGGCATGTCGCTTGTACTTACATATCCAAATGGCAAAATAGCTACAACATATAAACAAGACAAAAAAATAGTGACGACCTTGCCTATAGATATTCCGCGTGAGCCAATTCATGTACCTATTAAAGTTTCGGTTGCTACCACAACAGTATCCAAGGAGGTTCTACTACCGCCTGAGCCTCTTGCGGCATCGATCGGTGAAGGCGTACTACCAACCGGGGGATCTCATGCGTTATGGCTGTTTGGCAGCGTAGCCGTAGGTATCGCGGTAGGCTTCGGTGTTATTGTTATCCAACGGGCAGTTTTTCGCGCATGACTTCTATACGAGAGACGCGAGTTGTCGTCGTCATTCCTACCTATAATGAAGTGGGTAATATCGAAAAGTTAACTCGTTTACTTTTTTCGCTTGGTATCGTCAATCTCTCGTTGATTGTCGTTGATGACAATTCAAGCGATGCAACTGCTGATGTGGTGCGTATGCTTGCAAGCGAATTTCCGGTAACGCTTATCGAGCGTGAAAAAAAACTTGGCTTGGGTACTGCGTACATAGCCGGGTTTCAAAAAGCTCTCCGAGTGCCCTGTGATGTTATCATCCAGATGGATGGCGATCTCTCGCATGACCCGCATGATATTCCACGATTTCTTGAGAGTATTGCATTATCAGATGTAGTGCTTGGGTCGCGGTATATAAGTGGTGGGGGTTCTCTTGCGTGGAGTGCGCGTCGTCAGGCATTGAGTAGATTGAGCAATCTATACGCACGCACAATACTGAGGTTGCCATATCACGATATTACGAGTGGGTTTAAGTGTTTTCGCAAAGAGGTTCTCGCGGCGTTGCCTCTCGATCGATTTATTTCAGTAGGATATGTTTTTCAGGTAGAGACGACATATCGAGCACATCAGCGCAGGTTTCGTATCGCTGAAATGCCGATTATTTTTCATAAGCGCGAAACAGGCAGATCAAAGCTTACATGGCGCATTATATTCGAGAGTTGTTGGAAGATCTTTAAGCTACGCTTGCATGGATAGCAAAAAAATAATTTTTGCCGTTATTATCCTTTCGGCTATTTTTCTCCGTTTGTATGCGTTAGGGCGTGGCGATACACTCACCGATGAGGTGCTGATTTCTTTTCGTGCTGTAGGCATGCTTGATTTTGATGAAGCCGAGGATCAGACAACGCCACTCGAATGGCTCGATCCTGTGCGTCCATGGTGGACGCACTTATCATTTCACGATCATCCGCCGTTAGCGTTTCTCGCCCAATATCTTTCGATGAATATATTGGGCGAGACTACCACTGGTTTTCGTTTTCCGTCGGTACTCGCCGGTCTCGGTACCTTGGTGCTTACATGGTTTATTGGTAAAGAGTTGGGAGGAAAGCGTATTGGACTGTTTGCTGCGGGAGCTCTTGCTTTGACTACCAATCATGTATATATATCGCGAATTGGCCTTCAAGAATCATTGGTTATTTTTTGGATAACGGCAACACTCTTTACATATTTGCGCGTCGTGCGTTCGCACTCGATTTCAAAGTTTATATATTTGGGCATATGTCTCGGTATGGCATTTCTTTCCAAGTACACTACATTTTTACTCGTCCCCATTATGGGCGCACATCTTGTATGGTCACATCGTGATATATTGCGAAAGCATTGGCGTCAGTTTTTACTTTCTCTCGGCATTGGTGTTCTTATCTTTTTTCCCGTACTTATATATAATGCGGGTTTATATTTTACATATGGTCATTTTGATTTTCAATTTTCATATCTCGCAGGACAGCACCCGCCTCAATGGGGCGTCACACCTGGTAAAGAGGTAGGAACATTGGCATCACGCATTATGACTTTTATACCGATACTTGTTAGTGTCAATTCCCCACTTTTCTTACTGATTGCGCTTGCGGGGGGTGTTTTGATGAGCGTGCGGTGGCGCCAATTTTTACTTATCAATCTCGCATTTTTATTTTATGCATTGTTTATCATTGTTATCCTAGGACCCTCGCACAGGTTCCTGTCTATGCTCACGCCATTTTTTGCGGTCGCATCAGGTGTATGGCTTGCGTGGTTCGATGAATATATGCGCGGTGGTTGGCGTCGAGTTTTTGTCCTCACAATATGTTTTGCATCGGTATTCGAAGTGTTATATGCGTATAACAGCCAGATTAAATACTATCCCGTAGGATCGCCTGTCACGGCATATGCGAAGGGTGCGCGTTCCGAAAATTTTAATTGGGGATATAATGAGCTTGGCGAATATATTGAGCGCGAACTAGAGGGCAAGCGTCCAGCTAAAGTTTTTACTATGAGATATAAGTTTCTTGAAGATGTGCACGAGGGCGCTTTGCGGCGTCAGGAATTACAGCGTCTTACTCCGTATTCAGCTGTTGTTGTGTATGATTACAATATCTACAATGTAGCTCAATTATGGCTACTTGATCGTCTCAATATTTATCACGCATGGCCTGTTGTGAGTATTCCACAGTATGTAGCTTTTATGCGGGCCCAAGGATATACTAACCCGCTCAATACGGGTTTTGAAAATTATTACTTTATTATTGCCACTGATGCAGTGCCACAAAAAGGGCTTGAGCGACGTACTAACGATGCTGCGCTGTTCGAAGCTGAGCTACGCCGTTTGGAGGTCATGCCACTCCCAATCACTAATAAGCGAGGAGAGGAGGTATTCCGTGTCTATACGGTTCGACCGCGCTCGTAGACTCCCGCAGTAAGTGTCACCATTGATTGGATGGAAAAATCACGAATGACTTTTTGGCGCGCTTCTATACCAAAGCTTTTGCGATCGTTCGAGTCACGTAAGAGGTGGGAGACGGCGTTGATGATTTCTTCAGGCGAGCGGGGGTTTACTAAAATACCCGTTTTCATATGCTCAACGATTTCTGGATTGCCACCTACGCGCGTGGTGATGATCGGCACTTCGGCGAGTGACGCTTCGAGAAGCGTGTAGGCAAAACCTTCTTTGATTGACGGGAGGACGAAGATATCAAGCGCTTTGAGATAGGTAAATGCTTCAGGTAGATAATCAATCAAAAACACATTGCTAGTGATATGGCGATGCATGATCTCATCTTCCAAAAATTGTTTTTCCTCGCCCCAGCCGATGAGAAAAAATACTGCATGCGCATCAACTTTGCTGATATGTGCCGCTGCCTCTAAAAGATATACCAATCCTTTATTTTTGGTATATTCAGCGATAGTTCCTACCACAAATGAAGGTTTTATGTGAAGTCCGGCTTTCGCGATCAAGACATCGCGAGCTTTTTGGCGATCAAGAAAGACATGTTTTTTTACATCGATGCCATTATGCACGCGTATAAGTTTATGTGCGGGCGCAATGCGTTCATGAAGACCCATGGCATAGTCAAAATCAGAAACACAAATAATACTGTCTTGAAATAACGCGCCGATTTTTACCAAGAGTTTAAGTGTCTTTTTTTGCCATCGCGAGCGTTCTTCCATAAAGGGCCAGCCGTGGGTACTCGATACGATAGTGGGAATGCCTGCGATGCGCCCCGCAAGAGCTCCTAGGGCGCTTACCTTGGAGCTGTTGAGGTGTATAACATCAGGCTTGAGTCTGCGAAAGAGTTTGATGAGACGGAAGAACGCGAGAATATCTTTGAGGGGGTTTACATTGCGTTCGAGGTCACCAATCTCATAGAAGGGAATGCCACGCTCCATAGCTTTGGTGCGTAGGGGACCTGAGCCACCTGCGGCGAGCATAATATCAAAACGATCTCGTGGGAGGTAGTCAATGAGATCAATGATATATTTTTGTGCGCCACCCCATACGGATTTAGTGGAGACAAACAAAAGACGCTTTTTTTCTGGATTGCTGATATGAGCCATTTATTTTATAATAAGCTAACAATGCATGAG
>SICQ01000024.1 GCA_009691385.1 Candidatus Ryanbacteria bacterium
ATGGTGATGCCGCCGATAAAAGCCCTTATAAATTCCGCAAAAACGGTAGGTTGGTAGATGCGCAGTAGCTTTTAGTCCTCTATCTTCCCAAACGCTTTGACGATTTGGTCAAAGTCGCCACCCAAGATCTTTTCGATGTTGTGCCACTTTTTGCCGATGCGGTGATCGGTGATGCGGTCTTGTGGGAAGTTATAGGTGCGGATTTTCTCTGATCGATCTGCGGTGCCGATCTGATCGCGGCGTTCTGATTGCTGCGCGCCCGCAGCCCCCACATGTTGGGCTTCATACAGTTTTGCGCGCAAGACTTCCATTGCTCGTTCACGGTTGGCGAGCTGACTGCGTTCTTCGCGCGATGAAACCACAATGCCAGTTGGCTTGTGAGTAAGGCGTACGGCGGTCTCTACTTTGTTTACATTTTGTCCACCTGGGCCTCCTGCGCGTGAGAAGCTCACTTCAATATCGCCATTGTTGATCACTACTTCTTTTGCTTCTACCATTTTTAGTATAGCGACAGAAATAGTAGAGGTGTGGATGCGCCCCGCCTTTTCAGTCTTAGGGATCCGCTGTACGCGATGCACGCCTGATTCGTTTTTAAATGCCGCATACGCGCCTGTACCTTTGATCTCGTAGACAGCTTCTTTGATGCCACCTACTTCAGCTTTTGATTCGCTGACCAAGGCAATGCGCCAGCTCTGTTTTTGGGCATATTTGGTATACATCGAGGCGAGTTCGCCCGCAAAAAGTGCGGCCTCATTGCCCCCCGCCCCTGCACGAAGTTCAAGAATTATCCCATCCATAAGATTGAACAGGGCGAGGCTCGTCCCAAAGGACGGCCGACGCCTGCGCGTACTTCGAGGATGACTCCGTCCATAGATAAAGTTATTTGCGAGTTTTACCTCGGCGAGCCGGCTTGTCTGACGCCTTGGTAAGGCGTTTCTTGAACTTGTCTACGCGACCGGCGGTGTCGATAAGCTTTTCTTTGCCGGTATAGTATGGATGGCATTGTGAGCAAATTTCAACTTCGATCGACTGTTTGGTCGACCCAAATTTCATTTTATTTCCGCACGCGCAAGCGATGATTGCGTCTGCGAAGTATTGTGGATGGATATCTGCTTTCATATAAAAGGTTTTGCCAATACCAGCTAGAGTATCAGGAAAGCCCGATCTTCGCAAGGGGCTTGCCAAAGCGATAGTCTTTTCGTATACTAGAGAACATTATGCAGCCAACTCCAGCAACTGAACGCGAGGTATTTGAGCCAAAGTTTGAGCCGCTTCTCAAGGCAGGGGTTCATTTTGGTTATGCCCGTACCCGTCGCCATCCTCGTATGCGCCCGTTTATCGCGGGGGTAAAGAGCAATATGGAGATTTTTCAGCTCGACAAAGTGTGGGATCATTTGGAATTGGCACTCGCGTATGTCGAACAGCTCGGCCGTGACAAGCACCCGATGCTCTGGGTAGGTAGCAAGCCCGCGGCAGCACCACTCGTAAAGACGGCGGCGCTCTCGCTCGGTCATCCGTATGTGACCACCCGTTGGCTCGGTGGCATGCTCACCAATCACAAGATCATCCGTGATCGTATCAACTATTGGCAAGATTTGCTCTCAAAGCAAAAGTCAGGCGAACTTCAGAAATATACCAAACACGAACAGCTCCGCATCCAACGCGAGATTGATCGCCTTACACGCGACTTTGATGGCGTTGCAAATCTCAATGGTATTCCCAAGGCAATGTTTGTCATCGACGCGGGCGAAGAGGGTATTGCTGTCGCGGAGGCAAAGGTAAAAAATGTTCCAATCATTGCGCTTATTAACAGCGATTGTGATCCAGCATCAGTGACCTATCCGATTCTCGGCAATGACAACGCATCAAAGAGTATTAATTTTATCATCAACAAGGTAACCGAGGCATATCGCAAAGGGCTCGCCGAGGCGCATGAATAACGATCTTCTCAAAAAACTTCGCGAAGAGACAGGTGTATCAGTAGCGCTTATTCGCAAAGCGCTCATGGAGGCGGGTGATGACGAATCAAAAGCACGCGCCACGCTCACAAAACTTGGTGCGGACGCTGCCGCCAAAAAAGAATCACGCGAGACCAACGCAGGGCGTATCGAGGCGTATATCCATGGCGGTTCGCGCGTAGGTGTATTGCTCGAACTTCGGTCAGAGACAGATTTTGTCTCTCGCAACGAAGAGTTTGCAAAGCTTGCTCATGAAATAGCCATGCATATCGCGGCTATGAATCCGGCATCGGTACAAGAGCTGATAGCACAGCCCTTTATCAAAGATCCCGCGCGAACCATCACTGATCTCATCAGTGCTGCGTCAGCATCTTTTGGCGAGCGCATTGTGGTAGGGCAGTTTGTCCGCTACGAGCTCTAAGGGTACACTAAAGGTATGGTGATATTCGTCGCCGCGTTTCTTGTTGGAGTTGTAGGTATGCTTGCCCTTCCGTTGCGGCACTTGCATGAGATTCGTGTGTCTACCGAGGTAGAAGGCATGGCTCCTGAACAGCTCCCGCAAAACGCCGTAGTGCGCTCGTATGTCATCGGCTACCTCGATAGTCTTGACCGATGGTATCGCGTGAGTGCCAAAGAGTTTTTCTTCAAGCTCATTGATCGCGTTCTCAAATCATTTGAGCGATTCGCAGGCAAGATGGCTGGTCAGACCAAAGAGATGCGCATGATGGTCCAAGAGCGTTTTCGCGTGATCCCGCGCGAATCAAGCTATTGGAAACAGATGCATACATGGAAAAAAGTGAGCAATGTATCGCGCAGTCGTATCTTGGGTGATACCGATCCGCACGGCAAAGATATTTCCAATCACGCTCTCTAAAAAACTTCATCATATACCGCGCCAGAGTAGCTCAACGGTAGAGCAGCGCTTTTGTAAAGCGAAGGTTGGGGGTTCGATTCCTCTCTCTGGCTCCATCAACAGCTCACTTCACTAATCTCGTGATATACTCACCGCATGCATCATAAACCGTTGGTTGTGATTTTGGGTGGCGGGTATGGTGGTATTCGTGTCGCACGAGATTTGGCAAAGAAAAAAGCGGCACAAATCATCCTCATCGATCGCAATCCATATCACATGCTCTACGCGCAATTTTATGAGATGGCCACGCTCTTTCGTCCCGAACAATTGCCCGAGACTAACAAACAACAGCGCGCAGAAAACCGTGAGCTTCTGACATCGGCAGCGATTCCACTGCGTGATATTTTTGCGCGCATGCCCATGGTTAAAATCGAGCAGGGTGAGGTGACATCGGTAGATCCCGAAGCGCGTGCGGTTATCTTTGATACGGGGCGCAAGCTTCACTATGACTATTTGGTGGTAGCGCTTGGTAGTAAGATAAACTATTTTTCTATCCCACATCTTGAGCAAAACTCTATTGGTTTGAAATCAGTAAATGAAGCTGGCAATATTCGCAATCGTATCGATGAGCTTTTTTTGACAACGCCAAAGCACAAAAAAATCACCGTTGTCATCGGTGGTGGGGGATTTACCGGTGTGGAGCTTGCCGGTGAGCTCGTAGGTTATATGAAAAAACTCTCGCGCCTTCACAGCCGTCCTACGGGCAACTGGGCGTGCGTGGTGGTAGAGGCAGGCGCAGGCGTGCTTGGTACATCGGCACCGTGGGTCCAAAAACGCGCGGCCCGTCGTCTCAAAGATTTAGGCGTGACGGTGCTGGCAGGTAGTGCCATCGTCGATGTGTGGCCAAACCTTTTATATCTAGGCAAAGAAAAGCGGCCGTTTGGTTTTGATTTTTTGATATGGACGGCAGGTGTGAAAGGCGCGTGTGAAGGATCGATCGTCAAAGGAGTGGGCGTTGATAAAAAAATGTGTTTGACCGCTGACCCTAATCTGCGCGTCAGCCCATATCAAAATATTTTTACGGTGGGGGATACCGCATCAACCTTAGATAAGCAAACGGGTGCACCCATGCCTATGACCGCGCAAAAAGCACTTCATGAAGGTGCATATGTGTCGCGTGCTATTCGTAGACTTGTCAAAAACCCCAAGGCGACGCTCGTACCCTACAAACCAAAGCCGTCAAAGTTCATCATCCCTATAGGTGGCAAGTTTGCGCTTTTGGAGGCAGGCAGTATGCGCTGGACCGGTTTTTTTGCGTGGGTACTTAAATATGCCGTGCTCATCAAGTATCTCATAACCATTTTGCCTCTTGGCAAATCGTTGCGGTACACGGCACACGAATTGCGTCTTTTCATACGCAACGATGTCTAGCGCCGTGAGCTTGACTTTTGTCTAGAAATATAGATACTTGTCTATATGTCTGACGCGCCTGCACACTCATGCACAAATTGCTTTCGGGTACTCTCTGATGATACCCGTATTCGTATTTTGCGCGAGCTGAAGATAAAGCAAACCAATGTCGCCGAAATCACTCAAGCCATGAGTGTTACCCAACCTACTGTTTCGTACCATCTCAAAATGCTTGATGATATGGGTCTTATCACTAAAGAACGCAAGGGACGCGAAACCTACTATTCGTTCAATGAAAATTTTCCGTGCAAAGGGTGCGGCGTGTTTTCAGCGGAGATCAAAGTCTAAAAATCCAAATGAATACTGACAACATCAAACGAATCTATATGGATCACGCAGCAGCGACCCCACTCGACGCGCGTGTTTTGGCTGCCATGATGCCGTATTTGACCGAAGAGTTTGGCAACGCAGGCTCACTGTACCGCGAAGGACGCCGTGCCAAAGACGCCGTTGATGGTGCACGCGCGCAAGTTGCCGAAATTTTAGGTGCGCACGCTGATGAGATTATTTTTACATCAGGTGGTACCGAGGGCGATGCGATGGCGCTCGCAGGTGTTGCGCGAGCATACGCTGACAAGGGCCGCCATATCATCTCAACTACTATTGAACACCATGCCGTACTCCACACGCTTGATGCTCTCAAAAAAGAGGGTTTTGAGATAACACTCATACCCGTGGGACACGATGGCATTGTCGATCCGCAAGAAATCGAACGCGCTTTGCGTGCCGATACTATTTTGGTATCAGTCATGTATGCTAACAACGAGATCGGTACCATCCAGCCGGTCACCGAGATTGGAAAGATCGTACGCAAGTATCGTGCGACAAAAGCTGATTTATCGAGCGGTCCCTTTTTTCATACTGATGCATGTCAGGCGGCAGGATATCTCGATCTCAATGTTACAAAATTAAATACCGATATGCTCGTACTCAACGGGTCAAAGATTTACGGACCCAAAGGATCAGGTGTTTTGTATCTTCGCCGTGGCACGCGCATGCGCCCAATTATTTTTGGCGGCGCACAAGAAGGCAAGCGCCGTGCTGGTACTGAAAATGTCGCAGGCATCGTAGGTCTTGCCACCGCTTTGCAAATCGTATCTGACGCGCGAGAGGCAGAATCATCGCGCCTTGAAGATTTGCGTCATTATTTCACCTCGCGTCTGACACGCGAAATTCCACGCACGGTGCTCAATGGTGATCCTGTACGCCGCCTGCCAAACAATATCAATGTGTCTATCCTTGATATAGAAGGCGAGGCGACCATCTTGTATCTCGATGCGCACGGCGTCGCTTGTTCTACCGGATCGGCATGCACATCCGAATCACTCGATCCCTCGCATGTTATCTTGGCACTTGGCCGCCCGTATGAATACGCACATGCTTCCATTCGATTTACGCTCGGTAGAGGCACTACCAAAGAAGAAATCGACAAAGTGATGGAAGTATTGCCCGAGGTGGTCAAAACCCTCCGACGCATCTCACCGATTACAGTCAACGAGGACGCGACAGGTATGTCACACCCAGAGGCGTTCGCAGGAGAAGGATTACGAGTTAAGGCGGGTTCAAAAAACTACAAATAATATGGATACACAAGACAACAAACAACTGACAGGAGCAAAGATCGATGTCATCAACCACTACACAGGTGAAAAGTGGTACTACTCAGACATCGTCAAAGAACATTTTTTCAAACCCCGCAATATTTTACTCGACGCACCGGTCGAGGGCGAATACGATGCCTCGGGCATGGTAGGCAGCCCTGCGTGTGGCGACATGATGAATATGTGGATCAAAGTCGATCCCCAAACAGGTCGCATCAAAGATCTCAAATGGAAAACCTTTGGCTGTGGTTCTGCTATCGCCGCCACGAGTATGTATTCAGTCATGCTCACCGAAAATGATGGTCTCACGGTAGACGAAGCGCTCAAAATTAAGCCCCAGCACATCATGCAACGGTTGGGCGGTCTTCCAAACCGTAAGATTCACTGCTCGGTACTCGCCGACAAAGCATTTCAGAAAACGGCAAATGATTATTATCGCAAGACAGGCCAGAACGCAAAAATTGTGGTTGAAGGCGCGCGTGTGATTGATGACAGGCTTAATATTACTGACAAGGATATCGAAGAAGCAGTACTTGAGGGCGCACAAACCTTGGAAGAAGTACAGAAAAAGCTTAAAGTGGGTGTAGGACTTTCGGAAGAAGCTATCACAGACATTGAGCAACTTATTCGCTTTTACGCTGAAAAATATTATGGCTAATACACCAAAAATCGCACGCATTCATGTTGACCGTGACCTTTGCATTGGGGCTGCATCATGCGTGGCAATCGCACCGGGCGTTTTTTCGCTCGATGATGAAAACAAGGCAACGGTTATCAATCCCAAGGGTGCCGATGACGAGACAATCTTATTGGCGGCGCAATCATGCCCCACGCGCGCCATTCTATTGTTTGACGAACAGGGCAACCAAATCTATCCATAAAATATATGCATACACCAAAACCATTAAAATATATAAAACTTGAAGGTATCTCTGAGAAACAGCTCAAAGAACATCATGATGTACTCTATGCTGGCTATGTAAAGAAGATTGATGAGATTGACGAAAAGCTCAAGTCAGCCGATCTTGCGTCTGCCAACGCTACTTTTTCCGATCTTCGCGCGTTAAAGATAGAAGAGACCTTTGCATTAAACGGCGTAAAACTTCACGAGGGTTATTTCGACAACATGTTTGAGGGGACTTCCGCGCCCACGGGCGTCATTGCCGATCTTATTATCCGCGACTTTGGTTCAGTAGAGCATTGGGCAGCCGAGTTCAAAGCACTGGGGCTTTGCGCTCGCGGTTGGGTAGTGCTCGCCTATGACCTTGACGACAAGCGTTTGCGCAATGTCGTGTGCGACACACACAACCAAGGTGGTGTGTGGAACTCGGTAGCGTTGTTGGTTATGGATGTCTATGAGCACGCGTATTTTATTGATTATGCTACTGCGCGCAAAGCGTACATTGAGGCGTTCTTCAAGAATATTAATTGGTCGCATGTATCTGGCTTGATAGAAAAATATGGAATCAGAAATTAAAAAAGTCCTCAAAGAGCAGGTCAGCCCCATGCTGGCGTTCCACCAAGGGGACGCAGAGTTTGTTTCCTACCAAGATGGCATAGTAAATCTACGTCTCAAAGGTACCTGCAAGGGTTGTCCGCTCGCAGCGCTCACCCTCAAAGAAGGTATTGAGATGATTCTCAAAGAGAATTTCAACGGTATCGAGCGAGTTGAGGCCGTCGAATAATCTTTGCAGACAGCCGCTTTTATTGTATAATCACGAAAGGTAGATAAGCTGGTTTTTCTATGGAAGACCTCACCAAAACACAACTCGTTCTCCTCTTTTTATTGATGAGCATCGTCGTGTCATTTACCACGGCGATTGTTACGGCTGCGCTCTATGACCAGTCACCTCAAACTGTCACGCAAACTATTCAGCGTGTCGTTGAAAAGACGGTTGACGCGGTGAGTAGTGATGATGGAAAAAATGATAGCAAAGACAAAACCGTCAATGTCATCACCGAAGAGCAGCGTGTGGTTGATGTGGTTCGTCGCGTCTCGCCGGCTGTGGTCAGCATTGTCGCTACCAAAGATTTGCCCAAGGTTGAGCAGTGCATGGTCTCACCGTTTGGTGAAGATGACGCGCTGAGTCAATTTTTCCCTGAGTTCCGTGTACCTGCACTCTGTCAAAAAGGCACTCAACGCCAGCAGATTTCTGCTGGTTCCGGATTTATCGTTCGTGACGATGGCTTGATAGTATCAAATCGTCATGTTGTGCAAGACGCTACGGCTGATTATACCGTGATCATGACTGATGCTAAAAAATATACTGCCAAGGTACTCGCGCGCGATCCGCTCCAAGACATTGCTATTCTCAAGATCGATGCCAAAGGTCTTCCTACTATCGCGCTTGGCGATTCGAGTTCAGCTCAGCTTGGTCAAAAAGTGATCGCCATCGGCAACGCGCTCGGTGAGTTTCAAAATACTATTTCAGTAGGCATTGTCTCGGGTTTGAGTCGTACCATTGTCGCGTCAGGTTTCGAATTGCGCCAACTCATCCAGACTGATGCCGCTATCAATCCGGGTAATTCGGGTGGACCACTTATCAATCTTTCGGGCGAGGTAGTGGGTATGAATACCGCTGTCGCGTCAGGTGCTGAAAATATTGGCTTTGCGTTACCTATCAATATCATCAAAAAAGATATTAGTGATGTTGAAAAATTTGGCAGGATTTCATATCCATTTTTGGGCGTGCGCTATATCATGCTTGATGGCGATATCGCCAAAGAGCGCAAGTTATCGATCAGTGAGGGTGCGTTGGTAGCAAGTGATGACGGTAGCCCCGCGGTGACTGCAGGATCTCCGGCAGATATATCAGGTATCAAAACAGGTGATATCATCCTAGAGTTCGGAGGAGATAAACCTTCTGTCGGTACACCGCTGGCAGAACTTATCCAAAAGCACAAAGTAGGTGAGACGATTTCCATAAAATTTATCCGTGATGGCAAAGAGCAGACAGTACAACTAGCCCTTGTAGAGCGTAAATTCTAACACTATGCCTCCATTCAATAATCCATTCAACAATTTTACGATCAAAGCGCAAGAAGCTCTTAAGCGCGCGCATGATTTGGCAGTTGAGCGTGGGCAAAACTCGCTCGGCGCTATGCATTTACTCGGTTCACTACTCCTTCAAGAAGAGGGCGTGATCTCGGCGATTCTTGAACGCCTCGAGATTGATTACATGCAATTCTCCGATGTTGTGTTTGATATCCTCGACGAACGCCGCGGTACTTTTGTGCTCGCGCCCAATCAGCAGTTTTATCTGACCCCCGAGCTTGCGCGTGTCATTGAAGCGGCGCACAAAGTAGCAGC
>SICQ01000025.1 GCA_009691385.1 Candidatus Ryanbacteria bacterium
GCTACTTTGGCGATTTTGATCCGTTTGGCGATTTTGATTTGTTGTTTGGTGCGGCTAAACTCAACCTCAAGATTGTAGAGATTCCTATTCGCTATCAGGCACGCACATACGGTGCGACCAATATTCAGCGTTGGCGACATGGGTGGCTACTTCTCAAGATGACATTTTTTGCTATGCATAAAATCAAATTTATATGAGTGGGGCAGTCGCTGATCATTTTGATCATGTCGCGGGTTCGTATGACTTCTGGAAGCAGAAGAATTTTTATTATTACAATACGCTCAAAACCCTATGCCGCTCCTTCGTTCCCAAAGGGAGCGTGGTCGCAGAAATTGGTTGTGGCACGGGAGATATTTTAGCGGCTCTCGAGCCGTCGCGTGGGCTCGGCATCGATGTCAGTCCGCAGATGATTGAGATCGCAAAGAAAAAACATAGTACGAATGCCGCACTTTCTTTTGCGGTAGGCGATGTTTGTGTTATGCAGCAAAAAATCGATGCGCCATTTGTTGTCATGACGGATGTGCTCGAGCATGTAGGGGACTCGGCGCGTTGTATGGAAAACCTTTCGCATCTTGTCTCGCCACGTGCGCGCGTTGTCGTCACGCTGGCAAACCCGCTATGGGAGCCAGTACTCAGTGTTGCCGAAAAGCTTAGTATGAAGATGCCCGAGGGCCCACATGAGCGGATTACTATCGCGCAAAATGAGCAGATATTTGCAGAGAAAGGATTTCGTATCGTAGAGAAGGGGTATCGGCTGTTGATACCAAAAAAGATTCCAGGCGCTGATTGGCTTAACGCACGGTTTTACCAATGGCCGCTCCTACGGCGTTTTGGGTTCATCATTTTTTGGGTACTTGAATATGTCGCCTAATATGTTTGAGCGAAGAATCTTTTGGTGGGTAGCGAGTATTAAGATCGCGTTGCTTGTTGCTGTTATTGTCGTGTTTGGTGCTGACAGACTTTTTTGGAGTGATTCGTTTGTCTATAAGGACTTGGCAAAGTCGATTGTGGTGGGTAGCGGGTATGGCGATTCATTGCGCACACCATTCTATCCTGTGGTTGTGAGTTTGTTTGTGGGGTGGGGGAGTTTTGGTGCTGTGGTTGTTGCCGTGCTCCAGGCAATTCTTATGGCGCTTGCCAGCGTTTTTCTTTTTCGTACTGCTCGATTTTTTGTCTCAGAGCGTCCCGCGACCCTTATCGCTCTCTTGTTTGCTTTCGAGCCTTTGAGTGTACTTCTCAATATACTCATCTTGCCAGAAACTTTTTTATTGTTATTTCTTATATTGTTTTGGTATTGGTTTGTGCGCGGGTATCGAGAGGATCGTATGCTATTTCTCGCGTATTCCGCGATTGCGCTGGTGTTCGCGATTTTGACAAAGCCCGTAGCATTATATCTGTGGGTTCTTCCTGTATGCTTTCTTTTATATTCAAAACGCATTCGTCGCGCGTGTGTATATGGGGGCTTAGTCTTTGTTTTGTTATTACCATGGATGATACATAATAAAATCGCATTTGACGCATTTACGGTAACGACGCACGATAAAGCGAGCGTATGCGGGTACTTACTCACATCTGTGTTTGCCTCCGAGTTCGGTAAAGATCCGAGTAATATGGATGTCTCTATTTTTCCGCCTGAGTTTCAGAAGGCACAGGCGCGCTGCACAACGAGTGGCGTCGGTTTGCGTATCGCCGTTTTCGAATACCCCGCGAGTTTTGTAAAAACAATGGTGTTGAGTACCGCTGCCTTTTTCACCAACGAAGGTTATGGCGCGTTTTTCCAAAAAGCGCCAGAAGAGTCTATTAAGGCGCATCATAACTATCTGACCCCTGTCGTCTTTGCCGATGTCGAGTGGCGGCGTAATCTCATAGAGGCGGCGCGTGAATTGTCAGT
This sequence comes from Candidatus Ryanbacteria bacterium, assembly GCA_009691385.1. Taxonomy (GTDB): domain Bacteria; phylum Patescibacteriota; class Minisyncoccia; order Ryanbacterales; family GWA2-47-10b; genus SICQ01. Next base: position 1,892 of record SICQ01000025.1, read on the forward strand.
GCCCGTTCTCGCAATCATTTTTGCTGGAAAGCTTTTTTGGACGATAATAGTTCTTTTGGCCTGCGTGGGAATATATAGTGGGCTCAAAGATGCTCATACTCGGATGCCTACGATTTTTCTTGTGCTGGTATTGTTATATTTTGTAGGCGTTACCGTGATGAGCACAGGGTTTGGCGTGGGCGCGCGCTTGCGTTATCCAGTTACGCCCATACTCTTTTTGTTCGCAATATTTTATCTTGTCAGGCGATATAAAATTGTCTAATCTTAAAAAACTTTTCATATGATCAAGATTCTTCTCGTCGGCTCATCCGGATTTCTCGGTTCGCATCTTGCGCACTGTCTTAATGCGGAGATCGTGCCTTTTGATATCACGCTCGGCAATGATATGCGCGATCAAGGTGAAGTGCGCGCGTCAGCCAAGAGTGTTGATGTTATTTTCTTTTTTGGAGCGGCAGCGGTTGGTAGACGCAATATTGATGGTAGTACTAATGTTGGTGATATTGAGTATGACGGTTTATGTACAGTGGCTCAGGTAGCCGCGGATTTAAAAAAGCCCGTTTTTTATGCGTCGAGTATTCGGGTGTACGGTACAACCGCAGAGATGACCGCGGGCGAACATTCCGATCTCCACCCTCCGAGCGTTTATGGGAAGATAAAGTTGCGTTGCGAGCAAACTCTTATACAGATCATGCAGAGCGCTGGCGTGCCGTATTATATTTTTCGGATGGCGGCAATTTATGGCAAAGGCATGCCCGAGGATTTTATTGTGGCAAGTTTTCTTCGAGATGTCTCTGCGGGCAAGGCAATCCATCTTTTAAGTACGGGTACGCAGAAAAGAAATTTTGTGCATATTGATGATGTGTGCGCAGGGTTCGTGCGATTTTTGCACACCGATCACAAAGAGAGTGGGATTTATAATCTTGCACATACCGAGACCATTCGAGTACTCGATCTCATTGAGTTGTGTGGGCGCATCATGGATAAAAAAACTCAAGTATACCCGGCGAGCAACATTTCACCCGAACCCGATGAAACACTGGCCATTGAGAAGATGGAGAAGATAGTTGGATGGCACGCCGAGATCACTCTTTCCGAAGGTCTTACAGCGTTGTATGATGCATCTATTACTTCTCGCGCATGAAAAGCTATACCAAAGTCAGCGTAGTCATCCCCGCGTACAATGAAATACGTACTATTCGAAATGTTATTGATCGTACCGAAAAAGCTGATGTATTAGGTTTGGAAAAAGAGATTATCGTTGTCGACAATTATTCTACTGATGGCACTCGTGAGGTTATCGCGGAGCTTGGAAAATCTGGGCGCATTAAGGCTATTTTGCATGAAAAAAATCTTGGGGTAGGTACGAGTTGGCGCGATGGTATTGCGGCATCAACCGGTCAGATTATCATCCGCCAAGATGCGGATATCGAATATATCCCCGAAGATTTTCCCACTCTCTTACACCCCATTCTTGATGGCAAAGCAGAGATTGTGTACGGTTCGCGTATTTTAGGCTTTGACAAGAGTAAGTATCGCTACAAGACTTATCTGTGGGGCGGTATTTTTATTAACAAAATTTGCACGATTATTATTGGTACGCGCTTGTCTGATATTTTGACCGCGTCAAAAGTATTTGAGAAAAGTATTTTCGAAAAATTTAGTTTAGAGAGCGTTCATTTTGAGATTGAAACTGAATTAACCGCCAAAGCACATCGCGCAGGATTCCGCATTATCGAAGTTCCTATCACGTACAATGCCCGTAGCTTTGAAGAGGGTAAAAAGATTCGCTGGCATCATGCGTTTGTGATATTACGGAGCGCGCTGTATCATCGATTTTTCTCAAAACTTCTCTAGACATGACAGAGTACTTGATGCGATGGGATAAGCATGAGCTTCAGTTGTTTTACCTTGCGGTATGTATACGGTTGCTCGCGGTAGTATTTCTTGTGTTTTGGTATCAGCCATTTCCGCTTGCGGGTTCAGATTCGCAGAGTTATTTATCAGCTGCGCAAGGATTTGTGACACAGGGGCGTTTTGTCGCAGAGGGGAGTAGTACACCAAATAGTTATGAAATGCCAGGGTATCCTTTGTTTCTAGCGATACTGATAGGTATTGGCGGGCTCACACTCGTCTCATTGTTTCAATGTGTGTTGATGGGTATTACCACGGCGCTTATATATCGCATTGGCAAGCAGTTCTCTGTGCGCGTAGGAATTATTGCTGCGCTTTTATTCGCACTCGATCCGGCAGGCATTTTGTATTCAGGGTTTATCTTGACCGAGCCGCTTTTTATTTTCTTTTTTGTAAGCGCCGTTTACATGTTAGTCTCATATGAGACTATGCTCAAAGGTGCGTTTGCGCCAGGTTTGTTGCTTGGTATGGCGACTTTGATTCGTCCGGTAGGAGAGGTTTTAGCGCTCGCATTTCTTGTCTTTTATCTTTTGAGAAAACCGGTATTGTGGAAGAAATATATTGTAGCGTCACTAGTGTTTGCACTCGGGTTCGCGATTATTGTAGGGCCATGGATCGTGCGCAATAAAATTCTTTTTGATCGCACGGAGCTTTCGGCAGTAGCCGCATGGCAATTTGCCTACGCGCATGCACCGCTTTTTTATGCATACGAGCATGGCATTTCTGATGACGAAGCTATCGCGATATTTCACGAACGCTTGTTAGAGGTCAGTCCGTACGATGAAGATATCAAGGCAAACCATGCCGGTACGCTCTCTAATGCTCCATATCTTTGGCAGGTGGCGTTTGAGTATATTGGCGAGCATCCCGTGGCATTCGCGCGTTTTCATATCATCAAAACTATCCCGTTTTTCTTTAGCGATGGTTTGCGCGAGATCGCAGGACGCGTTGGTTTGATCAGTAATGATTTGCCAAACACTGGCAATCTACTATTACATGGCGAGGTGGGCATGCTAGCAGATGCTCTTATCAAAGAGCCGCTCGCGTTTCTGTTATTTTTCATAGGAAGTATTTTCTGGGGCGTAGTGGTTTTGTGTATGTTGGTTGGTGCGTGGCAGTATTGGTATCTCGGTGCGCACGCGCGGCGCGTGACCGTGGTACTGGGGTGCCTTGTGATTATCATGGCTGGTGTGGCGGGTGGAGCGGTGTCGCATCCACGATATCGATATAGCGTGACACCATGGATGTTTGTGCTAGCGGCGATTGGTGCGGAGCGACTTATAGCCTCAGGTCCATTGACACAAAGGATAAAGCGTTTTAGAGTTTTGTCATGAAGGTAGTCATTCTCTGTGGTGGAAGGGGAATCCGTCTCAATGAAGAGACGGCTTTTAAGCCAAAACCCATGGTCATGGTTGGCAACCGACCGATCGTATGGCACATCATGAAGCTGTATAGTCATTATGGTTTTCATGATTTTGTTCTCTGTCTTGGTTACCGTGGAGGTATGATACGAGACTATTTTGCTGATCTTACAAATGGAGAACCTCATTGGAATGTCCAATGCGTAGACACTGGAGAAAATGCTGAGACGGGAACGCGTATCATGCGCGTTGCTCCACTATTGGGGGATGATGAAAAATTCATGCTAACCTATGGTGATGGTGTTGCTAATGTTGATATAAAAAAATTAGTAGATTTTCACGATACGCACAACAAGGCGCTTACGATTACCGCTATCAGACCACCAAACCCATTTGGCGTACTTGAGATTGATGGCCATCTCATAACATCATTCGCGGAAAAACAGCAATCAAAAGACTGGACCAACGGAGGGTTTATGGTATGTAACCGTTCGGTGCTTGGGCTGTTGTCTGATGACGCGGCGTGCATTTTTGAGCAGGGTCCTATCCAAGAACTTTCTCATAGGGGCGAGCTTGTAGCGTACAAGCATGATAATTTTTGGCATTGTGTAGATACACTCAAACATCTTGAAGGACTTAACGCTCTCCATGCGCATGGAGAGCGTCCATGGATGGTGTGGGAGCAGATGTAGATTTGTAGATCAGCGCCTTTTTGTGCTATAAGTGGAATTGAATTTGAACCTTGATTCTTTGCTTATCTAAACGGCTTACTACAACAATGAGGAGGTGGCTAGTGAACGATCAGCTTGTAGCTCACGAGCTACGAAAGCGTTTTCCTCGCCTTCCTGTAAGGCGAGTCATTCTTATCAACCCGCCGGCGCTGTCTGCGCAGTTGTTTGACATCGCTGCCGCAAGAAAGAAGCGGTACTCCGGGTTTTTGCCGTACGGGCTTACGGTACTTGCGGCCTTGCTTCGCAGGTCCAGTTTCGAAGTCTCGATACTTGATCTCAATTTTTATGTGCTCGCTGAGATTCAGCGAGTGAGCGAAATTGATATCGAGGCGACATGGAGGGGCGAACTTCGTCGAGTGCTCTCATCATTTGATCCCGACATCGTTGGTGTCACCTGCATGTTCACCATGACGCATGAAGCGTTTACAGAAGTCGTGCGCGAGGTACAGGCGCACGATTTACCGGTCATCATCGGCGGGGTGCATGTGACCAATGATACGGAGCGAGTATTACGCGAGCTCGACGGAGTCGTCGCGTCAACACACGAAGGTGATGTGAGCTTTCCGGAGCTTCTTGCCTTTCTCAATACAGCTTCGCCTGACGCCAAAGATCTCCCGAGACAAATCGCAATGATCGTAGACGGACAGTACTGGTCAGATAGCCGCCGCGCGCTTCCTACAAGTGAAGATTTCAGTCATGTCGCCGCACTTGATCTCGTCGAGGTCGAGCGATACTCAAGCGTAGGGTCTATCGGATCCTTCGTCTCATGCTTGCCGCCAGGAACGCGGGGCGCCGTGTCATTGTCCAATCGCGGATGCCGCGCGCAGTGCACATTTTGCTCGGTCCGGTTTTTCAATGGACCGAGTGTGCGTTCGCGTACGGTTAGGAGTATTGTTGACGAGATCGAGCGGCTCTACAGTGAGCGGGGAGTCACTCATATCACATGGCTTGATGATGATCTGTTTTATGGCGATCCCGTAACGCTCTTCAATGAGATCGTCAGGCGAGACATTCGCATAACTTGGGACGCGTCAAATGGCGTTATCGCAGCAGCTATGACTCCCGAGATCATCGCAGCAGCCGCAGAGTCAGGCTGCATTGGTCTGTTCTTTGGTTTTGAGTCGGGTAATCCGCAAATACTGCGTGAGATCAAAAAACCCGGCACGATTGAGCAGTATTATAGAGCTTCCGAGCTCGTACACCGCTATCCACATATCTTCACCCGAGCATTTCTAATGCTTGGGTTCCCGCACGAAACGCTCGAGATGATGATGCAGACGATGCGGTTTGCAATCGAGATGGATCTTGATTGGTACAATATCACCCTTCTTCAGCCACTACCCTCAACGCCTATCTACAAGAGCATGCTCGAAGAAGGGCTATTCGAAGACCAAGTCAACCCGAGCGAAGTTAAGTTCCAAGTAGGACCGTTTGGCAAGCAGACACAGATCGAGCGAGCTGAACGGCTCAGCGCGACATCTTTCGCTGAAGCATTTGATTCACTTGATCCAAGTGCTATTCCACCACGCGATAGACTCAACCTCATCTGGTTTTTTATCAACTACCAGGTCAACTACGCGCGGGTGGAGCGCATCACGCATCCTGACAAGATTCGGATCATGCGCCCGTTTCTTGCGGATATTGCCGATCGCGTGACGGAAAATCACGCGCTCGCGCAATGGGCGGCAGCACGCATAGCTGTTCATTCGGGAGATTGGCTCGATGCTGATTGTCGTTTCAGAGAGGTGCGGCGCATGCTCAGGGAGTCCGCCTACTGGCGCGACAAGTTCGAAGCATTCAATCTCAACCATGGGCTCATCTCGATCGAACACGAGGTATAGATACACCTGGTGATTACATGAGGATTATCGTCAGATGATCCTCTTTTTTTGTTTATATATTGCTTATTTATATATTTCATGGTATATATTTACTCGGATTCCTTAATGCAGAAGACTCACCAAGGTGAGAGAAAGAAGGTGGCAGATGAACGGGGCATACTTGCAACAGCCCGAGGTGACGAACCTCACTCCCGCAGAGCTCGAGCAATACCTCGCGCTTCAGAAGAAAGTCGGCTGGCGCCGAACAGGCACGGAGGTTTTCGAGAGTTTCTTCCCGATTCTGCCTTTTGTGCCATCGGAGCAGGCGATTATACGCTTGATAGACGGCGTGTGGCGTGTGCTCATGTGGTATCGCAAGGATGTCCACTACGAGGGGTACCACATGGTTGGCGGGTACATCTTGCGTGGCGAGTCAGACGAGGAGTGGCTCACACGGTGCATTAAGAAGGAGGTCAACCTCACGCTCAAGAACTTCTGGCACATCCGCGACTTCAATACGCGGCCAGAGACTGGCTGGGTGCCGAACCACCAGATGGCTCACTTTTTCCTCTGTGAAGTGGAAGGCGAGCCCAGCGTAGGCACATGGTTTCCTCTCGACAAGATTCCAGACGACACCCTCGGCCATCACAAGAAGTACGCGGACTGTCTGCGTGCATACTTCATGCGCATGGACACCATGCGTGAGAAGGGCATTCGGCATGACTTCAAGACCAAGGCTCTCCAATGGCAGTGGAAAGTCGCGCAGTACAGACTCTTGCCGAGCATTGAAGATGAGTTTTTTCTCGAAGACGCTTCTTACTCGACGCTCGATGAGGCAATTGCTCGTTATCGAAAGGAAGCCGGAGGCGGCATGTCCGTGTTCCTCGTCGACGATCAGGGGCTGCAGGTTCTCTAGCGGTTTTCAAAAATGCCATAAAGGCGAGTGGGCGGGACCAAACATGGTTCCGTCCTTTTCTTTTTATCGATTACAGCCCTTGCAAAGGCGGCATTTTTATTGTATGAATTGTCAATATGATGCAGGGATATTGGCAACACAAAAATGTATTTATCACCGGAGCCACAGGGCTTTTAGGCTCTTGGCTTGTGAAATATTTGGTTGATGCGGGCGCTCGGGTGACGGTACTTGTCCGTGACATGGTGCCCGATTCGCATCTTTTAACTTCTG
>SICQ01000026.1 GCA_009691385.1 Candidatus Ryanbacteria bacterium
TACGCACATACTATAAAAAGAAACGATACATAGAGTGCCGGCACATTGTACTCTTGGTCTAAGAAAAAGAGCCGGCCAATCGCCTCGGGCAAACCCCACCCCCATCGCCCAGTAAAAAGAACAACCAAATGGAGAACGATAAGCCAAAGAGTGCATTGCCATAGCCATCGATGCATCATAATTATTAGTATAGCAAAAAGCGCCCTAGGGCGCTTTTTTGGTTTCTGGTTTTTTACCTCGGCATCATGCCGCCGAGTTTTTGAGCGAGCTGGGTTTGCATCTTTTTGTTTGCGTCATTGATCGTATCTTTGAGCGTGCGCTCTTGATCTGCTTGTGAAAGTTCTGGGTTGAGTGAGATTTCTTCTACCATCAGGGTGCCGTTGATCGTCACCTTCACACCACCTCTCTCGGCGGTCACCCGCTCACCTGCTACCATCTGCTGCATTTTACGCAATTCGTTTATTTGTTTGAGTTTGTCGAACATTGTTATGAGACCCGTACTACGGACAATGCGTTTGTCTTACCTACATCACCAAGACGCGTGCCTGACACAAACACTACTTTGTCGCCTGACTTGATGAATTTGCGCGCCTTAAGTTCTGTCAAAGATTTTTTCTCAAGATCCATAATCGTTCTGATCCCTTTGATCACGATCGCTGTCACACCCCATACGATCGAGAGACTACGCGCTACGCGTTCATTTGCTGCTGACGCGATAATATAGACATGCGGACGATAGTGCGACACCGCTTGTGCGGCACTGCCGGTTGCCGTGCCTACCAAGATCGCGTTGGCGTCTACTTGCTCGGCGATATATTTAGCAGATTTTGGCACGGCAACTTTGATGTCATGGAATTCTTCTTTTTCATCGGTAAATACGGAGCCTACATCTTTTTCAGTTTCTTCCAAGATATTATGCATCATCCGTACCGCCTCAATCGGATATTTTCCTGACGCAGATTCAGCTGATAGCATCACCGCATCGGCAGAGTCGTATACGGCATTTGCCACATCACTAACTTCCGCGCGCGTAGGAATAGCATTCTTAGTCATACTCTCAAGCATTTGCGTGGCCACAATCACGGGCTTCATGGCTTTGTGCGCACCCGCGATGATTTCTTTCTGACGCATTGGTAGCTGCCAGAGTGGCGTCTCAATACCGAGGTCGCCACGCGCGACCATGATCGCATCAGATTCATTGATGATATCTTCGAGATTGGCAAGCGCTTCGGGACGCTCGATCTTTGCGATCAGCTTGATAGGTGCGGAACCCGCGAGCCGGCGTGCCTCGCGCATATCATCGCCATTGCGTATAAATGATACGGCGATATAATCAACTTTTTGGCGGATCGCGTACGCCATATCACTCTTGTCTTTCTCTTCAAAAATATTGGTACGCAATTTGAGCTCGGGCACATTGATACCCTTGTGCGAGAAAAGCGTACCGCCGCGAAGCACGCGGGCTACAAACTGCCTGCCCAAAAGCCCTTTGGTGCCGATGACTTCGAGCAAGAGAGAGCCATCATCAAGAAATACGCGACTGCCTTTTGAGGCACCTTTTGCAAAAATTGGTGACGGTACAGGTATAGCACCGCCCTCTTCATACTTTGAAATAGTAGTATCGAGAATAACCTCTGTGTCATCGCGCAACAGCACGCCCTCTTTGGGGAGCGCGCCCACGCGCATCTTGGGACCTTGCAGATCCGCGATAATGCCGATATATTTGCCAGTCTTTTGCTCAATCTCACGAATAAGCTTGATGCGCCGACCGTGATCAGCTTGCACGCCGTGCGAAAAATTGAGACGTGCGGCGTCAACACCTTCAGCGAGCAAGCGTGAAAGATTTTCCCGCGATTCTGACGCGGGTCCAATAGTTGCGATAATTTTTGTCTTTCGTTGTAAATGCATAATATATTAGTCTACTTTCATGCCACGCAAAATTCGTACGCGATCTTCAATCGGCGGATGCGTCATGAACATCTTGCTGACCCACGAAACCTTTTTTTCTTTGCCTTGATACGGATCATCAAGCCAGAGGTGGGCTGTGGCATGGTTGGCCTGCGCCATAGGCGTATGATCTTGCGCCAATTTTTCGAGGGCTGATGCAAGACCTTCCGGATAGCGTGTGAGAAGCGCACCCGATGCGTCAGCTAAATATTCTCGCCTACGCGAGACTGCGAGCTGCATGAGGGTTGCGAGTAGCGGCGCTAAGAGCGAGAGTGCGATGCCGATAATCATAAAGACGAGTTGTGCCTGCCCGCCTCGCTCTCGGTCAGATCCACTCCACCACATGCGGCGGATAAACATATCTGCCATTAGCTGTATCACACCCACCAACACCACAGCGACTGTCGATACGAGCATATCGCGGTTGCCGATATGAGACATCTCGTGCGCAAGCACGCCTTCGAGCTCGGTGCGATTCATGCGCTCCAAAAGTCCCGTTGTCACCGCCACAATAGCGTGCTTGGGATCGCGACCTGTCGCAAACGCGTTGGGTTGTGCTGTCTGTACTATATAGATGCGCGGTTTTGGAAGGCCCGCGGTAATCGCAAGGTTCTCGATAATATTGTGCAGATCAGGAGCTTCCGCGTCTTTGAGCTCTTTGGCGCCGGTTGTTGCAATAACCAACTTATCAGACCACCAGTAGGAAGCAACGCTCATGGTAGTACTCAAGATAACCGCAAAAAGTAAAATGCCCGGGTTGCCGTAGGCTTGAGAAAATACCCACCCGATCGACATGACGAGCGCAAAAAACACTGTCATCAAAAGCCAAGTCTTTCGGATATTAGAATCCTTGTGCGTCCAGAGTGTTGCCATGTTTTCCTAAAATGCTACTTTGACCGGCTCGCGCGCGGCAGGAGTCTCATCGAGATCAAAGAATTCTTCTTTTTTGAAACCAAAGCCGCCCGCAATGATATTTGATGGGAATGATTCAACAGCTGTGTTGAGCTCCATCACATTAGTGTTAAAGAAACGGCGAGCTGCCTGAATCTTGTTTTCAGTGTCTGAAAGCTCGCGCTGAAGTTCGGCAAAGTTTGTGTTTGCTTTGAGGTCAGGATACGCCTCGGCAATAGCAAAGATGCTCTTGAGGGCTCCGGTCAACATATTTTCTTTCTCCGCGCGATCATGTGCGCTGCCACCACCCGCGAGTGCAGCCGAGCGCGCCTTGGTCACATTTTCAAACGCCTGTGACTCATGCTTGGCGTAACCTTTGACGGTCTCGACAAGGTTTGGGATGAGATCATAGCGGCGTTTGAGCTGTACTTCGATATCACTCCATGCCTCGCGTACGCGATTGCGTAAACGAACGAAGCGATTGAAGGCAAAAACAACCCACAACACGACGACCCCGAGAACTCCGATAACAATATAAAGAGTCATATTCATGACCTCTATTATACCACAAAAGAAAATAATGCAAAAGGGCTAACCCATACCCATCTCATACTCATTCTCCTCGTCTGCCTCATTGAGCAGATCTACGAGCTCTTTATCCATATGTGCTACTGCTTTCTTCTCGATTATTTCAATGTCTTCCGCCATCTTTTTTTGCATATCTTCGATCGTCGTAAGCTCGTGATCGAGCGCAGTAAGGTCGTGATCGAGCGACCCAAGCTTACTCTTGAGATCTGCAAAAAAACGTGACGCCTCGGCACGAAGCTTTTGGATATTTAGCGACTTGTCGTCTGGCGCACTCATATAGCTTTTTTTATAGCCCTCTTGATTATATTCCCCCGCGGAAATACTTTGCCCGCGATCAGACGCCCTATCTTCTCGGCCTTGCGATACTGCCGTGGCGATAGCTTGCGACCCTTACGAGCTGCGTCATCTTCAAAATACTGGCGAGCAAGATGTTCTGCACGCATAGGTGTAAGCGTCTCGCTGGCGCCTGCTAAATATTTAAAATGTTCTGGATCCCTGATGCGCCACGACATACGAGCATCCATCACCGCATCTCTATTCCATCGCTTGATAAATGCGTCGATCCCATTGGGACCCTCTTTTGTTTCCACTCCCTCCTTTATTTTTGAGCCCTTACCACCCTCAATGACGCGCAAACCTCCCTTAGACATAACCGGTAGATCTTCCGGAGGGGTACCTTTGGTCAAAATATCTTCACGCACTTCAAGGCCTGCAGCGCGCGCAAAACGCCGCTGCTGCTGACGATACGGGAGAGCTTGTTTTTCGTTGTTTTCAAGAACCCTGCGAGCGGTTGTTTGTTTTTTGACCATACGATCTATGGTAGGTAAACTGCTACTCAAAGCTCCCTCGATACGTTGAATCTCAAGCTCGATATTTTTCCGCTCAACTGGATCGGCAATCGACGCAAGTATGCCGCGCTTTTCTACCAAATCTGCTTTATACGCCTCAACGTTTTTTTTGATAGCACTGATAGCCACATCTGAACGCTCCTTGATTGTACGTGCGACAGTGAGCTCGCGCTCAAATGGCGCGAGGCGCCTGTCTATCTTTTCAAGCACGTCAGACGCAAAGGTACGCATACCACCCTCAAACGATCGCTTGCGCTTGAGAAATTTTTCTTCTTTCATCTCCCTTTTTCCAAGTTCGAGCCGTGCCTCGGCAAGTCGCCGCTCCATGCCCTCTCTATCTGAACGCAGCTTTTGTACAATCTTCGGATCGCCTCCGTACGCCATGAGATCTTTATTGTTTCCCTCAATAGCCCGCTCACACTCGTCTGCCGCTTTTTGCGCGCGTTCACGCTTTAGCACGGGATACCCATTTAACTGCTCATGTAAATCAAGTACCTTGCCGCCGAGCACCAATGCACTGCGTTCGGCGAGCGTACCCACGCGCTGCATGCCAGCTGCCATCAAGCGCTCACGCACATTGGGACGTGCATCTACGAGAGAATCTTTTGCTTTCTCTTTTTTAGCTACGGAAGCCTCAATGGGTTTTTCCTGTGGCTCACCTTCGAGTGTTTTGTCATATTTATCGCGCGGTTTTCTGTTAATGACCGTATCTTCGGTCAGCTCAATGACTTCAGGAGCCCTTTCCTCATCCTTTACCACTTCTTTTGCTGGTTCAGCAATTTCGGGCTTCTTCTCCCTATCCGCTTTTATGTCTTCGAGCCCCTGAATGTGATCCTCAAGTTTTTGTATCCGATCGCTGGGGTTTTCACCATAGATCACCTCACCTCTTTGTACAGCTTCGTTAATTCTAGCTATCTCTTTTTTATCTGCATTAATCTCAATATCTGCACCACGCGCGAGCGCTGGCGCTTCTTGATCTTTGCGCTCTGCCGCTATCGCAGCAGCAACTTCTTTCTCTCCACTGCGCTCATAAAACGCCTGAAGCCGATCATTGTAATCGTCAGTTTCTTGGTCTTTTTTTGTCAGTGTTGGCCGTTCGGATTGCGGTTTTGGTTCTTCAGAAGATTCGGGAGATGGGCCTGGCGCCTTTTCCATATATATAGTGTAGCAAAAAGAAACGAATAAAAACGAAAAACCTTTCCACAGGGGAAAGGTTTTTCGTTTTTAGTTGTTTGACGGGACTAGTAGTCCATCCCTCCCATGCCGCCCATACCACCGGGCATGCCCATGGGTGCATCTTTTTTATCAGGAATATCGACAATGGCCGCTTCGGTCGTGAGAAGCATAGCTGCGGCCGATGTCGCATTCTGAAGTGCCGAGCGCGTCACCTTCACGGGATCGATAACGCCAGTCGCGATCATATCGACATAATCTTCGCGTGATACATCATAGCCCCACACAGGCCATTTTGATGCGTCTGTAAGATTGCTGACATCAATCTTTTCTTTTTCAAGCCAAATCTTGGTAAGACCGCCAACGACATCGGCGGGAGTCTTGCCCGCGTTGAGCATAATCTGCTCGAACGGTGCGCGAAGTGCGCGCTGTAAAATGCGCGTCGCCGCCTCTTGTGCCTCAATCATTTGCGGAGCTTTGTTGTCGGCTTGTTTTAAGCTCTTCAAATTATATGAAGAATACAACAGCACCACACCACCACCCGGCACGATACCTTCTTCAATCGCCGCTTTGGTAGCAGATACCGCGTCTTCGATGCGATGCTGTTTTTCTTTCTGCTCTACTTCGGTTGCCGCACCCACACGGATGACAGCTACACCTCCTGCGAGCTTCGCGTAGCGCTCCTGCAACTTTTCTTTATCAAATGAAGACTCACTGTCTTCCATTTGTTTTTTGATTTGGGATGCGCGTTTTTCGATATGTGCGCGCTCACCCTTGCCATCGACAATTGTCGTGTGCTCTTTGGTCGAGATGACCTTACGAGCGGAACCAAGCATGGTGAGTTCGGCCTTTTCAAGCTTGAGACCAATGTCTTCAGAGATCACCGTACCGCCGGTCACAATCGCGATATCTTCGAGCATTTCTTTTCTGCGATCGCCGTATCCGGGTGCTTTGATAGCAAGTGAATGAAAGGTACCACGAATCTTGTTCACGATGAGCGTTGCGAGCGCTTCGCCTTCGATGTCTTCGGCGATGATAACCAATTCTTTTTTACCTGATTGTGCGAGTTTTTCGAGAATCGGCAAAATGTCTGCGATCGCGGAGATTTTACGATCAGTGATCAAAATCTTTGGATCATCGTACACCGCCTCCATCCTGTCAGGGTTGGTTACCATGTAGGGCGCGACATATCCCTTATCAAACTGCATACCCTCTACAACTTCGTGAGAAACACCGAAAGTTTGTGACTCTTCTACCGTGATCACACCGTCTTTGCCAACTTTCTCGATGATGCCAGCAATAAGTGTACCGATTTCCGCGTCTTTCGCAGAAATAGTCGCCACCTGCGCCCATTTTTCTTTTGAGTCGATTTTGAGTGCGTTCTTTTTGAGAAGCTCACCCATCTGTCCTGCACCATTCAAAAGGGCGTCCTTGAGCGCCATAAGCGAGAGTGTAGATGAACCGGCAAGCTCCAAAAGACCTGCGTTAAAAATAGATTGCGCGAGAAGCGTTGCAGTGGTCGTACCGTCACCTGCGATGTCATTGGTTTTTGAAGCAACTTCTTTGACGATTTCTACACCCATGTTCTCAACTTTGTCTTGAACGGAGATTTCTTTGGCAATCGTCACGCCATCGTTGGTAATGACAGGAGAGCCGTAGCCCTTTTCGATAACTACATTGCGACCCTTGGGGCCGAGCGTGACCTTAACCGCGTTTGCGAGCGTGTTGACGCCACGCTGGAGTGCGGCGCGAGCTTTTTCATTAAATACGATTTCTTTTGATGCCATATTATTGTTCAATTACTGCGAGGATATCTTCTTCGCGCGCTATCAAATATTCTTTTCCTCCGACCTTAATTTCAGACGGACCGTATTTTGCAAATAGTACGCGCGATCCTACTTTGATACTCATAGGAACCATTTTGCCATCATCAGTCATCTTGCCGGGGCCAACCGCGACAACGCGTCCTTCCTCAGGGCGTTCTTTCTCGGCCGTATCGGGGATGACAATACCTGACGCAGTCTTGCCTTCGCGCTCTTCACGAGACAAAGTCTCAAGAAGCACACGATCACCAAGCGGTTTGATTGTCATATGTTCTAAAATAAAGCGGTTTTAATATTTGGCACTCTCGACTCAAGAGTGCTAATAGAGCCATTCTAAAGAAAAACTCTGGCATGTCAAGCGTTTCGCCTTGCGCGCGCGTGACGCGAGAGTAGTCTGAAAGAGAAGCTCGTCGACAACCTAACAAAGGAGGAACTGCGATGAGTATGCAAGAAGTAGCACAGCTCGTCGCGAGAGATTTTCGCCACGCAGCCAGAGAAGTAAGCCGAGTCGGCAACTTGTGGAATATCGCCCAAGAAGTGCCTGCGGCCGTGACCATGTTTCTTGATTCTTTGTTGATGGACGCTCACGCGCCAGCATCAGCCCATGACACCAACCCTCATGTGATCTTCATGCCCGGATTTTTCGCGCGGTTTGGATACTATCTGCGCCTTGGTGCATACCTGCACGAAAATGGTGTAGAGCTCATCATCCCCAAGGGGCTTCGCCGTAATACCTTGACCTGGCAAGAATCCCACACGATTCTGTCAAACGCAATCATGGCAGACGAAGACGCCACAGGAGTAGTGCCGATCCTCATGGGTCATTCAAAAGGCGGTGCCGACATCCTCGGCACACTCCCTGGCCACCCTGAGATTGAACTCGCGATCTTTGCGAGCTCACCACTGCGTGGCGCGTCACTCCATGCACTCAATCTCTATCTATCGATCAGATCCGGCGAATACCGACTACCCTTTGATCCAGACGCGCTCACTGACCCGACACTACTCGCCAAGATCGTAGTTGCTGTCAGCGACTACGACAAAATCGTACCAGCCCATGAGGCGGAGCTTGAGGGTGCTAGAGACACAATCAGAGTTGAGAAACGACCAGGACTCGATGTGTGGCACAGTCACACTGGTCTCCCCTACCGCGTACGCAAAGAAGTACTCGCAACTATCTGCGAAAACCAAGTGAGGATTCATGCCAGCTGAAACACTAAAACCGAAAGTCATCCATCTCGAAACGCAAATTGGGGATATCGATCCACGCACCGGCAGGTCACCAAAACCTTCCGAAAGTGGCATCCATGGCCTGCGTACCACGCGCGCCGAACAGCGCCGTGAGCAGGCCGCTGCTCCTCCACCAGACACAACGCGCCGTCCCGACACCAAATAGGGACGGCGCATTTTCTTTTTTATACGATCTATTTACCAAATTCTTTTTTTAGCCACTGACCTGTATATGATTTGGCGATCTTCGCTACTTCTTCGGGTGTACCTTCGGCAATGATCATGCCACCGCCTGATCCCCCTTCAGGGCCTAGGTCTATAATCCAATCAGCGTTTTTGAGTACATC
>SICQ01000027.1 GCA_009691385.1 Candidatus Ryanbacteria bacterium
TAGCCACCCATGTCGCCAACGCTGAATATTGGTCGCACCGTATGTGCGTGCCTGATAGCGAATAGGAATCTCTACAATCTTGAGGTTGAGTTTAGCCGCACCAAACAACAAATCAAAATCGCCAAACGGATCAAAATCGCCAAAGTAGCTGCGGCCTATGGCAATCTTTTCGTAATCAGATTTGAATAGCACCTTGGTACCACATAGTGTGTCTTTGAGCCGCTGGCCTAACAGCCAGCTAAACATAATACTAAAAAACTTGTTGCCTATAACATTGAGAAAGCGCATCGATTCTTCTTCGAGCGGATATACCAAGCGTGAGCCGTTGATAAACTCTCCCCTGCCCGACGCAATCGCACGGTAAAACTTTGGTAAATCTTCTGGTGGCATCGTAAGATCGGCATCAAGAATCATCAGTACTTCACCCTTCGCCATCTCAAAGCCAAGACGCACTGCATCTCCCTTGCCCCTGCCTCTTTGCTCGGCAAAACGAATATTGCGCCGGCCGGCATACTTTTCAGTAACACGCTGTATCTCCTCACCCGTAGCATCATCTGAATGTCCTTCGATAAAAATAATTTCTTGGTAGATACCGAAGTTCGGCGTACGCAAAATTGCATCTTCTATATTGCCTCGCTCATTTCGCGCAGGAATGATAATTGATACCGAGTAGTCTTTGATATCCTGCGCGCGCGGGCGCGCGACAATATAGTGCACAAGACCTAAACGAGAAAGGAGTGGCAAGTTGCCCACAATCTTATTCATAAACGCGGAGACAAGCGGGATATAAAACGGCATACACATCTTGGTACCTGACTTGATGATCTCAAAGCCCGCCAAATGCATCATGTTTTCAATATCTTTGGGCGAGAGCCAATTTTGCAAAGGCTGGCGCGCCTTGATACCCAAAGATTCTGCGGCACGCAACACTGGTTCCCAAAAATAATTATAGTAAGTCACGATCACGTGTGTACGCGCATGACTCACCGTATTGAGAGCGTAAAACGCCTTTTCGATATCATCGAGCGAACTGATAAGATCTGACATGACGACATAATCAAAACGCTCGCCAAGCGCGAGGGTCTCGGTATCGGCGATCTGCCACTCGAGCTTTGGATGTTTTGCTCGCGCCGCCTCGATCATCGCGGGGCTGATATCAACGCCTACACCGCGCGCGGGATCAAGTCCTGCAAGTACGTCGCCTGTACCCGCACCGATATCAAGTACTTGCGCATGCGCGGGAATAAAAAAACGCAACAATCGTAAAAGCTCGGCATGATAGTAACTATTGCGCGCCCTCCAACGGTCACGCGCGGGCGCCATGTGATCAAAATATGTAACGAGTGATTGTTTTTTAGTTTGTGTGGGATTCATACCATTGAATTGTCTTCGCCAAACCCTCATCAAAATTGGTCCTCGCACGAAAATCAAATTCTTTCTCTGCCTTTGATATATCGAGCATACGCCTCGGCTGCCCATCTGGCTTGGAGTTATCCCATTTGATCTGGCCAGTGAACCCGACAAGCTTGCAAACCTTCTCCGTCAAATCTTTGATTGATATTTCCATACCTGATCCGAGATTTACTGGATCGGGCTTGTCATACTTTTGGGTTGCCAAAACGATAGCGCGCGCCGCGTCTTCAACATACAAAAATTCGCGCGTCGGCGTTCCCGTGCCCCACGCCTCTATAGATGCTTTGCCGCCATCACGCGCCTCGATCGCCTTGCGGATCAACGCAGGGATGACATGTGAAGAATCGAGATTAAAATTGTCACGCGGACCGTACAGATTTACCGGAAACAGTGTTATAGCACTAAAACCATATTGCAATCGATACGCCTGCGCCTGCACAAGCAGCATCTTTTTGGCGAGCCCGTACGGAGCATTGGTCTCTTCTGGGTATCCATTCCAGATATCTTCTTCTCGAAATGGCACAGGTGTAAATTTTGGATAGCTACAAATAGTAGCGAGTCCGACAAATTTCTCTGCGCCGGCTCGATGCGCGGCATCAAGTATCTGTGCGCCCATCATGAGATTGTCATAAAAAAGTTCTCCTGGTTTTTCTCGATTGTATCCGATGCCTCCAACATTTGCCGCAAGATGTATGACGACATCCTGCCCTGCGACTACTTTTTGACATATCGCCTTGTCACGAAGGTCATATTCTTTTGAATGGGGTATGAATATATTTTCTTTTTTAACCCCTGATCGCATCAATTCTTCAACAACAAACGACCCAAGAAACCCCGCGCCTCCTGTCACTAAAATCTTTTTTTCTTGAATATCCATAGATTATTTGAGCACAATGCCAACCGCCTTGCAGTCGGCTTCGAGCATGATGCGCGTCAATTCTTTAAACTTTACCTTTGGCTCCCAACCAAGCTCACGCTTTGCCTTTGACGGATCGCCAATCAAGACATCAGTCTCAGTTGGACGCAAATAACGATTATCAATCTCTACATATTTTTTCCAATCAAGTCCTGCCAAGCCAAATGCTTCTTCAATAAATTCCCGTACGGTATGCGTCTCTGCAGTCGCGATCACATAATCGCCCGGAGTCTTGTGTTGCATCATACGATACATGGCATCTACATAATCAGGCGCATATCCCCAATCACGCTTTGCGTCTAAATTACCCATGTAAAGTTTTTCTTGCTTGCCCGCTAAAATGTTGGCGATACCCATCGTAATTTTTCGCGTTACAAATGTCTCGCCTCGGCGCGGACTTTCGTGGTTAAAAAGAATACCGTTGCACACAAACATATTGTACGCTTCGCGATAATTGACCGCGATCCAATACGCATATACTTTTGCTACTGCGTACGGACTGCGCGGATAAAATGGCGTAGTTTCCTTCTGCGGGGTCTCTTGTACGAGCCCGTACATCTCCGAACTTGATGCCTGATAAAACTTCGTTCCTTCGAGCCCCGCGTCGCGAATCGCATCAAGCATCCGTAGGGTGCCGAGCGCGGTCACATTACCGGTATATTCGGGTACATCAAAGCTCACACGCACATGACTCTGCGCGCCCAAATGATAGACTTCATCAGGCCGCACGGTACGCACCAAATGATTGATGGAGCTTGCATCCGTCAAATCCGCATAATGCAAAAACAATGTACCACCTTTTTCGTGCACATCATGATGCAAGTGATCAATGCGTGAGGTATTGAACGAACTCGAACGCCTCATGAGGCCATGTACCTCGTATCCTTTATCCAAAAGAAATTCAGCAAGATACGAACCATCTTGCCCTGTAATACCAGTGATAAGTGCCTTTTTCATAGGTGAAAAAATGATATCACGCGTGCGCCTTTTGTCTATATAACCCGACGACCCTCTCTATGCCTCGCACAAAAAAGAAAAAATATATTGGCACGACGGGCGCCAAATACCGCGTCTCCATCGGGATAATGACGAGCGCGTGTATGACATTGAAATAGATAAGCAGTACTGCTAACAACATCAACCTGCGGTCAGTAAAAATACCTCTACCCCACATACCGTAGACGACGAGTGCGAGAAACAAAAACCAGACACCTCGTACAACCGTGATAAGACCGAGCTTTACTACGAGGGGTATTTGTTCTCGCGTACCTGCCAAAAAGTGCGTCATGGGAAACCCGCGATGATTACTCGGCGCATTGAGCTCCATGAGTGCGGGTATACTCATCGCCACAGAGCTAGCTGGATGTGCGCGAAGCATAGCAATGCCTTCGGCAAGAAATTCTTTGTCGATCTCAAAATCGGTCTTACCTGCCACACGACGCTCCTCCCATATACGCTTGACACTTCCATTAATCTCGCTGGGCAATGGGCGCAACGCATACCCTGGAAATATAAGATCGGCGACATAATCACCCGCTATCGCTGAAACACTATAAGCGGTAAAATCGCGCCATGATGACTGCGCAAATACTCCACGCACCCAAACGACGTGCCCCGTCTGCTCGATTTGATAGTCATCAAAAAAGACTTGATTGCGTACCATCCACCCACCAACAAGCAATGCTAGGGCGACACATGCAACAATTCCCTGTCGCCGCTGCCCCCAAAAAGCAACAGCTAGTAAAAATGGCATCCCATACAACATGACTGGCTTGGTCAAAATTAAAATAGCGAAAAGAGCGCCCCACACAACCGCGCTTGTATAGGAAAACTTGCCAAGAGCCCGGAGTGTCAGTAAGACTCCCCCCGCAAGAAGTGAAATAGCCAACATTTCGGAGCCAATCTTAAAAACATAGTACAGCTCCCACCACGCCAGAGAAAACAGCAACGGCGGAAGATAGACAAGCGGTATGGGAAAAAATATCTTACTTATCGATAGGAGAATAAAAATGGTAATGATCAACAACACTACCTGCAACAGCCAAACCGAGTGCGGTCGGCGCCCCAACACACCATATGCCCACGCTAAAAAGAGTGGGTAAACAGGAGGTTTGCGAAATTCACTTGTATCATCACGAAATGATCCTTGATCAAGCAAACTAAATGCCTTTTCATTATAAAAACGGGAATCATCACGATACTGGGCAAAATCAGTGAGCGCCAAAGTACCACCAACAACGCCCACGACAACGCTCGTCGTAAGGCCGAGCATGACGATGCCTGCCGCAACTAGCTTTTTTTGCATACGAACACGAGATCGAACGAAATATATTTCATGAGCGGAAGAACTGACAGAATACGATCAAGTGCATACATGGAGCGCGCGCCGAATATACGATAGAAGATTTTAGGAATCACACCGAAACCATAAAATCGCTCTATCACAAACCCGTGTGGCACGATCATGTGTCTGGCGTGCCGATATGAGCTTGTATTGAGCTGATGACCACGAAGCCAGAAATATATTTTTGTAAATACACGCTGACTCCAGATATTGCCATGCATGTTAAATATCATACGACCATCGCACGTAAGTTTGGGGGCCAACACGGTGAGTATTTCGTGACGCAACGCGGGAGAAGAATTGAGAAATATCCGAAACGCAGTGATGAGCTGAAACTCGCGACCCTTGAGTACATCGTTTTTTGTCAGATCGGCAAAGATAAGTTCGGTGCGAGTCAATTTGGTGCGTGCGTACTCCAACATAGAATCGGCGATATCAACGCCAACCGAATTATCTACCATCTGCTCAACCACAGCCGTGATACGACCTGTGCCGCAACCAAAATCAAGCGCCGAGATCGAATTTATCTGCCCTTTGAGAATATTGATTTCTGTTTTTAGCAGACCCTGCTCCCACCACCATAGAGCATCGTCGTAAGAATTTTTTCGATAGATATCTTCTTCGTAGCGGCGGCTTTTTTCGCGGCTGATATGTGAATCACGATAGTCTCTCACCATATGCTCAGAATAGCAAAAAGCCCCTTAGGATGCTAGATTACAAATATCATGCCCGCAGCGTTTATAAACAAGATGGAACGCATACTTGGCTTCAATGTGTCATACCTTGCGCGCGGGAGCTTCTGGCTGAGTTTAGGACAGCTCGCTACGATGAGTAGCGCTTTTTTTCTATCTATCGCCTACGCACGATACTTATCGAAAAGCACCTATGGTGATTATCGCTACATACTGAGCGCGTTGAGTATCGCAGGTATCTTTGCCCTTCCCGGTATTGGTACTTCGATTACCCGCAGCGTTGCGCGTGGGTTTAATGGAACCTTTCGCCAAGGAAGTAAATATATCTTCTTTGGATCATTCGGCATTGCTCTGGTAGGATTTGGAACTGCTCTTTATTTTTTTATTGCAGGCAATACAACACTGGCATGGGGATTTATCATCGCCTCGCTCGTCGTACCAGCTGTAGAAGGTTTGGGTAATTGGCGCGCATATTTTGACGGGAAAAAAGAATTTCGTGCAAAAACGCTTCTCAATGTCATCGATCAGCTTTTTTATTTTTGTTCAATGGCTGTCGCCATGAGCACCATCTTTTACTTTCACCTCTCACCAGCATCAAGCCTTCTTGTACTCCTCACTGCCTATTCACTCGGTGAAGGATTGCCCAATATATTCTTTTATATACAAACACTACGCAAGACGGCAAAAGACGCACCGGTAGAACCGGGCTCCATCAGCTACGGTCTCCAACTAAGTCTCGTCAACATCCCTGCGACTATCGCAAATTATCTCGACGCGGTGCTCATCCATACTTTTTTGGGACCCGTAGCACTCGCTACCTATGCATTTGCTATAGCACTTCCTGAGCAGATCAAATCTCTCTTGGGTACTTTTGCTGATGTGACATTCCCCAAAATCGCCGCCCATCCCGATATTGTAGGATTGCAAGATACCCTTCTTGAAAAAGCCCTTCGTGCGACAACGATAACCATAGGCATCGTGATGATCTATATTATAGCTGCTCCATGGATCTATCAGATTCTCTTCCCGCGCTACATCGAGTCAATCATTTTTTCACAAGTCTTTGCGCTCTCGCTCGTCATCTTCCCCTTTACGATTTTTAACACCGCCATGAAAGCGACGGGTGATATCAAGAAAATCTATATTTACAATATTGTCTCGCCTCTCATTCAGATCACGGCACTCGCACTCCTCATCTATCCGTACGGATTATGGGGCGCGGTTGCTGGTCGCATTATCGGCAGAACAGCCAACATTATGCTACCCCTCCTCCTTTTTCAAATACGCCGATAAGACGCTTGGCCTGAAGAGGACGAGACTTGTTGAGAAGTCGAGGATATAGATTTTCTGTCCAAAATATAGCGAGAGGCTTGATGCGCCAAAAACGATTATCCCAGAGCTTCCATGACACCCAAAAAAGCTTACCGAGAAAATCATCGCGATCCTGCCCGTAAATTTGAATATCTTTAAAATACTTTCGGAATAGTGCCTCGAAACTTGCGGGCGTAAAATGCTCTTCGTGCTTTTCAATCACCTTCATGCGCGTTGAAGGCGCTGATACAATGAGAGCGCCTTGCGGTTTGAGCACTCGCGACAATTCTTTGAGAATACGATCTCTTTCCTCGACCGTAAGATGCTCAAGCACTTCAATAAGAAAAACCGTATCGAAAGATTCATTGGGAAAAGGAAGATCGGTAATATTTGCGACGGAAAAGCGAATACTTTGATCTAGAAGCTTTGCAAACTCTATAGATCGTGACGAGTAGTCAATCCCGGTGACATCTGCTCCAGCAAGCCTCAATAAGTGCGCAAAATATCCATCCCCGCAACCCGCATCGAGGATGGCCTTGCCCTTAAGATCGCCAGCGAGGTGCATGGCACGATCCCAATATCCATAAAAAACGACGCCTTTTCGAGTGTGCTTACGAACAGCCCAATGGTATGGGAATTCATATTCGTGCTCTTGTACTTGTTGTGATGTTGAGAGATTCATCTGCGTAGCTTTTGCGACAATTTACCAAGTGCCCGTACTGCATGCGAGCCTCCTAACGCGAGTAGAAAAAAAAATGCAAGATACGAGAGTCGCCAAGGGCGCGCGCGCACGGCTTGCCATATAAAAATTTTTGCCTTGCCTGCGTCACCCATAAAAGCGAATGTTCGTCCCAAAGAAAATGCATTCGCAGCATAAATTGCTGGAAATCTACTGTATGTTTTCTGCTCTTTTTCAAACAACCGCTCTTTCGCCGCAAGACGCTTTTTCTGGTCGAGCGAAATGCTATCGTTCTGAACTTTAAGCGAGACGCGGATGTTCGGATTGTATACAAACTTAAAATGCTTTGCAAAACGGATAATAAAATCGCCATCACCAAAAACTTTGAAGCTCTCGTCGAACATACCTACTCGATCAATACACTCTCTTCTCACTAAAAGTGCCTGCAAGGTAATAAAGTAATCTCCGCGCAAAAATACTTCGAGTAGATCTCCGCCAACGAGCTTCTGATCATCACTTGGGATGAGTACTGTAGTACCATTGATATATGTTTTCTCTACGCGTGAATATGCACCTCCTACGCTCAATGGCATCGCGGAGAGCAACGCTACTTCTTCCTTGAGTTTTTGAGGATGCCATGTATCGTCAGAATCTTGAAATGCAAAAAAGGCACCTCGAGACTCCAGCACACCCGTATTGCGAGCGGCCATAAGCCCCCTATTTTCTGTATGCCGAACATACCGGATACGGTCGTCTTGGTATGCGCATACAACACTCTGAATATCGTCGGTTGAACCATCGTCAACAATGATAAGTTCAAAATCTCTAAATGTCTGGGCAAGAATACTATCAATAGACGCGCCGATAATAGCAGCGCGGTTGTATACGGGTATTGCGATACTCACGAGAGGTTTATTCTTTGATTGGTGGGCCTCTTCTGGCATACTATACACACTACTATGAAATCGATAGCTTGTAATCTCTGCGGCAACAAAAAAACTACCCTCTATGCTAAAACTCGTGATCTTCTCTATAAGACAACGCAAGATGCCTTCACGTTAGTCACTTGCGACCAGTGCGGGCTTGCCTATCTCAACCCTCAACCCGAACCGTTTGAGATGAACAATTTTTATCCCGGCAACTACCGTCCACATCAAACAAAAACTGTAGATGGGCGCGTCTACACCTTGCCCGCAGAACCCGCGCGATGCGTACTCGATGTCGGCTGCGGGTGGGGCGATCTCCTACTCGAACTCGCGGAGAAACACCCGACATGGGCAATCTACGGTGTTGATTTTGATGAGCGTGCCGTGCACCAAGCCCAGCAGTATGGCTTCCCCGTCTCCTATGGTTCGGTACATGACGCGAAATATGCGAGCGATTTTTTTGATGATATACACATGAACCATGTACTCGAACATGTCCATGATCCGTCAGCGACACTCGTGGAAATAGCACGCGTCCT
>SICQ01000028.1 GCA_009691385.1 Candidatus Ryanbacteria bacterium
ATGTTGTGGCCGCGAAGCTTTTTTCGAGCGTTGGCGTTTCGGCGCGTTATCAAGGATGCTCCTGAAGGTACCATATTTTATGTACGCGAAGGGCTTCTTGTCTTTCCGCTCACACTTCTGTCTTATCGGTTTCGTAGGAATTTTTTCTATGAGATGCATTCATTTGTCAGGCACTACCGGTTTGTATATAAATTGACTTGCTATTTTGCGCGAGGGGTTATTAGTACTTCTGAATCAAAGACAAAAATTTTGGTAGATTCGTTTGGTGTGTCTCACGAACGTATATTAACCGCCCCCAATGTTATTGACCCCACAGAGTTTAGTAATATGCCATCACAGAAAGACGCGCGGGATAGTTTGCGTATTTTAAGTACAAACCCGGTCATTATTTTTACTGGCAGGCCGAGCGCGTTGCGAGGTATCAATTTGATCTTGGAGCTTGCTTTGCGCATGAAGGACAGAGCAACCTTTATTTGTGTTGGAGGAGCACAAGGAGAGATAGATAGGTTGCGTGGAAAATCTGGTTTCGATGAAGTTACTTTTATACCTTTTGTACCGCATAAAGACATTATGCGCTATATGGCATCTGCAGATATCCTTATTGCGCCGCAGTCGGGGCATCCCGAGTTTAAGGAGGTGAGCAAGCATTCCTCGCCCATAAAGGTATTGGAGTATATGGCGACAGGTATTCCATCGCTTTTCTCTCGTATTCCGGCAATAGAAAAAATTGTCGCTGCGGATGAGGGTGTTTTCGCCGATCCTGATTCTGTAGAAGATTGGCTAAAGAAAATTCAGTATATTCTTGATCACTACACTGATGTGCAGAAAAAAGCTATAATAATGCGCGATCGCGCGATCGAATGCACTTGGGATGCACGAGCAAAGTCAATCGCGGACTTTATAGATCGATACGCTTGTAAATAGGCAGTCCTTCTAGTAGGAATACGGATCTATAGTATCGATCCAGTACCTCTTTATGTTCCTTGTCCCCCTGGATCATATATGTAGGAAGCTGTGCTGGTTTGTACTCAAGCGGATGTTTTCCTGCGTAGGTATTGCCCCCAACATGTACAATTTGATATTTGCGTCGGCCGTCAATCTGAGAGGCGGTGATGGGGTCATTGATAAATCCTACAGTGCTCTTTGTCTCCTTTTCTAGTATTTTATTAATAGCGTCTGCTATTTTTGTTGGAGATGGGTTCGAGAAAATATTTGAAAAAAGAAGATAGTGTGTTGTTTGCGCGAAGGCGAGGAGTGCTATTATACCTGCGGGTACAAGGCGGTGCAAGGTCCGCAACATACCAATGAAGCGTAGGCTCGGATACAGAAGCATAAGGATTAAGAGTTCGGACGCGAGCAAATAGCGATGCCACCCAGGACTTCGTAGGAATACAAAAAATTGAAAAAAAATATAGGCAAGGGCAAAGGTGATCAGCATCTTTTGCTCACGAGAAAATGCATATTTTTTGTGAGCGAACAATATTAGGCACAGAAACGCCAAAAAATACAGAATAGTGCTTGACGAAAAAACTTGCACGAGGCTTACGGGAAGTTTATCGAGAAGTGATGGCTTGTTGATGGGGTTATCATAGAATTCAAAACCAGCAGCAAGATCGGAGAATGCGTAGGGGTGTGGTAGCAAGAGAAGCCCCCAGACTAGCGCGACAGTAATCGATCCGATAGCGGTTTTGAGTGTCGGTAGAATAAATTTTTTTCCGTACGCCACGATATATACGATTGTTATAGCGGGGAATATCATGTGGTAGAGAGAGGTTTTGGTTATAGCAGCGAGTCCCAAAACAATCCCACCAAGAACGAAGTTCTCCTTTTTTATACAGAGGAAGAGACCAAGTAGCAAAAAGAAAAAACCGGGGATATCTCCCGTTGCTGTGCGGCCGTTAGCATAAAAAGACGCAAAAGTTGTGACGAGTAGCGTTCCTAAAAAAGCTGATTTTTTGTCAAAGAAATTTTTTAAGAACCAGTATAAGACAGCAACCGTTGCCAATATCCAACAGAGCATATAGATTCGAGTCTGCGTTATCCCAAATCCGAATAATAAATATACACCCGCAAGCGGAACACTTAAAGGAAAGCCATTTGAACTTAGTATGATAGCTTTGTTTGAGGGTGTGTGAGGTGCTACCGTAATATCAATGCGTCCCTGTTCAAGAATGGTTCGGGCGGTTTCTACCGCAAAGCTTTCATCCCACCAGTATTTTGGTGTTGCGGTGAAAGATTGGTGCGGGCTCCATATACCCAAAACAAGTGTGAGACACATTAAAAACAGTAGCGATACCTTGTCGGGTAGTTTTGACATCAATCTTTTGTCTTATATAGAATTAATATAATTCATGTCTCAGTCAGATACAATAGTAGTAATTCCTACATACAAGGAAGCTAAAAATATTGCCACGTTACTTCTCGCGCTTACGGAAACATTGCCTACCGTTTCGATTTTAGTAGTTGATGATAATTCTCCTGATGAGACGCAGGCAATTGTTCGTACCTTTGCTGTACATCATCCAAATGTTGTTCTTAAGCAAAGAGTAAGCAAAGAGGGATTGGGATTGGCGTATCGAGACGCTTTCCAGGGTCTCCAAAATAGTTCTTTTTCGTATATTTTCATGATGGACGCGGATTTATCTCATGACTATCGTGAGATACCCCGCATGCTGGAGCTTGCCAAGTCGGTTCACTGTGTCGTCGGTTCGAGGTATATTGCGGGAGGAAACGTTGAGAATTGGTATTGGCTACGCATGCTGTTGAGTCGATATGCAAATTGGTATGTGCGCGCAATCTTGCAAAAACCAGTTCACGACTTTACCGCAGGTTTTATGTGTTTTCGACGAGAAATAATTAGCACATTGGATATGGAAAATATGTCGGCGCGCGGATATGCATTCTTGGTTGAGTTTAAGTATCGCATACTTTCTCTCGGGTACTCTTTGGCTGAGACGCCGATTACATTTGTTGAGCGTCGTGCAGGTGCATCAAAGATTTCTTGGCCTATTATATGGGAAGCGGCGTGGACACCATGGAGATTGAGAATGACGAATAAAAGGGTCTAAGGTGAAGGGGTGGAGAATATTGAAAAATCAGGTACTATATACCCATGAAGATTTCCATTATTGTGCCTGTCTATAATGAAGAAAAAACCATCGAGCGTGTTTTGAGTGAAGTTTCTCGCGCGCCATTTGGCTGTGAGGCCGAGCGAGAAATTATTGTGGTTGATGATTGCTCTACGGACGGTACACCAGCGATACTCAAAAAACATTCGGAGATTATCCTTGTGTCGTTCCCAAAGAATTTAGGGAAGGGGGCTGCTGTAAAAGCAGGTTTTCTGCGCGCTACGGGTGACTATATCTTGATTCAAGATTCGGATCTTGAATATAGTCCAGAGGATTATAAGGTGCTCTTTCGGCCAATTCTTGAGCGTGGTGCCGATGTGGTGTTCGGTACAAGATTTCGTGGAGAATACCAACGTGTCCTTTATTATTGGCACTATCTCGGCAATGCTTTTCTGACAATGCTTTCCAATATGTTTACCAATCTTAATGTGTCAGACATGGAGGTCGGCTATAAAGTTTTCTCGCGCGAGGTAGTCGAAGTTATAGGCCCGAGACTCACATCAAAGCGTTTTGGTATTGAGCCAGAACTTACAGCGCGCGTCGCTCATGGTAAATGGAAGATCTATGAGGTGCCTATTCATTACAATGGCCGAACATACGCCGAAGGAAAAAAAATAAATTGGCGCGATGGTTTTAGAGCGATTTTTGCCATTGTCTATTTCAATGTATTTGATCGTTAATATATAATGCCACGGCGCGTAATCTTTCTAGCAGTCGCAGTCACTCTCGTGAGTGGTCTTTTTTCGTTTTATGTTGCCGATCATCCACGCGTTGATGCAAGGGCATATGACAGGATCGCATGGAACCTCGCTCAAGGATTTGGATATGTCGAGGATGTATCGATGGCACAAACCCCTGCAAAAGATGACGCGATTATCCGTGTCGGACCCGGATATCAGTTTTTCCTCGCGGGTGCGTATACCATAGTCGGGCATCAGTATTGGGTTATATGGTTGTTGCATGCGTTGTTGCGTGGTGCGAGCGTTGTCCTTGTGTACATGATTGCCCGTCAGCTCTTTGCATCAACACGCGGAGCATTTTTGGCAGCACTTTTTTTCGGTCTTTCGCCAGACTTGATAGCGGTTAACGCTTTTTTGCTCACCGAGACACTCTTTTTGTTTTTGCTCGTCTTTGCTGTATATGCGTCTTTGCGGTATACGGCAGAGCCTTCGCGTAGAGGGATTTTTTTTATAGGGAGTTTGTGGGCATTCGCGATATTGGTGCGTCCCGTTGCAATTCTTGCGTTTTTAGTGACCGTAGGGAGTTTGATATGGCGTAGGACCTGGAAAGACGCGGCAATCTTGTGTATTGCGCCCGTTATAGTCGTTGGATCGTGGTCGGCGTATGTGACGTATCGATATAGTAGTTTTATTTTGACGACAACGGCCGGCGGGTATGATCTGTGGGTTGGGAATAATCTCGATGCTACGGGCGGGTTTGAAAAAACACCCGAGATTCAATCTTTGCGTGACACGACTCATAGCGTTGAGTTAGAAAAAATAAGTCATAAAAAATATTTTGAATTTTTGTTTAACCATCCATTGTCATTTATCGAGCTGCAATTTCGTAAGTTATCGATATATGGCAATGTCATACGACCTGGTGGCGCATGGATAGGACTTTATGATCATAGAATATTGCTGTATTTTATACTTGCTATGTCGGTCGTCGGTAATGTCTTATTTTTCGGAGCTGGGATTGCTGGCCTCTGGCTTCTTGCGCAGAAAGGCAAAAATGTGCTTATACGAGTCTTCGTCGCTATGGCTATCACCGCACCCATTGGCGTTATACCTATTATTGTCGAGACGCGGTATCGGTATCCTTTTTTCCCGTTTTTGGCTATCGGAGCTGCATTTTTCTTAGTAGAGAGGCCGATCAATAATAAATTACTTGCGAAGGTTTTAGTGGCACTTGGCGTTCTTGCTGCGTATGATCTTTGGTCGAATTGGGCGCATCTTGTCCAAAGACTGCAAGGGCTTTTCTAGTATTATTTCCATGAGAATCTTGTATATCACCCGCGCGAATCTTTCTTTTTCGCGTGCGCATACCCAAAATATTTTAAAAACAGTAGAAGTACTGCGTAAGCACGGTGATGTTGTTGAATTTATCGCAGAGAAAAACGAGCTCAGGCTTTTTATGGCTGTTGGTAAGAAAAGAACGGTATACGATGTTCTATATTTTCGCGATCCGTACCTATGGTGGGTCGCGCTCTTCGCCAGATTTGTACTGCGCAAAAAAGTTGTTTTTGAGGTGCATGGAAGTCACGAGTGGCGCATGGGCGCGCCCTTTTGGCGCGCGGCACTTTTGGTAAGTACTTCCGCGGTTTTTATCACCAACAAGCTCGCAGAGTATTATCGTTACCGAAAACCTTTTGTCGTAACACATACGAGCGGCGTCGACATTGATTCTTTCAATGTTTCTTCTGAGATTCTAAATAATGTACGAGTATCGTCAGGACTATCTGTCGGAGTGCCGGTACTGCTCTATGCGGGGAGTTTCCTTTGGTACGATATTCATGCGCTCGTAGAGATGATGCCTCAGCTCAAGCATCAGGCGCAGCTTGTCATTGTTGGGGCAAAGGCCCATGAAGAACAGGAGCTGTTGACCCTTGCCAAATCGTTGGGGGTTAGTGATCGCGTACATATTGTTGGGCGAGTGACGCCAGCATTATTGCCGCCGTATTTATTGCTCGCTGATATATTGCTCAACCCGTTAAAGATTTCCTATCCGAGCAGTATTTCTTCAAAACTGTATGAATATCTTGCGACGGGCAAGGCAATCATATCAACCAAGGGTGGCGCCAATGACGAGGTGATTGATAACGGACGCAATGGCGTATTGCTCGATAGTACCGACTCCGCAGTGTTTGCTCGTGCAGTCGATGATCTCCTGGGCGACCTGCTCAAGGTGCGCCAGCTTGGTGATACCGCAAAGCTCGATTCACAGCGTTATACGTGGGATGCTCGGGCAAAAAGCATTAAAACTCTTCTATGAATGTACCTAAAAAAATAGTTGCGGGGTTTTTGTGGCAGATAGGCTTTGGCCCCCTCATGCGAGCTGTGCGCGAACCAAAACGTCTTGCTCTTTGCTATCACAGCATTGCCGATAGCGGTCAGTACGATCATATCCGTATTGCGATAAAAGATTTTACTCGTCATATTGAGTACCTTGCGGCGCGCGGGTATCGGTTTGTAAAATGTTCTGAACTTGCCGCGGCAAAGGATCGTGTTGCGGC
Source organism: Candidatus Ryanbacteria bacterium (assembly GCA_009691385.1). Taxonomy (GTDB): domain Bacteria; phylum Patescibacteriota; class Minisyncoccia; order Ryanbacterales; family GWA2-47-10b; genus SICQ01. The sequence goes on from SICQ01000028.1 coordinate 6,364, forward strand.
TATTTATTTTGATGACGGATTTCGTGATGTGTTTACCAACGCAAAACCGATTCTTAAACAAAAAAATATTCCTGCGACACTTTTTGTAACAACTTCGTATGCCGATGGTGCGCGTGACCCAGCAGTCTATGCATCCTGGGACGAGATTGCCGCGCTCGGCGAAAATTGGGAGATTGGATCGCATTCGGTGTCACATCGCAAGCTAAGTAAAATATCAAAAGAAGAAGTACGGCAAGAGATGATTGAATCAAAAAAACTCATCGAAGAAAAGACTGGCAAGGCAGTGACAGCTTTTTCGTATCCGCATGGTCGCGCATCTTCAGAGACCGAAGTAGTTGCGCGTGAGGCGGGCTATATGATAACGACTGCCGACCAGCATTTTCATAAAGTACGCCCCGATCCGGATGATTCACTTCCCGTTTTTTACTGGAAGACACTCAAGCTATGGTAATCGAGAGAAGTATTGTTTTATTCCGCACTCTCCGTGTCATACTTGATGACGCGGCTCTTGCCGGTGTACTCAAGGCAAAAAAACACGCCTATATCACGGGACTTTCATACGATCCTAATCTTGCAGGAGGCGATGTGAGCGTTGTCAAAAAAACAAAGCAGACTATCATTGTCGAGCCGAACGTGATGACTGACGAAGAGATAGTAGCTTCATTTCGTGATACGACACGCAACGAAGTACGTCGTACTTTTAATGCTCCCGAGCTTTCATTCGTGCTTCCTGACTCAAATCGCGAAGAAAGTCTCAAGCTCTACGGCGAATTCGAAGAGATGGGGGAGCGCCCCGCGCGCAAGGCAAGGTATTTTACACAGAGTCTTTTCGCCGGCGCCTATTGGCAGGGGAGACTTATCGCCAGTATTATTTGTTACGATGCCAAGCCAGTATTGCGAGTCAACGCGATTGTTTCAGTGCGCAAAGACGCTAGTGAGATGAGCAAACACGTGAGCTTTGCTACGCGGCGCCTCGTGTTTGAACTTATCAGATACGCGCGTGATCATGGTTACCGGCAGCTTGATTTGGGCGGTATCAATACGACCGATGAGGCGAAAAAGGGCATTACCGCTTTTAAAATGTCATTCGGTGGAGTAACAAAAGAAGAATATACCTATACGTATAAAAGTTCACTATTTCGCTATGTCACTTCTCTTTTTTACAAAGGGCGATAAATCCATAGGTTCGTCGCGTCAGCGAGCATGGCTCATGGCCGAGCAACTTTCGCGCGTGCATGGAATCCAAAGCAAAATACTTTATCCGCGAATGGAGCAGTGCAACTCATTTACTTTTTTAAAAAATACTATTCGCGAGCACGATATACTTGTCGTGCATAAATCTTTGTTCTCATGGAAAATAATTGTTGCCATGTTGTATGGCAAATATATGTTAGGAAAACCATTGGTCTACGATCTTGATGACGCCGAATGGGTGCATTCATATTTCAAGACAGTTTTGCTCGCCCGCTGCGCAGATGCGGTATTTGCTGGTTCGGAGATCATTGAGAGGTGGGCCCGCCGTCACAATACGCGCGTTGTATCGGTACCGACAGTTGTCGATGCCGAGCTTTATGCGTCGTTTCGTGTTGAGCATGAACAACGTGAGGTTGCGACGATCGGCTGGACAGGTACGGGCAAGGGGCATTTTCAAGACGGTCATTTTCATATGATCCGCCCTGCGCTCGATGCATTGGCGCGTGACCATACATTTCGTTTTGTTATCGTTGGCAGTCAAAACTATCAACCTCTCAAAGATTGTTTTAAGGACGCTTTGTTTGAAACTATTTTTGTCGACGAGCTTGACTGGTCAGATCCTGGTGCGGTGCCGTCAGCAATCCATAAATATCAATTTGATGTGGGTCTCATGCCCACTCAAGATACGCCATTTAATCGTGCCAAG
>SICQ01000029.1 GCA_009691385.1 Candidatus Ryanbacteria bacterium
CTGGCCGGAGCGCGCCATGCGGTGTAACCCCAGGCGACCAGTATGCCCGCTACAACGCCGATGATAATCATCCCCGCATATTTTGCGTTACTGCCGCCCCCGGCGCCGCCCGTTACGGGAGACATTTTGGCCGGCAGGGGCGGTTTGACCGGCGGCGTGCTGGGTACGGGTGTAGACCACGACAAACCCGACTGCTTTGGCTGCTCTCCTTTAAATTCTTCCATACGGTTTTACGGTGATAAAAATTTGTATAAAATCGCCCGCCACCAAACACCCCTATTCTATATGCTTGGCGGGGACGCACAAGGAGCCGACCTCTTCGAGCACATGATCGGCTTTTTGGCCACTCAAGCCCGCGGTGGCAAGCGCCCGGGTATCGTCAGAAAGGTCGGTGCAGAGCACTATTTTTTGGCTAAGCAGGGCCATTTTTTCGCGCCTCGAAAGCGTGGTGAGCGCCGTCACCGGGTAGAGCCCTGCGGCATCTATCCGCTGTTGCAGGGTATGCCCCTCGGGTTGTTCCCAACTCAACAGGTCAAGCCCCGCACACGCGGCGTACTCAACGGCCTTGCCGGTAAATTTGGTATTGGTGACCACCAGCCCGCGGCTTCCCCCCAAGTCTTCGACCCGCGCTTTGACGTACAGTACCGTTTTTAAATCAGTTCTAAAGCCCGCCGCGTTGTGGAACTTTGCCTCGACATAGGTCGTGACGCCGCCTTTGTGCAGTACAACGTCGACCTCGTGCTCGACGCACTTACCCCGCACCAACTGGTCTATCTTTGCCTCATAGCCCTCTCGGCGGAAGAGTTCGGCCAAATATGCCTCAAACGGGAACCCGGACGGCCCAAACTCGAGCAGTGCGCGCTTAAGACTGTAGCGTGCGGCCGTCCCGCGGCGCGTGTCGCGCAAGCGCGCAAAAGCGCGCCGGTAGATTTCCTGCGTGGTAGTGCCGCTCGCAAGTTGTGCGGCTATGGCGTCGGCGATATCGCGCGCCACACCATGCTCGGCGCCTGCCCGCATGAGCGAGGCGACCAACTTTTCAGGATTGAACGGCTCTTTTGTGCCGTCTGCTTTGACGACCAGGACCGCCATCGGCTATTTTTTGGCCGGCTCGATGAGTGTAAAAGTCGTCTTAGTGCTGTTGAGCGTTACCGATTCGAAGGCCACGGCGGTTTTTGCCACCGGAGTAAACGAGACAGAGAAGGGCTGTTCGACCGGCTGTTTGTCGGCGCAGACGGGGTCGCTGGTGATGACCCGCAGAGCAAGCGTGATAGAAACCGGATTATTACCCGAGGTGGTGATACCGGTCGCGAGTGTGTTGCATGCCGGCAGTGTAAGTTTGCCCGAGTAGGTGTGCGTCATGCCGTCAACGCTGTGCGTAACGGCGAGCGGACCCTCCGGAATATAGGTGGCATCCATGGTGGGGAGCTGCGCGACTCCGCCGGAGTTGGTACTGCCCGAGAGTGCTACCCACAGCGCCAAAAAGAGTACTACGAGCAATCCCACTATCGCCCAGAGATTTTTTTTCTCCATACTGGAAGTATATACCCCTACCGTAGTACCCGTTAGGACTTATCAACAGTGTCTATCACTCCGCCACCAAGACACCGGTCGCCCCGGTACAACACCAGCGACTGACCCAGTGGAATATATTGTACGTCTTCCAGTATCACCGTATTTCCTGACAGCCTGGCTGGAATAAGCTCTTGGCGATACCGGTAGCGTGCCAGGCATGGACCGTCTACGACCGCCCCTATCCAGTTTGTTTCGATCAAACCGACCGTGGCTTCTGTGCGGACAGGTGCCGCTGAAACGGTGATGGTATTTTTTGCTATATCTTTTTTGATTACGTACTGTGGCGTTGTGCTCATGTGCGTAAACCCATGTCGTTGGCCGAGCGTGTATGCCTGCACACCCTCGTGCGTACCTATCTCGTCCCCCGCCTCATCGAGCACCACTCCCGGCACCATCGGCAACTCGCGGCGCAGCAGGTCGGTAATCGAGATGGGGCCGAGAAAACACAGCCCTTGGCTGTCTTTGCGGTCGGCGTTCGGCAAGCCGAACTTTTGTGCGAGCTTTCTTACGTCGGGCTTTTGCAAATGCCCGATGGGAAACAGTGTTTTACGCAGCTTTGTTTCACCGACCGCCCACAAAAAATACGATTGGTCTTTATTTTCGTCCACTCCCGACAAGAGTTCGACAAAATGTTCACCGGAGGAGTTGGGGTCGTGTTTATCTCTCCGGAGGGGGACATTTTGTCGAACTCTTGCGTAGTGGCCTGTCGCCACAAACTCAGCACCCTGTGCGATGCACCAGTCGAAGAAGAGGCCGAACTTTATTTCGCGATTGCACAGAGCATCGGGGTTTGGTGTGCGGCCCCGCCGAAACTCCTCGATAGATAGGTCGAACACCCGCTTTTTATATTCTTGCGAAAGGTCAATTTCTTTAAAAGGGATCTTCAAATGCGCGGCAACGCGCATGGCGTCCAACTTGTCCTGCCCCGCGGTGCATGGGTATCCGTCAACCGCAATCCGTATAAAAACTCCGGTCACGTCATACCCGTCCTGTTGCAACAAAGCAGCCGAGACAGCGGAATCCACCCCGCCAGAGAGCCCCACGAAGACCTTTCTTTTAAGAGGGGTATTTGTTTGTTTATGTTTATTCCAAATTCTTGCCATATTCGTTTCGTTCACTGGGCCTAAGGTGGCCCCAGCATTAAAAGTACCGGGAATGTCAGTTTTGTCCATTTCCCGTTCGTGAATCTTGTTCGGCAGAGGGATGGTGGCAAAAATCTTGACGCTCTCGCCTTCGATCACCACTTCATCGATAAGTAATTTTATTATATCTTTTTTCAGCCGTTCTGTCACTATTTTCGGATCGTTGATTTTGCTCAAAAACTTGTGGCAGGTTTCTTTAAACAGATCGATCTTCGCGCTCACGTCATGCTGGACGTTGAGCTTCATCATTAGAGCATCGCGTTCGGAAATAAGTTTCTCCTCGCTTAGTTCGATATCGGTTTTCTCTTTTCTTAATTCCGGAAGCGACATCACTTCGGCCTTGAATGCTTCAGTGATTCGTTTCTTGGCCACTTCAAGTTTCTTGATTGCACTGGCGATGTAATCCAATCTGCCTTCAATGCTTTTGGCTCGTTCCTCGTTGAGGATCGATTCGTCTCTAAAGTTGTTAAAGACTTCCTCCGGATTTTCTAAGGTCGACTTTACCATATTCCAAACGATCGGCTCTATCTGATCTGCTCGCAGGTACGGACTGTTGCAGTTCTCTACCGGATTATTGTTCATCCGGCTTTTGCAGTAGTAATAAATGACGCCACTCTTTTCCTGATGACCGCGATATTTTAGATGGTCTTTGCCACATCGGATAAGTCCCTGCAGTAAATATGTCTGCTTGGTGCATCGCTTGGCGAACATCAGATTCTTTCTCGCCTGTAGGAGTCCTTTCTTATGCTGTTCATCGGAAACGATCCTCGGTATCTCTATCGGAAACCATTCCTCTTTGGCCCTTTTGATTTGTCGGACTTTCGGCCTACCTGTTCGGAGATTCGCCACGTCCAGTTTAATGGTCTGATTTTTACAGCAGTACCACCGGCCGGTGTACGCTTCGTTGGCTAAAACATTTCTTATGGTTACCTCGCTCCACCAGCCCAATGGAAACTTTTTCAATCCTTTCATCTTGCGATTCTTTTCAGTATTTTTCAGTGCGTCATATTTGGTGGGGATTTTGAGCTCAAACAGCTTCGCCTGAATTTGTCTGATGTTGAGTTTGTCCTCGGTGTACCAGTCATAAATCATCTTTACTACCTTGGCTTCGGTTTCGTCGAGCTCATGCTTGCCGAGAGGATAGTTATATTTATATCCGAACATCGGTCGACCGCCATTAAATTTCCCAGACTCAATTCTCCTTTTCATTCCGCGCTGGGTGCGTTCCATTATCTTCGCTCTCTCGAATTCGCTGAACGCGCTAAGGATGGTGAACAACAATTTGTCGTTTGGTGTCGATCCAAGCTCTCCGGTTTTAAAATGGATCGTGACATTTTTCTTTTTGAGCTCCTCGAGGATGATGAGCTGGTTATAAGTGTCTCGGCCGATACGGTCGGCATCGTAGACCAGAAAATAGCTCACATCGTCATGCGTTTTTAAATATTCACGAAAGGCGGTGAGAGCCGGGCGGATAAGTGTCGCTCCGCTGAAGCCATCGTCTATAAACATCATCGATTCGTCCGGGACCGGCAGTTTGTGATTGATGGCATATTGCAACATTCCGCCGATCCCATGGATTTGAGTGTCGATGGTTTGATTGCTTTTTTGTTCCTCGGTCGAAACCCGAGCGTAAAGGACTGATTTCATATTTTTATGCTCATTTTCGTGGTCACGACACACCCTATACTAATCTTGCTCATCCGCTAAGCTCGAGTTGCCCACAGCTGATTCTCCGTCTGCAAGCCATTTTTTTATGATCGCGGCTTTTGCATCGGGATATTGATTGCGTGCCAGAGCAAGTTGCATCTCATAGGGAATAAATTCCCAGCGATCGCCTGGCGACATTTCAGTGAAATTCAGCTTACTGAGTTCAATTCTGTCTTTCGGATGACCCTCCACACGATCCAGCAGTTCCTTGATAGCGGCCAGCTTCACACCATCGTTCTGGCTTCCCATAAGGGCTACGAGCATTTCGTTGGCTAGGCGAAAATTCTGCTCACGAACACGCACACCGGCTTTCCGGACTATGTCTACGGTTTCTTGGTGGATGAGATCCAGTTCCTGCGCGTAAAGCCGGTAGGTCTCCTGCAGTGTTCCGGATTGCTTGAACCAATCCTTAACCGTTTGCTCGGTAAATTTGGCTTTTCTACTTTTTTGGAACCGGTGATTGATGTCCTCGGCGATGTTTTGGTAGGAATGCCCTTTATATTTCAGCTCGAGCGCACGCTCATGGTATTTGGTTATGTGTTTCAGTTTGGCCATAAAAAGTTGTGTTAAGTAGAGTTTTTACGACCTCCGTTTTGCATCACCTTTGGTTTCCCGATGACTCGATCAAGGATGAATATGGCCGCCTCAAGCTTGACCATGTCGCTTTTGCTTTTTAGCAGGGAGACCACTATTTCCGCCCCTTTGGCCGGGTTTCTTTTGAGCACATTTAAGGCGTTCTCCATTTCTTCGGTGTATTTATTCATGGCTTCATTGATTTGATTAACTCCTCTCGACCCTCAATAAGAGCATCGAATGATTCCTCGTCTTTTTGCTCGGCATACGCCCGCTTGTCTTTGAGATCCTCGAGAGCTCTCTTTTTCTGATAAAAATCTTCGTATGCTTTCAGATCGGGACCTACCGCCCAGCCATAATTCGGATGTTCTTTTTTCACATGGCGACGGGATATGGCTTTGACCTCGAGCAAGTGTTGAACGATACCGGCATCGATAAGACCAGTGATGTCATTACGGACACGTCTTGGATTTATGCTTTCCGGAAATTCTCGCTTGCCGAATTTGAACGCCGGTATCACTTCCTTCGGTTCCCCATAAACCCAGAGTGGGTATTTGAGCGGTATGGTTTTCAAATTCTCGAGCAGTACTATCATCGACTACTCCTGTAGTAATATTTTCCACAGCGACATTTGACTATACCCCCTAGGGGGTATACAATGTCCATATATGAAATACATGGACGATAAAAATAAGGCAAAGGTCATTCGCCGACTCAAGCTTCTTGAGGGGCAGGTTCGTGGCCTTCAAAAAATGGTCGAAAATGATACCTACTGCATTGACGTGATCACTCAGACCTCGGCTGTAAAACAGGGCTTATCAAATGTCGAGGATTTACTTCTTGAAAACCATTTGGATCACTGCGTTCATCACCAGATGCAAAGCGGACAAACCGCCAAAGCAAAGGCGGAGATTATCAAAGTGTATAAGCTAAAAAGAAAATAAAATTTATGCATACACAAACATACAAAGTAAAAGGCATGCATTGCGCTTCCTGCTCCTCGACCATTGAGAAAACTTTTAGGAAAGTTCCTGGGGTGCAGTCAGCGGAGGTGAACTATGGCACAGAAAAAGCCAAAGTTTCTTTCGATCCCTCAAAAACAAATCCCCATGATCTTTCAAAACATATTGAACCACTTGGATACTCATTGGAAGTTCCTTCCACTGCCGAGGAGATGGGTATGTCCGCCGATGAGCACGCGGCGCATCTAGGACTAAACCAATCAAAGAAAGAGAAACTTGCCGAAGTCGCTGACATGCGAACAAAGGTACTCTCGGCCATTCCACTCGCTATTTTTGCGGCACTAGTTATGGCATGGGACATCCTCGCACAATATGGAGTTGTGGGAGAAATGAGTTATACGATCAAAGAGTTTATTCATCATCTTCTTCCAATACTGGCTACGTACATACTCTTTGTTGTCGGAAAGCCCTATCTTTTCGGCTTTTACAGATTCCTCCGATACGGCAAGGCAAACATGGATACGCTGATCGGCATTGGAACTGTCGCCGCCTTTTTATACAGTTTTGCAGTTACGGCTTTTGAGGAAGCTCTCCGCCCTTTTATAAACGTCGATTACCAGTACTACGATGTGACAATCGTGGTCATTACATTTAATGCGCTCGGTAAATATTTGGAAGCACGATCGAAAATAAAAACAGGCGATGCTATAGAGAAACTTCTCAATCTTCAGGCAAAAACAGCACTTGTCATTCGGGACGGAAAGGAAGTAGAGATTTCAGTAAATGAAGTCAAACACGGAGATCTAATCATCGTAAAGCCCGGAGCAAAGATTCCTGTTGACGGTGTCATAACCGAAGGAAGTTCTTTTATTGATGAATCAATGGTCACCGGAGAGCCGATGCCAGCACAGAAAAAGATAGGAGACAGCGTTGTATCGGGAACGATCAATACAACCGGATCATTTACATTTAAAGCGACAAAAGTCGGATCAGAGACTCTCCTCGCCCAGATCATAAAAATGGTTGAGGATGCTCAGGGAAGTAAGGCTCCCATTCAGGCACTCGCTGACAAAATTTCGTCGATCTTTGTGCCAATTGTTTTGGTGATTGCATTCCTCACTCTTGGTACATGGCTCATCGTTGGCTCGCAGTATCTAGGATTCTCACAGGCTCTGTCATTTGGTCTTGTGTCGTTTGTGGGCATCCTCGTCATTGCGTGTCCGTGCGCTCTCGGACTCGCAACGCCGACGGCAATCATTGTCGGTGTTGGTAAGGGTGCAAAGGAAGGAATTCTCATCAAAGATGCCGCTACTCTCGAAAAACTCCATAAGGTGGATACGGTTATCGTGGACAAAACCGGCACTATTACTATCGGAAAACCGACACTTGTCGATATACAAAATCTCTCAAACCTAAAAGATGAAGAACTAGTATCGATTCTAGCGTCGCTTGAGAAAAAATCAGAGCACCCGATTGCTCATGCGATTGTAAACTATGCACAAGAGAAAAATCTAGCGGTTGAAGATGTCTCAAACTTTGAAGGGATTCAGGGAAAGGGACTAAAAGGGACAATCAAAAGCGTCGAATATTTTGTGGGTAACGCGAAGCTCATGAAAGAACTCGGTGTGGCATTTGATGCTTCAAAGATCGAACAATTCACTGCTCAAGGAAAAACTCCCGTGATCCTTGCAACAAAAGAAAAAGTGCTCGGCTTTGTAATGGTGGCCGACGAAATAAAACCTGAATCAAAACAAGCTGTAGCCAATCTTCACAAGCTGGGAATTAAGGTGGTTATGCTTACAGGCGACGACGAAAGAGCCGCGAAGTACATGGCATCGCTGGTCGGCATCGATGATGTGGTCGCTCATGTCTTGCCTCAAGATAAGTTGGCAAAGATAAAAGAATTACAGTCACAAGGTCGAATAGTAGCAATGGCTGGTGATGGCGTAAACGACGCTCCGGCACTCGCTCAAGCGGATGTGGGTATCGCTATGGGGACAGGGACAGACGTGGCGATAGAGTCGGCTGGTATTACCCTTCTGGGCGGCGATATTTCAAAGCTTGTTAAGGCTATCAAGCTTTCTAAGATAACCATGCGTGGAATCAAGCAGAATTTGTTCTGGGCATTCATTTACAACATTGTCGGAATCCCTCTCGCGGCCGGAGCTTTGTATCCGGTTTTCGGATGGCTCCTGAATCCGGTATTCGCTGGCTTTGCCATGGCAATGTCGAGTGTGTCAGTGGTGTCGAACTCATTACGAATCAAAAGTAAGAAATTATAAATATGAAAACATACA
>SICQ01000030.1 GCA_009691385.1 Candidatus Ryanbacteria bacterium
CGCGAGGTGCCGGTTGAAGCCGTGCTCTATGTATCGATGCTCAAACATGAACACTTTGAGTTTGTCGTCCAGAAGGCGACGGAAGCGGGGGTGTCACGCATTGTACCCGTGGTGTCTCTGCGTACGGTCAAAAAGGGTATGAAGCGTGCGCGTCTCGAGACGATTATGCGTGAGGCCTCTGAACAGTCAGGTAGATCGCACGCACCTATACTCGAAGACATAGCGATATTTGGTGAGGCGCTTTTGGCGGCAAAAGAATCCGGACGCATGATATTTTTTGATAACTCTGGTATCGCGCTTACCGATATGCCAGTTGCACTCAAAGCAGCTTCCGTGGCGTTGTTCGTAGGTCCTGAGGGTGGTTGGAGTAGCGAGGAAGTCGCTGCGGCGCGCGATGCTGGTTGCGTCATCGTAAGTTTGGGCGGACTCGTGCTGCGTGCCGAGACTGCCGCGACTATTGCTACATATTTGGGTGCGCACGGACTTTTATGAATAGCACCGATTTGAGTCGGTATGATTATCGTCTACCCGAATCATTGATCGCGCGGCGACCCGCGAGCGTGCGCGACCGGTCAAAGTTATTTGTGTATGATGCGGCTACTGACTCAATCTCATTCGATGAGTTTCGCAATATCGCACAGTACCTGCCTGCAAAAACATTACTCGTGCTCAACGAGACCAAGGTAGTGCCCGCACGCATTACTCTTTTCAAACAAACAGGTGGCAAGGTGATAGCGCTTTTGCTCGTCAACGAATGGCAGACGGGCAATATGCTCAAAGCGCTCGTTGATCGCGAAGTACATGTCGGCGATATACTTCGTGCTGATGCGCGCTATATATTTGTCGTAGTACGCCAAGAGGGGAAGGTGTTTTTTCTCAAACCCAATGTTTCGCGGGAAGTGCTCATCAGATTTTTATCGAGTGCTGGCGAGACGCCGATACCAAAATATCTTGCAGGTGGCGGTATGTCCGAGCGTGTATTGCGCGAACGCTATCAGAGCGTATTTGCAAAGCGTGCTGCGTCGGTTGCTGCACCAACGGCATCACTGCATTTTACACCAAAAGTTTTTAGAGAACTTGAGAAGAGACGTATTGGAAACACACGGATAACACTCCATGTAGGCATGGGTACCTTTGCGCCATTTGGTGAGCGTGAGTTGCGCCGCAAAAAACTGTTTACCGAGTATTATGAAATATCTCTTGCTGCCGCGCGCCGCATCAATACCCAAAAGAAAAGTGGCCATCCCATCATCGCGGTAGGTACCACAGCCACGCGAGCACTCGAGAGTGCGGCGCGCACTGGTGTACTGCAGGCAGGCAAAAAAGATACTGATATATTTATCTACCCCCCGTATCAGTTTCATATTATCGATGGATTAATAACAAATTTTCATTTGCCCCAGTCATCACTCATGTTGCTCGCAGACGCGCTGTTGCAATACAAAAAAGCAAAGCGCAGTATCACGGATCTATATAAAATTGCTATCCGCAAAAAGTTTAGGTTCTATTCTTTTGGTGACGCAATGCTGATTCGGTAAGGTTCGCACAAAAAGACTTTTTGTGGTACAACCGCGAAAAGTCCGTTCTTAACTGAGGAGGTATGTATACAAGGAGCTTTGGGTCGTACGCAGGTGTTGCCGCGCCGAGGAGGGCGCGAGCACTGGGCTGACGGTTCTCATGAGCGACAGGTCGAGCGGTTCTACGGCACGGGTGGTGAGAGCTATCACGATGTGCGCGGAGGGTTTCTCTCATTTGGCCTTCGCACGCGACCAGGCATGACCTATGAGGAGGCTGCGCTCGAAGAGGCCTACTATGTGGGTGATCTCGCTGACCTCACGCCTGAGAGTGTTCTGCTCGATGTGGGTTTCGGTAATGGGTCGCAGGACATCGTGTGGTTTGAGCGTTGGAAACCTGCACGCATCGTGGGTATTGATGTGACCTATGCCCACGTGCGTCGCGCACAAGAGCGTGCAGCACAGCTAGGTGTACCCGAGACCAGGGTGACATTCCAGCATGGCAGCGCTACTAATCTGCCATTTCCCGATGAGTCATTCACTCACATCATCGGGCTCGAGTCTCCACCTCACTTCAACACGCGTGAGCGTTTCTTTCACGAAGCGTACCGTGTACTCAAGCGAGGCGGGCGCATGGTGCTTGCGGATTACTTGCTCGAGCGTCCGGCTGTAAGTTTCTTCGAACGCATGCTGGTGCGGCAGGGTGCTCGCATCTGGCATGTGCCCGAGGAGAACATCTACGGGTGTGGTGAATACATCCGTCGTCTCCGCAATGCGGGTCTTCTCAAGATCCATCTCGAGCGACGCGGTGAGGATGTCATCCCCGGCTATGTAGCCGATCACCGCACGCTCGAGGCAGCACGGCAGACCATGAAGGTGCGTGGTTTCTGGCCAGGCGTTGTCGGTGGGTTCATCATCGATTCTGCCGTGCTTGAGCTTTACCGGCGAGGGCTCCTCGAATACATCTTCGTCACAGCAGAAAAGCCCGCATAGGGCTGATATGCCAATCATCACCAGTTTCTCGCACGGGGAGCTGGTGTTTTTCTTTTTAATCAAGAACAATACAGATATGTTTGCCGTACCATTTGAATCGATCTTGCAGGCGCTCGGGTATCTGGGCGTTTTCTTGCTCATGATAGCCAACGGTTTTATCAGCTTTCCTTCTAGTCAGATTCTCTATATCGTCGCTGGTTATTTTGTATCACTCGGTCACCTCAATATTATTATTGTTTCTCTCGTCGGCGCATTTGGTAATACGATCGGCAATATCATGCTCTACGAAGTAGTGCGAGCATATGGACTCGAATACATTACCAAATGGGCAATGTTTCCCGAACGCGAGGTCAAAAAAATAGTATTTGCGTTTCGTAGGCGCGGCGCGTGGTTTTTATTTTTGGCAAAGATGTTGCCAGCCATCAAAGTATTCGCGCCTATCCCCGCGGGGTTGTCTCGTATGAATCGCGCGCTTTTTGTGCCGATTATTTTCGTATCATCATGGCTGTGGTCGTTAATTTTTTTGGCGGTCGGATATTTCTTTGGCAAGACGGAAGATATATTTGGTGCGTACGCGCTGGTACTTTCGCTCGTAGCACTGGTTGTAGTCGGCATCTTTTATAAGTACATGAACAGTAAAGAGGTGATCGAGGCGCTTGAAAAAGAAAGCCGCCACTAGGTGGGTGGCGGACTGTGATGCTGGCGAAAGTTTTCGCGCGTGGTGATGGTGCGCTCGAACTCGCACGATAGGCAGCGTTCTTGCTCGCGTACTTCGTCCCAGCTCGTGTAGAGCCGGCCGAGTCCCGTGATCTCCGAATCTTGGGCGTGATGGATTCGCCGTGCGAAGATGACGCGCATATCGTGGTAACCGTTGGGCGAGCACAGCTTTTTGCTTTTCATGTGCGAACTCCTTTCCTTTCTATTCATAGGCGTTTTTGACAGCATTGTCAATTTCTTGTATAGTATGTAAGGACATTACTCTGGAGGTGTGACATGGTAGCGTCAGTGGCAGTACCTTCGAAGGTGCAGGCGACTCTTCATCCGCATGATATGTACGGCACTCTGCCGGTGACACACATCATGTTTGCGGAGAACGGTGTGGCTCCCGAGGTTTTCTTCGGCACTATCGTGCAGGGTGCGAAGCAACACGCTAATGACATCCCCGAGCGTCGGCTCATGCTCGCGGTACTCGAAGATGCGGTAGTTACCTATCAGAACACCACGCTTCGCCTCAGTCCGAATGGGAACAAGCGCAAGGCTTTCTTGGAAGTGGAGGGGTGGATCGCGTCGTGTGATCTGGAATGGCCGTTCTCGTTCGAGAGTATTTGTGTCATGCTCGATCTCGATGCGGACAATCTGCGCGAGGGACTTGCACGGTGGCGCGCCACACAGCTTGCTACTACATCGCCCAAGGTGTTTCGCCGTGTGGCAGGTAAGCGCACACAGATCGCGGCGCGTCGCGCACGCAAGCCTAGGCGCCGTTAGGCGCCACGGAGTCGTATTCGTCAGCAGACGGATGCGGCTTTTTTCTTTGCCCGTTTTTCTATGCCATGCGATACTAAAGACAATGGCAGACTCACTCCTCGATAAAAAATGCGTACCGTGCGAAGGTAGCACCAAGCCGCTTACGCGCGCCGAGGCAATTCGCCAAGTTTCCGATCTTCGCGCGACATGGGATCTTTCGCCTGACGCTCTTAAGATAAGTTGTGTATTTGAGTTTGGTACCTTCCGCGATGCTGTTGGATTTGTAAACAAAGTAGCCGATCTCGCTGAGCGCGAAGGTCATCATCCCGATATTCATATATCCTATAGTGTAGTAACTATTGAGCTTTGGACACATGCTATCAAAGGCCTTTCAGAAAATGATTTTATTCTCGCGGCTAAAATAGAACATTTACTAGGGGCATAAAAAATATGTATCGAATACTTGATAGTCGTCTTACCACCGCCGTACTTGCATGCGCTGCCTTTCTTTTTATAGTATTTGTGGGTTGGCGGTATGATACTTATCTTGCAGCAGTTGATGCCGGTCTTGCAGAAGTATTGAGTGGGGCTGTATCTGAAGATGTGGCAGAGACAAACGCTCTTGCAGCCGATGATGTACCAGTTACATTTACTCAAAGTGCATTGGTAGTAGGGAGCGCGTACCCAGGTTTTGCGGTCAAATTTTCTGATGGTTTGCTGAAGCAATACACGGTTTCTGACAGTGGTACGGTAAGTGATGCAGACGTGACCGCCGCAATCATCCGCGCGGGGCGCGACCAATGGCAGCTCACGCTTACAACCAAAGTTCGTACGATCACCCAAGTCTATTTCCCGTGGGAAGCTCAGCGCAATCCTCTCAATCCTGACCGTACTGACGCGGTTATTTATCATACGCTTCTACTCGGTACGGCAAAAAAAGATTCGGCTCTTATCGAATGGGGCTGGGAAGGTTGGGAGTATCCCGGCGCTATTTATGCACCGCTCATGGTTTCGGCAAATGATATTGAGGCAAAGATTGTGGCTGCTACCAACTGGCCACCGCGCACCGTCACGCCACTCTATTCACTCAATCGCCTCACGCTTCGGTATGAGCAGAATCTCGCGATTGGCACACCTATGACCTATCGTGCGCTCATCGCAAAAGTAAAAAAGAAAAATAAGGCAGGCGCGGCAGAAGCGTGGCAGACAGCCGTTGACAAATATCGCTCGTGGCTTGATCGTCAGCTCAAAATCACCAAGATTGAAAAGCCAATCTATCCTGACTGGGTCAATAACTCACACGGCTGGATTAATGTACAGCTTGAAAATCGTACCGCGTTCAATAGCAATGATTTGCAAACTCTTTGGAATAAAACTCACAGATATTTCCCATGGATGCAGATGTGGGGGCAGATGAGTACCTATGCGGGTCCACCACAGTACGCGGTGCCGCCACCATTGCCAGGCGAACTGGTGGGTTGTTGCGCCGATATTAGTCAAATGCATTCTCGCTATATTCCTACATTGCCGGCGTTTACAGCTTCGACCACATTGGCTGGAGGACGAGTAGGATACTATTCTCGCCCGCATCTTATCGAGGAAGGAGGTCCACTCTTTGCTACATCCAGCGTTGAGCAGGTCGCAAATACAGGACATTTGCTCAATTGGGTCGCGCGCAATGGCGATGAATACAAGGCAAACGCGCACTATATCGATATTTTTGCTCGCAAAGATTTCGGCGATATCTTGACTGTCGCTCGTTTCTTACGAGACCGCTTACCACAAGGTTCGGTGATTGAAGGCGTCAACGATATTTATCCGGGCGCATTCTTGATTAGCGGGTTTCTTGATGCGAACAATGATGTTATTGATGAGGTGGGCGGCACGCGTACGCGCTTTCCGCGATTTGGAAGATATTTCCTTAACGAGCAGGCAATGTTTTTGGGAGAATCAAATGGCGGTCACGCGTTTTGGGGTGCTCCAAATAATTATGTGATTGAACGCCAAGCGTTCTTGCTCGGTGCCAAGCTCGATATTATGCGTCCCTATGAGTTTGGGCAGGAAGCGTCATATACGCTCAACACGGCGGTCAAGATGGTTGTCGATAAACGCAATGAAAAAAACTGGTGGGCGCGCAAGCCCGTATATATGGATCGCGTGGGTCTATCAAACATTCCTGTCGGCGTAGATATCAGGCACTTTAAGGGTGAAAATAGAGAGGATTTATTCGTGATTGATAATTGGCAACAGCAGGCGGGTCTCACCTTCACATTCAAAAATCGACCTCTTACAATTCCTACGGATAAGCTTTCAATCCTTGTCTGGCGGGGTGGGAGACTTGAGTAAGGCAATACTTTGCCGTATGATTGCCCAATAATGTTTTCTTTCCGTATTACAAAGAAATCCAAAAAATCCCGAGCTCGTCTCGGGATTTTGCGCACCGCGCACGGTGAGATTGAAACACCCGCGTTTGTACCGGTTGCCACACGCGCAGTGGTCAAGACACTGACATCAAAAGACGCGCTTGTGTCTGGTGCCCAGCTTTTGATTGCAAATACTTTTCATCTTCACCTGCGTCCTGGTGAAAAAACAGTCGCGCGCGCGGGCGGGCTCCACAAGTTTATGCAGTGGTCACGGCCCCTGATGACTGATTCAGGCGGGTTTCAGGTGTTTAGTCTTGGATTCGGGCAAGATTTTGGTACGGGTAAAATCTTAAAAGAAAAAAGCGGCAAAGAGATAAAAAAAGGAGCGCAGCCGCAAAAGATACGCATCACTGACGCAGGTGTCGAGTTTCGTTCGCCGATTGATGGCGCCAAGATTTTTATTGGTCCACGTGAATCAATGCGCATCCAAGAACAACTCGGCGCCGATATCATTTTTGCCTTTGACGAATGTACCTCGCCCATTGCCGACCATGCGTATACCGAGCGGTCGCTCGAGCGCAGTCATTTGTGGGCGAAGCTTTGTCTGAAATATAAAAAGAAAAATCAGCAAGCGCTCTACGGCATTGTGCAAGGTGGCAAGTTTGAAGATTTGCGTCGCGCGAGTGCGCGCTTTGTAGGATCCTTGCCCTTTGATGGTATCGGCATTGGTGGTGAGTTTGGAGATGACAAAAGTGCGATGACGCGCATGGTTGGCTGGGTGATAGATGAGTTGCCCGAAGATAAACCGCGACACTTGCTTGGCATTGGGTATCCCGAAGACATTGTGCCAGTTATCAAAGCAGGCGCTGATACCTTTGATTGCATTGTACCTACGCATTATGCCCGTCGTGGTTTTGCCTATACCAGTAGCGGTAAGCTTGATATGAAAAAAGTTGCGTATCTCAAAGACCAAAAGCCGCTCGATAAAAAATGTGCATGCGACGTATGTAAGACATACTCGCGTTCGTACATCACGCATTTATGGCGTGCCGGTGAGATGACCGCAATGTCACTGCTCTCGATGCATAATCTGTTTTATTTTAATGCCACGGTCGCTCGCGTGCGTGACGATATACGCGCGGGGCGTATATAATAAGTTGCCAAGATGCCACTCGGCATAGCATTATAGAAGACATGGCGATTTCATACGACGATTTTGCAAAGACAGAGTTTCGTGTAGGTACTATTCGTGCTGCCGAGCGTGTTGATGGATCTGACAAACTCATACAGCTTTCAGTCGATGTAGGTGAGACAGATGAAGCGGGCGTTGAGAAGCCGCGACAAATTGTAGCGGGCATCGGCAAAGGATACACACCCGAAGATCTCGTAAGCCGCCAGATCGTTGTAGTAATCAATCTTGAACCACGCAAGCTCATGGGCCTTGAGAGCCAAGGCATGCTCCTTGCCGCGGGTGCTGATGTGCCCGTACTTTT
>SICQ01000031.1 GCA_009691385.1 Candidatus Ryanbacteria bacterium
TGGTTTGGGGGTTCAATCCTAGGCTTGATATAGCATAGGGGTATTGCGGGGTGCAAGCGATCGCTTACAATAGGTGAGATGCAGATAAATAAGTTTACTATTGCTACCATAGTCGGCCTTGTACTCGCCGTTGTTGTCGCTTGGTTGTATCTGGGCTCTTTTGGCGCGCCACAAAAAGCCGATGGTGATATTACCTATGAGCAGTTTACGATTGCAGAGGATGCTGGCACGGGCGATGTCGTCGGTAGACTTTCATCTGAGGGTTTTATCAAATCACCCCGCGCGTTTCGTCTAGCACTCTGGTGGAATGGTACCGCTACCATCAAGCCCGGTGGCTATATGATCGCCAAAACTCTTGACGCATGGACACTCGCTGATATCTTTTCAAAAGGTCCCGCGCTTATATGGGTCTCATTGCCAGAGGGATATCGCAAAGAGCAAATGGCCAATGTACTTGCGCGTAAGCTCGGATGGACTGACGAGCAAGAAATCGATTGGGTCGTAAAACATACCGCCCCCACGCCCGACGAGATCGAAGGAGTGTATTTTGGAGATACTTATTTGATGCCCAAAGATGATACGCCAGCCGAGGTAGCTCTGCGTCTGCGTGCGCGGTTCAATGAAAAGTTTGCCCCACTCGCCAAAGAGGCCGTCGCGCAAAATATTCGTTGGCCCACACTTTTAAAAATCGCCTCACTCGTACAGCGCGAGGCGGGTGGCAAAGATGATATGCCGATTATCGCGGGCATCATGTGGAACCGTTTGCTTGCGAAAAATCCCATGAAGCTTGATATTGACGCCACCCTGCAGTACGCGCGCGATACGCGCGATCACTATGCAGGATCATCGTATGATCCCGATGGTGGTTGGTGGGGGGCCGCCAAAGCTGAAGACAAAAAAATTGATTCACCGTTCAATACCTATACCAACAAAGGCTTGCCGCCGCATCCGATAGCAAATCCCAGTTTAGATGCGATCAACGCTGTACTGTTTCCTGCAAAGACCGATTGTCTCTTCTACCTTCACTCGCCTGACAAGCAGATCCATTGCGCTAAAACATACGAAGAGCATAAGAAAAATATTGATACCTATTTACGATGAGACAGTTGTCGCTTCATGCCGTGCCATACTACGCCGCTACTTTTGTGGCAGGGTTTTCGTTGATGGTTATCGAGGTTACTTCTTCGAGAATAGTGGCGCCCATGATTGGTTCATCTATCTTTACCTGGACATCAGTTATCGGGGTCACGCTGTTAGGTTTATCGATAGGAAGTTTTCTAGGGGGGTGGCTCGCGGATCGATATACCAAATCTTTCGGTCATAAAGTAGCGGCACTCGCATTTATATGCGCGGCGTTTTTTGTCTATACCATATTACCGCTCTCGCCATATGTCTCGGGGTTTTTCCGCCAATCATTCTCGCTCATGGAGCTATCAGTCATGGTGAGTGCGATTCTTTTTTTGGCACCAGCGATAGCTATGGGTGCGCTTGCACCCATTATTTTCAAATCGTTTGTCGATAGTGTGAGCGATATCGGTAAAAAATACGGCTTCCTCTCGGGTATATGGTCGTTGGGCAGTATTGTGGGTGTGTTCGCCACCGGTTTTTATTTTATCCCTACTATCGGCAGCGCTGCTACTGTGCGGCTCATAGTTTTTGTTTTGGCAACCATTTTTTATATTTTCTATCTGCAGGACATAAAGCGTCAATCTCGCGTGTCCGGAGGTGATGTGGCCATACTTGCTATCGTTACTGTCTGTCTTGCGGTACTTGTTATAAGCTCATCGGCACAGCGAGCTCCAGAGTCAAAGAAAATTCTTTTTCATAAGGAGACCGCGTATTATGATTTGCGCGTCGTTGATTACAAACTTTTCCCAACATATGGGGACAATAGAATCCTTTTTTTAGATATCGATACGCATAGCGTGCAGACTGCGCGGCCCTCGCAGAGGTTTTATACTGATGCAGCGCCTGCTTTTGCCGCTTTTTCTGATTCAATAAAAAATATATATGTCATTGGTGCGGGTGCGTATACGCTACCTATTAACTTAAAAAAACAGTATCCTGACGCAAAAATCACAGTAGGAGAGATTGACCCTGAAATCGCCAAGGTTGGTACAGAATATTTCAATGTGGGTGCCTATGATATAGAGACTGAGATTGGTGACGCCCGCGTGAGGTTTGCGCGCACCGGCAGCATGCCCGCAGAAACCTTTGATCTCATCTACGGCGATGCATACAATTCTTTTATTTCCGTGCCATGGTATCTGTTGACGCAAGAGTTCAATGAAAATATAAAAAACTATTTGTCGCCAAACGGTGTTTACGCCGTAAACTTTGCAGGAACGCTCGAAGGGCCAAACGCAGTCATGTTTGAGAGTATCTACGCTACCATGCGGAGCACTTTTCCCGATACTTACATTCTCGCGTTTGGGCGTGATTATACAAAAACTCAAAATATCACAATTCTTGGTACGAAGAGCGGAGTCACTCTTTCGCACGGTACGCTGGTGCAAAAATTTAATACGCTCGACAAAAATCGGTTTTTGTCCAGCACGCTGGTTGATGCATCTACTATCAGCGTTCCTACGAGGCGTGTACTAACCGATGATTTTGCTCCCATTGAGTACATGATGACAGGCCTTATGCGTGAGTACTTTCCTACATATATTGAGCTTTATAAAAAAGTGGTAAGTTAAAACCCATGATTGCTATCGCTGATGATATTCGCATCGAATTAAAGTTTGGCCTGTTGGCAGGCGGGCTTGTATGTCTGTATATGCTGGTCGAATTTTTATTGGGGTTTCATACCACGCGGCTTGATATTGGGATGTATTCTGGCTACGGCGCTTCAATCATACCGTTTATAGTTTATTTCTTCGCTCTACGCCAATGGAGGCTCGATCGTGGCGGAGGTTTTTTGACCATGCGCCAAGGTATTCGCTCGGGTCTTTTGATGAGTATGATTGTCGCGGCTATGCTGGCGAGTTTTATGCTGATGTACAACCAGTTTATCAATCCATCATTTTTAGATAGAAATATCGAGGTGGTTCGCGTAGCACTCGAGCAGCAGGGAAAGCCTGTAGGCGAGATTCGCGATACGCTTGATTATTTGCGCGCGACCAATTCATTTCCTCAGCAGACGATATTTATCTTGGCAGGCGTGGCGTTTGAGGGCGTGCTCATCTCGGCGATACTCGCATATTTTCTGCAAAAACGCCCTCCGGTGCTAGACGAAGTGTAGCGTGATATACTAAAAGAGTTATTATGAAATCTTCGGTCGACGCAGTTGATAGAATCATGGAGAAGGATGTACTTTCCGTGCGCCCAAAGACCAATTTACTGGAGGCCGCCAATATTCTTTTTGAGCAAGGGCTTACGGGGTTACCGGTAGTCGATGATATCAAAAAAGTAGTAGGCATTTTGACTGAATATGATTTGATCACCAAGGGGTCAGCTATCCATCTGCCAACTTTTTTGAAACTCATGCGTGATGTCGATGTGTATCGCAAAGACGAGGGCTCGATCAAAGGAGATTTGAAAAAAATCATGGGTCTTACCGTAGGCGATGTGATGAATGATGACCCGTTGACGGTTACGACTGGCGCGAGTATTGATGAAGTAGCAAAGATATTTGCAGAACATCATCGGGTCAACCCGATACCGGTGGTTGACGATATGCACAGATTGGTTGGTATTGTGAGTCGTTTTGATATAATAAAATTGTACGCGGGCACTCACCGTATCAGGCGCACGAGCGATACTGGCGGCGAGGCGACAGACCGCGACATTGATAATTTTGTACGCAAGATCAACCGTAACTTTGTGTTTGTGCGCAAGTCGCGTACACGCATATGGTTTTTGGCTAGCGCGGTGTTTCTCTTGATCGGCATTTTTATCACTCTTTTCTTTACTGTTCGGGTCGAACCGAACTTTTAATAATCATTATTCTAATTTTTATATCGTATAGCTCGAGGAGCATCGGCATTTAAAAAACGCCAACGCGATCTTATGATCAGTGTCGGCGCGGTTATTATCGTCGCCGTCGCGTTTTTACTCGGTAGCGGGTATGTCACATTTGCGTTTCCATTTTCATTTGCGGTAACTCCCTATGTGAAGATCGGTATCAATGAAGATAAGGCGCCGGTGCCAGTATTTGGTGGTTACAATACTACACTTGGTGTTTTTGATGTGTATTCAAAATTTGCATCAGAAAGATTGGACTTAAAACAAATCGAGTTCAAAGTGCGCTTGGTACCAAAAGCAAGCCAAGACAATAACGGTCTTCGCAATATTACGCTCAATTATTGGAGTTGTAGGCCTTCGAAAGGTCCAAGCTATGGCTATAGTCAGCAGACTTGCCAGTATCTCTATAAAAGCCCCGTATCGGTACGATCGGTCGCGGAAAATACCATCGTGACATTCGCCGATATGAATTTGCCGGTATACAGTAGTGCTACAAGACAAGGATTTACATTGAACGCGAATATGGCTTTTACGGGTCGTATGTCGGTCGGCAATAGGACTCCTGAAATCTCTGTGCGTATCAATGAGGCAAAGGAAGTGCTTATCACCGAGCCTGGTAGTAACACGCCGATCAACACGAGATTTGGCAAGCGTGAGAGCGCATGGCTTAGAATCCTTGCGGGTTATGGCTATCCAATGCGCTACAATCAACTAGGCGCGCCGGTAGGTCAAGTAGTAGGACAGTAATACTCCACAAGATACTCTGATAGCTTGCGAACGCATTTGTTCTTTGGGACAAATGCGTTTTGCTCGTCTGGCGGGATAAAGAAATAAAACCTATCGCCGTATACATCGAGAAAGTTTTTTGCTTCCGTATGATTTGGGTCACCCCAATATAAAATCCACTCTTCATGGTTGTGCGGGTCACCCAAAAGGCCGGGAGCGATGATGTTATTTTGTGTCCAGCCAAATATCCACGGAGCGAGCTCCGTTGTGGTAAGAATTTTTTCATTTGATCCGATAAGCTTTGGTATCTTGTTGATTTCCGCTCGCGCCTCGTAAGGGACTATAAATGGATCCCAATCACGAATGCGATTATTGAGGAGCGCTAAGTAAGTGCCTCCAAAAAGTGCGCACACCAGTATTGCACTTATAGCAAGTTTTGATTCTCGGTTTCGTAGTAGCCAGCTGGTGATAAGCGTGATGCCGCATGCGGCAGCGATAACGAGCGTGATATCAGTAAAGATTAGTACGCGTTCCCAAAAAGGAAGTTGTGCCATAGGAAAGGCGAGTGCTGCAAGTGTAAAAACAAAGAGTGGGGAGTGGTTCCGTGCGATCTGCGCTGCGCCCAAGAGCGCAAATGGTAGGAGAGGCGCAATATTCCACAAAAAATACTCAATGGGTACAAATACGCCTACGGGTCTGGCGGATACAAAGCCAGTGGCTGCGGGGTGCAACCATAGATATATGCCGGTCATCAGCAATAGCGCCGGTACGGTCACGCGCCATGCGCGCGGTTGCATGATTAAAAATATACCAAGTACAAAGATGGCAAATGCCGTAGTCGTGTTGTGGCTTAATGCGAGCGCAAGCGCGAGCAAGACCGCCCAATACGATCTACGCCCGAGCGCGAATAGTAAAAGAAAAAAGAGTGGCAGCGCAAACGCATGTTTCCAAAGTACAAACCAATAGGCGACATATTGTATGGGTGAGACGGAAAAGAGCAGTGCCGCTACGAGTCCTATGCGCTCGCCAAAATATTCTTTGACGAGGAGGTAGAGGGCTATAGTGCCAAGTGCCCATAACAAAATATGTGACCCAAAAAGAATAATGTCAGGCGGTATACGGAGCGTTCGCAGAACATCAAGCACCATTCGGGGCAAGAGTGCATCATCGCCAAGTCCCGGCGTAAGTGTATTGGGGAATGATACGAGCGGTTTGATAAGATGGCGGCGATAAAAACCCGCATCATATCCTAGTCCGTGCGTGCCAAATCGTATAAGCGGTATGAGGTGAATGACGAAACCTACGAGGAGGATCGCACCTAATACCCAGTATTTTTTTACATATTTTTGCACAAGTCCAATATACCATCTCTACGGTTTTGAAAGATACTAAAAAGCCGTTATACTCATCATTATGGAAGGTGATTGGTTTGGTAGGTTGTATGAGCGTTCGCAAAAGTCATTGGGCAAGATATCCGCCGATGATTTTTTGGCGCTTTTGCGTCCCAAATGCCGCGAAGTTGTTACACGCGAGGGGCTCGAGGAATTGTTGCGATCGGGCCGCAAGCTCCGCGTAAAGTTTGGTATTGATGCCACGGGTGCGGAGATTCATTTGGGGCACGCCGTCCCACTCATGCTCTTGCGTCTTTTTGGCCGCGCGGGTCACGAGATACATTTTGTTGTCGGCGATTTTACCGGCAAGATCGGTGATCCGTCGGGTCGTACTGACAATCGCCGTCAGATTACTGACAAAGAAATAACCACAAACCTCAAAACATACGCAAAGCAGGTAACGCCCATCCTCGATCTTAAAAAAGTAAAAGTACATCAAAACTCCAAGTGGTTATCCCGCATGCGTCTTGCCGAATTTTTTGAGATGATCGGCGCCATTAGTTTCGGCGAGGTCGCTCAGCGCGAAGATTTTCGTGCGCGACTTAAGGCCGGTTCACCGGTAAGTCTGCGTGAGGCAAATTATGCGTCGCTCATGGCCATTGATTCGGTAGAACTCAAAGCTGATATCGAAGTAGGTGGTATTGATCAGCTTTTAAATTTTATGCAGGCTCGTTCAGTGATGGAGGCACAGGGGATGAAGCCGGAAGTGGTGTTGACGACGCCACTCATCGAAGGTACGGCGGGTGATGGCCGCAAGATGTCAAAAAGTTTTGGCAATTATATCACGCTTGGCGCATCTGCTGATGATCAGTTCGGTCTTATCATGAGCATTCCTGATACGATCATTGAAAGCTATGTTGTGAGCTTTGGGGATATCCGCGAAGACGAGCTTGATGAGCTGCGTGCGTTTATCAAAATAAATCCTTTTGAAGCAAAAAAACAACTCGCCATGCTCATCGTCTCAATTTTTCATAGTGAAAAATCAGCGCGCGATGCGCGTGATGCCTTTGAGCGCAAGTTTTCGCGCAAAGAGTTTAGTGGGTCAGATGCCATCGACATTCGTATGAAGGTATTACCCGCGCCACTCTTTGATGCGCTCATGCGAGCGCTCGGTGATGAATACTCGCGTTCACAAATCCGCACACTGATCTCGCAGCGCGCTATACGGCGTCTCGCGGACGGAGCAGAGACAGTACTGGCTGATCAAGCGGACCTTGTCCGCGCGGGCGATATCATCAAGGTTGGCAAGCTTCATCTTTTTCGATTCAACGAATAAAGTATGAGTCAGACAAGTGAAATAAAATCGCGGCTTGATATCATCTCGCTTGTGTCGGGGTATTTGAAGCTTGAAAAATCAGGTATCAATTTTAAGGCATGTTGCCCATTTCATTCGGAAAAAACGCCATCGTTTTATGTCTCTCCCGCGCGTGATTCGTGGCATTGTTTTGGATGTGGCAAAGG
>SICQ01000003.1 GCA_009691385.1 Candidatus Ryanbacteria bacterium
TGCTCGTGTGGTAAATCGAGCAAAGTTTCTGCGTGCGTTTTTGGTATCACCATTGTATGCCCTAGTGTGCGCGGATGAATATCGAGAAACGCAAAGACGGCATCGTCCTCATAGACTTTATCCGCAGGAATCTCACCTTTGGCGATTTTGCAAAAAATACAGGTTTCCATTTCACCAGTGCCACCCACTACCACCAAAAATAAAAATACTAGTAAGAAGTAAAATAATACTGATTATGAGTAAAGACGAATACAAGAAAGAATGAAAGGGTTGTTCGTCTTCTCTAATCCATCTCCAAAGTGCTACCAAAAATGGTGGTAGCCCAATGAGAAGCGAGAATAGTATAAAAAAGGATGATATGCCAACATAAGCGCCGAAATCTAAAAACCCTCGTTTATCATAATTAAAAAACCAATCATAAAAATTAAGTAATACAAGTACCCCATTTACAATAGAAAGTATTTTTATAAGCCAGTAATTTCCGTTGAGTATTTCTTTCATATCCTTATTATAGGGCGTTTATTTTTCTTTGGCGATTTTGCAGAAAATACAATTTACCATACAAAAAAGAGGTTACTCAAGATAAAAAGCATAGAAACTACAATAATAGCTAACACGATTGTACCAACACGCCAAATACTTTTCATGACGCTTTCTTTTCGTGTCTTTCTTAGAAAATATGAAAAAGTGGTCAACAACAAGACAGCGACTATAACAAAAAAAATAAAGCTTACCCAGAAAAGCCCTGCTCCATAGAACATATCGCTTTTCAAATATGCCATGTTGCTCATGATATTAGACTAATTTACAAACGCTTTTTTGTATATACTTCGTGCATTGCACTCACATCATCGTGGAGGCGTACGATGCGTGGGCTCAAAGTCTCTACAATGTACTGCATAAGCGCTTTGAGATCTTCTAATTTTTTGCGCGTTGAGATATTGCCCTGCGTATAAATATACAAATGCGTACCCTGAAAACCAAACTCAAAAGACTTTGCCTTATCCAAAAGAGCCTCTGCAACCTCAGGTGTAAAAATCTGGAGCGCCTCTACCTCGTAATCTTCTTGAACATACAAAGTGAACTGTTTATCAAACGCATTGTGTAGTTGTAGCTTTTTTTGCCCGCGAGATACAAACTCATTGGCATCCCAAAAACCGGCTTTTTCTACAGATATTGTAGGAAGAGCTCCGCTATACTCAATCTCACAAACCGTGTACGGATGATGCTGACGATTTTTACCCGAACCAGTAGAAAAATCATAATAAAATATACGTATCGGGTTGTCTCGATACCTACCACTCACTACATCAGTCATCTTGCGTCCATTGCCCCTTTGGAAAAGTGCGCCGTCCAAATTCGTAAGCGATCCGTAATATGCATAGATAAAATTGTTCGCGCGGGCGAATTGTTGCATAAAGAGATGTGACATTTTGTTACGCACATACATCCATGTGGCAAGCGGAATAAAAAATACAATACCGAGCGAGTCGTGAGTATACCCCTTGTATATAAGAAAAAATCCGAGCATGAGCGGTAGTATGCCCAAAAAGAAAACCCCGAGCGGGTGATCTTTTATATATTTAAATGTGCTCTTATTGACGTCCTCGATCGTCTCGGTGATCAAATCGTTTTGTTCGGTCATATCTAAAGACCTGCGATATCTTCAGCGCTAAATCGAAACGTATCACCGCGTTTAAGCTTTCCTTCCAAAATCTTTTTGGCGATCACTTGTTCGACACGGTCAGCAATAGCTCTCCGCATAGGACGCGCGCCAAATGTCGGATCGTACCCGATCTCAACGACACGCGCGGCAAGCTCTGGTGTCGGCTCAAAGATAATTTCTTGTTTTTGAAGTCTCTTCATTAAATCTTGCAAAAGCAACATTGCTACTTGGGTCAACTCAGACTTGTCGAGCGGGCGGTATACAATAGTCGCGTCAAAACGATTTAAAAGTTCGGGTGAGAAAATGCGCTCTCTTCGAATCGCATCGATCACGCGCCCTTCGATATCTGCGAGCTCTTTTCCTTCTTTGAGTAAGTCCCAAATAATATTGGCGCCTGCATTTGAGGTGGCGATAATCATCGTCTCGCGCGCAGAAACTTTTTTACCTGCACCATCGGAGAAAAGCCCTTCATCGAGAATCTGTAAAAAGAGATTATGAACTTCGTGGGATGCTTTCTCAAACTCATCAAACAGCAACAGAGAAAAAGGTTTTTCGCGAAGGCGTGATACGAGAATACCGGGATCGTGCGCATCGCGCGAACCAATCAGTTTTTCAATACCATCAACGCCTTGATATTCAGACATATCAAACCGAAACATTGATTCCTCCCCACCAAAATAGGTAAATGCCAACGCTTTTGCGGTCTCGGTCTTGCCAACGCCCGTAGGTCCTAAAAATAAAAATGATCCTACGGGTCGCGTGCTGGCACGAAGCCCTGAGCGCGCTCTGCGCAACGCATCAGATACTGCATGTACTGCTCGCGCCTGCCCGATCACGCGGGCGCCTATCAATTCTTCGAGATGCAAAAGCTTTGACCTCTCTTCTGGCTCGGCAATGGTCGTAGGTATATGCGTCTTTTTTTCTACCACCGTATCGATATCAGAAGGCATAATCACAATACGATCGGTCGGTACCGCTGATGCGGCTTGCTGTAAAAGATCGATAGCCTTTTCAGGCATAGCACCAGTTGTGATAAATCTATCGGCGAGTTCATAGGCACGCAAAAGCGCGGGATAGGTAAAAAACTTTCTTGTATGTGGCTCGATGACACCGAGCGCATCTTGCAACATACCGAGCGTACGCTCCCGCGTGGGCTCTTCGAGTGTCACTTTTTCAAAAAGCTTCATAATCTTGCCGTTTGATTCGAGATCGCGATGAAATGAATCTGTATCAGAGAGCGCTACTATCTGTATCGCTGAACCAGCCATATATGGCTCGAGGAGTGTGACTACATCGACGCCAAGCTCATGGGCTGAGGCAATAAAGCTCGGAAAGTTTTCTATAACCAAAAGGATATTGCCAGCACCAACCGCTTCGTTAAACATTTGAATCATCAAACTCTCAAAGGCGCCTTTGGTCTGCGCTCCAGCAACAACCGACGAGCTATCAAAAAATACCACCCGTTTGTGTTCGAGCGCCGGATGCGCGTGACCAGTGCGAATCCACTCTGCGAGACCCTCAAGTACCGCGTGCTTGCCCGAACCCTCCTCACCTACCAACAGCACATTGGCTTGCGCGTTGCGTGCCAGCACTTCTTCTACGCGCTCAATCTCATCTTTACGCGCTTCTCGTGCAAAATGCGTCGTGCCGTATGAAAGATCATGCGAATACTGATTAAGCGTCCATGTGTAACCGTATCCCAAATCTTTTCCAATGCCCGGTATACGCGCGAGTCGAGCGCGGCTCCACCAGCGTGTGCGTGCGTATTCTTCTTCAAATTCGGCCTCTACCCACAAAGCCGCCCCTTCCAAATCTTCGCGCTTTACCTCGTGCGCAAATAAAAATTCGGCAAATGATGTATCTGCGTCAATCGCAAATACCAGTACGCGCGCAACTGACAATGCATGACTCTCTCCTACGATCGCCTCAATAGTTGCTTGCGGCGCGTTTGATGTTTGATATATTTTAAACCACGCATCAAAATCCCCGCGCGCGATACCAAGACGAAAAAGCAAAAGATGAAACGCGTCGGTGTCTGCAAGCGCGCGCCACCATTCACGAAATGAAAGCTTGTCATCGGGCCCACGTGGCATGAGCGCCCACAGGCGTAGTATCTCGGAAGATACCTTGATGCGCCCCGAGCCAATCGAGACCATCTCGCCCGTGAGCGCCGTACGATAATAAAACTCAAGAAACCCAAAAAAGAAGAAAAATGAGAATGCTATGAGCCCCATGCCTCCCGCCACATTGATATATGGAATGTTGACGGGCAATATGTTTGCCGCAACAAAAAATCCAACACCCGCGATACCTACAAATAAAAATATTTTGACGAGCATCCCACGCGCGCCCGTCGAGAGGGCCTGCTCAATGCGTAAAATATGTCTCTGCGGGATCATATCAAAAAACAATCATCCATACGCCACTGATAAAAAGTGCGGGAATGGCTATGGGACTCAAAAGTGCGGCGGCCACAACGATAAAGCCGATTACAAACGCCCCTACTTGCACAACTAATCCTGCGCTAATAAAAACCAGCCGTACGAGCGCGCCCACCACACGCATCAAGATATTGACTGCAAATACTTCAAAAATATCTTCGAGATCAAACCCTTGTTTTTTCTGTTCGCGCATACGGTGAAAGGGCGCGAACAGACTACGGGCAAGTTCGGGAACGGAAAAGAAATGCAGTAAAAACCACTGCACATTCATCCACGCCTCAAACATCAGCACGAGCCCCGCCTCGTACTGCCACCAAAGATATTCCCCCGCAATGAGGGCACTATTCATATAAATAGTATATCACGCGCCAAATCTTCGTTCACGGCTTTTGAAATCTTTTATAGCACCTTCAAAGTCATCAGGCGTAAAATCGGGCCAAAGCTTTTCGGTGAAATACAACTGCGCGTCCGCTGTATCCCACATCATAAATCCCGCTGATAAGTGTGAATCACCGCCGGTACGAATCACGAGATCTACGGGCGGAAGATCGCGCGTCCATAAATATTCTTTTGGAGAGGTAAATGGTTTATCAGACGCCACAGCCGCTTCAAATGCTCGCGTCATTTCTGTCTTGCCGTCGTAACACAGCATTAAATTCATGACATGTTTTTTACGGTCTTTGGTCTCTTTTATAAGTCGCTCGCCAGTCTCTACCAGTTTTTTAGGAAACAACGAACGCCACTCGCCTACAATCGATATGCGTACATCGTTTTCTTTGAGTCGTGGATTTTCAAGCGCGTCTAAAAGAGCCTTTGAGAAAGCTTTGAGGAGAAATTCGACTTCAGCAGCTGGGCGTTTTTTGATATTATCGACGCTCATCCCCCAAAAAGACACACAAAAGATATTGAGTTCGAGCGCGCGATCAATGACTTTTTCATATGCGGTAATACCTTCTTTGTGTCCGAGCCACGGGAAGAGACTTCGTTCCTTTGCCCACCGGCGGTTGCCGTCAGGAATGATAGCTACATGCCCTACGGAGTAATCTTGCATGATGTTCTCTAGTATAGCCATAGAACGCTTTGTAGGGAAGATTTGGCTCGGGACTTTTCGTATGAGGACAAAAATGATACGATGACCGCGTCATACGGCCCTATCGTCTAATGGTTAGGACAGCGCTCTTTCAAGGCGTAAATCCGGGTTCGATTCCCGGTGGGGCCGCTTATAAAAATAAACGAGCGTGATACACTATATCTATGAATATGGAAATACCAAAAAATCCCAATGAAGAGTTAGGCGAATCTCAGGAAGCCGCCCCTCGCCTTGAGGTGGGGGCAACTGTTCGCGTACCGAGAAACAATGGTGAATATATTGAGGAAGGCTGGAGAGTGCTCGGCTACAATCCAGACAACGATACCTACTCTGTGCTAAAAGTGACTAGTATAGAAGGTACCGACAATGCGAAATTTGAGAAAAAGGCGGTGCGGCGCGCGGAGCTGGAAAGTCTCAACTAAATACTCTAGAATAAACGCGTTGTTTTTGCGCCCTTAGCTCAGTGGTAGAGCGTTTGCATGACACGCAAAAGGCCGGAAGTTCGATCCTTCCAGGGCGCACACTTATTAAATTTAGTTAAACAGCTGGAGTTGAAGACTGGGTCGAGACGACAGCCTCTTCAGTATTAGTTACAAACTTTTTGCTTACCAGATAAAATGCTGCCAGGCGAAAAATGTAGTCCGCAATATTCCATAAACTAGAAACTCCAAAAAACGATCTAGTAAAGGACCCCATCGCCACGAATGCCCCCGTAACTAAAAAGAAGTAAATGCTCGATAACAAGACTATTTTGTCTTTTTCCTGGATTATATATGTCTTTTGTAAATATCGAGCCGAATAAATCACTCCGAGTACTATAGCGAGAATACTTATAACAAGCTCGACTACCCATAAAACCGTTGAGTCAATCGAACCTATTTTTGGAAAGATCATAAAACTATAAACCAAACTCACGATAAGTGGCACAACGAAACCCGCGGTTAGGTAATGCGTTGCGGCGATATACCAACTCGCAGAGGCTTTTTTTGTTTTCATAAAAGTTTCTACTTTTAAATAATTAGCCGACTTACTGTCAGTATATCAATAACTAGCTATCACTATAAAGGTAAATTTGTTAATATCCCATCATGCTTAAAGGTAGCCAAGACCTTACAATCTTAGGCATCGAGACCTCGTGCGATGAAACCGCCATCGCGGTTGTTGACGCGTCGGGCGGGCTTGCCTCACCTAAGTTTCGTGTGCGCGCAAATATCATCTCCTCGCAAATCAAAATGCACGCGCCCTATGGTGGCGTGGTACCAAACCTTGCCAAGCGCGAACATATCCGTAATCTGCCAATTATCCTTGAACAAGCGCTCCGTAAGGCTGGTATTGGTGATCCGCAAAAAGAAATAAATGCGATAGCAGTCACCGTAGGCCCCGGCCTTGAACCCGCACTTTGGACCGGTATTACCTTCGCCCAAAAATTAACACAAGAATGGAATCTGCCGGTGGTGGCAGCCAATCATATGGAAGGGCATTTAGTAACACCGCTTCTGGGCCCGCGTGTATCAAAAGTGGCCTTCCCGCTCATAGCACTCTTAGTGTCAGGTGGTCATACCGAGATCGTACTTGTAAAATCATGGGGTAAATATCAGGTGCTGGGTGAGACGGTAGACGACGCCGCGGGTGAAGCATTTGATAAAGTAGCACGCATGCTCGAGCTACCGTATCCGGGTGGACCCGAGATAAGCCGTCTCGCGCGTACCGGCAACCGCTACAGCTTTTCATTCCCCCGCCCAATGTTACAACAAAAAAATTATAACTTTAGTTTTTCAGGCCTGAAAACCGCCGTACTCTACCAACTGCGTGATTTGCGTGAACAAAAAATTCCTTTTAGTAAAAATGATATTGCCGCATCGTTTGAAGATGCGGTTATCGATGTACTTATGCTCAAAACCATGCGTGCGGCAGCCGAACACAAAGCAAAATCCATCATCGTTGGCGGAGGAGTCGCAGCAAACACGCAGTTGCGAGCACGCATGCGCGATGCGGTAAAAAAAGAAAAACAAAACCGCGCGCTCTATTTGGCACCGCTCTCGATGACGGGAGACAACGCGGCAATGATCGCGGCATCGGCATATTTTCATGCGGTTTGTGATGATTTCGCCAACTGGAAAAAGCTCGAAGCGCATGCTACGCTCCCCTTATAATAAAAGTACAAATGAAACTCGAAGACCTCCCAAAAAGTTACGAAGCGTCCGCACACGAAGACGAAATCTTTCGCCTCTGGGAATCCTCAGGGCTTTTTAATCCCGATACCCTTCCTGACGCCGGCGCACGTCAACCATTTTCACTTATGATGGCGCCGCCCAATATCACCGGGCACATCCATGTAGGCCACGCGCTCGAAAATATCATCTCTGATGTCATCGTCCGCCGAAAACGCGCGGAGGGTTTTCGTCCCCTCTTTTTACCGGGCAAAGACCATGCGGGTATCGCGGGTCAATTCGCGGTTGAAAAAGAACTCAAAAAAGAAGGGGTGACGCGTCAAACGCTTGGTCGCGAAAAATTTGCCCTGCGCGTCTGGGAATATATGCGTGAGATTGGATCAAATATCGATCAAGAACTCAAGCACCTCGGTATCTCTGCTGATTGGTCACGTGCGCGCTTTACGATGGATGAAGAGTACCAACACGCCGTCGAACAAGTATTTTTGCATTATCACGAAAAGGGTTATATCTATCGTGGTAAGCGCGTGGTCAATTGGTGTTCTCGTTGCCAGAGCACCATCTCGGATCTCGAGATAACCTACAAAGAAGAACAGGGTAAGCTCTATTTTATCCAATATGGTCCGGTAGTTGTCGCGACCACCCGCCCCGAGACCAAGCTCGGTGACACCGCACTCGCGGTAAACCCCAAAGATGAGCGTTACAAAGACTATACGGGCAAGACGATGACCATCGAATCAGTCGACCCTGATACCAAAGCTGGCAAATCACCGCGCAAAAAAGAATACGAATTGCCAGTCGTAGCCGATGACGCAGCTGATATGTCATTTGGCTCAGGTATCATCAAAGTCACCCCTGCGCACGATGTCGCTGACTTTGAGATTGCTTCCCGTCATCCAGAAATCAAAACGCTTGAGATCATCGGCACCGATGGCCGTATGACCGAAGCTGCAGGCGCGCGTTTCGCCGGCATGAAAGTTGCCGAGGCCCGTGAAGCACTGGTAAAAGATCTAGAAGAACTTGGATTACTTGTAAAAATAGAAGACCTTGATCACTCGATCGGTATTTGTGATCGCTGCGAGACCGTCATCGAACCACTACTCTCTGACCAATGGTTTGTAAAGATGGACAAGCTCGCCGACAAAGCTCGTAAAGCGATTGAGAAAAATAAAGTCACTTTTGTACCACCCAACCGCAAAGACATGATGCTCGATTGGGCAAAAAATCTGCGTGATTGGAATATCTCGCGACAGCTGTGGTGGGGTCACCGCATCCCCGCGTGGCACTGCGAATGCAAAGAAAACGAAGAATGGCGCGTGGGACTCGTAGCGCCCGCTGATCTCTGTCGCCGTTGTAAAAAACCGTGGAGTCAGACTGATGATGTGCTTGACACATGGTTTTCGTCAGCTCTCTGGCCCTTTGTCACCCTTCATTGGCCGGATCAGACTACTGATCTGAAAGACTACTACCCTACCGCACTCATCTCCTCTGCGCGTGAGATTTTTTATCTGTGGATTTTCCGCATGCTGTTTTCTGGTCTCGAGTTTATGGATGATGTGCCATTTAAAACTGTCTATACCCACCCGACCATCCTCGATAAAAACGGCCGTAAGATGTCAAAATCAAAAGGCAATGTCGTCGACCCGATGAAATTGATTGAAACATACGGCATTGATGCTATGCGTTTTGGTATTATTTGGCAGGCCATGGGTACCCAAGACATTCATTGGACGGAAGACCCGCTCCGTGCCGGTAAAAAATTCTTAAACAAGCTTTGGAACTCATCGCGCTTTATCATGGTACAGATCGGCACTGACCCGCGCGAGATTAAACGCCCAAAACCGAAAGACGATGCATCAAAAAAAGTGCTAGAGGCATGCGACGCGATGGAGAAAGCGGTCACCGACTCAATCGCCTCGTATGAGTTTGGTCAAGGGTTGCATGCTGCCTATGATTTCTTTTGGAATGACTTTTGCGCAGTGTATATCGAGGAGGCGAAGAAAAATCCTTCGCGCGAGACTCGCGATATGCTCTTTTATATACTCGCGACCTCACTTAAAAATCTTCATCCGTTTATCCCATTTGCTACCGAATACATCTGGGGACTTCTTCCGTTTGCAGAAAAGCGCCTTTTGATCGCAGAAAGGTTATAATAAAAAAATGGATTGGCTTGCCCAAGCGCTCAAACCCGTTGAGAGCTTAAACCTCGAACCGCTCGCGTGGGCGTTTGCCGCCGGATTTCTTGCCGCGTTTGTTTGGCTTTGGTTTTGGCTCAAAGAAGACGAATCGCCTGAACCGCGCCGGCTCATCATCCTCGCTTTTGTAGGAGGTATGCTCGCAATTCCCTTGGCACTCGTCATGCAATGCTCATGGCTCTCTGGCGTACTCGAATACCTCAACTACAGCGATACCGATTGCACAAAAGGGGTGCCTGCTGAACTCTCTGGTAACACGAGTCTCCTACTCCTTATCGGATTTGCGGCTATCGAAGAGTTTGTAAAATATTTCGCAGTCCTCGTGCTCATCTTTTGGCGGCGTGAATACGATGAACCGGCAGATGCCATGATCTATCTCATCACCGCGGCACTTGGATTTGCAGCGGTTGAAAACGCCTTTTATCTTTGGAATCCGTTTCAGACAGCGCTCTTGCACGGCTTTACTACCGCCAACCTTCGGTTTTTGGGCCCTACCTTGCTCCACACCCTTTCATCAGGGATTTTCGGCTATTTCATAGCAAAAGCATTTCTTTCTGGCTGGCTTCGTGAGGAATTTGACGCGATTTTGGGATTTTTAGCGGCAACGGTATTGCACTCGCTCTTTAATATTTTTATACTAAGGTCAGAAGGGCACAGGATCGAACCCGCCCTGCTCCTGCTCATCGTCTCTGGTATTTTTATCCTCTTTTCGTTTGAGCGCATTAAGCATACAATTAAAAAATATTATGCCAAAAGATAGAAGATCATTTTTTGAACGCCTGACAGGTACTGTCGCGGCACCTCAACAACAAGAAGATTATTTTGAGGAAGAAGAGGTTGAGTCGGAGCCACAACCGCCCCGCGCGCATTTGGCTGTCACCCATACCAAGCCTCGTGCCAAATCAGCACCCATCAAAAAAGAAGAAGACTGGATGACACCAGAAGAAGAGGGTCAGCTCACCGTTGATGTCTACCAAAAAGATGATGAGATTGTCATCCAATCAACAGTTGCGGGCGTCCGCCCTGATGATTTGGATGTGCAGATCACTCGTGAGATGGTCACCATACGCGGAAAACGCGAGCAAGCGCGCGAAATCGCGCATGATGACTACTACTACCAGGAACTGTATTGGGGTAGCTTCTCACGATCAATCCTGCTCCCCTGCGAAGTCGATGTAGATGGGGCTGAGGCATCACTCAAAAATGGCTTGCTCACGGTAAAGCTTCCTAAAATGGACAAAAATCGTAGCGAGCGCATCAAGGTAAAAAACGAATAACAATAGCATCTCAAACAAAAAAATCCCCGTACGGGGATTTTTTGTTTCTGGTGCCGCGGGGGTGAATCATTTCTCTCCTCAACAAATACGGGGATCCTCGCTCGAACCGGTGGCGCTCGAATCCCTTCGATTCATTTTTATTTATATTGTCGTTCCGACATTGTGCCGCGGGGGTGAATCGAACACCCGACACGACGCTCTTCAGGCGTCTGCTCTACCACTGAGCTACCACGGCGTGCGTAGAAAGATAATAGCAAACTCCAGACAGATTTCAATTCTGGTGCGCGGTGAGGGATTCGAACCCCCGACCTTTGCTGTGTAAAAGCACTGCTCTACCACTGAGCTAACCGCGCATTGTCCCATCATTCTACACATTTCTATAAAAAAATAAACCCCGCCCACAATCGCCATGATGGCGATTGTGGGTCTGGGGTTTTGACCGCATTTACGCGGCGGTTTCGGCCGCTCCTCCCGTCTGACGGGAGGTCGTCGCTAGACGACTCCTATGAGCGCGGCGAGCCTGCTCTTGCGCCTCACGCCCAGTCAGCACAGAAAAACCGAAGTGCTGAGCGAGACGAATTGCCTCAAGACGATTCTTGTTGTGCTCCTCGTAGTTGCTCAGATCCTGTGTGCGCTTGAGGCTAAGCGCCATGATGACGGTCTTGACCCGCGCGATAGCCTCCGCGCGACCAGTGTAAGCTGAGATGCCAAAAACTTCTTTGAATCTTTCTACCGCGGCAGCCTTATGGGCCGCCTCGCTGCGGGCACGGTCCTTGCGGGCACGAACCACTTGCAGCAGAAAGATGAAAAGAAATAACACGCAAAAACCGGCAACGACATACGCGAGCATATGCGAGTACATGGTATACCTCCCTCCTTGGAGTCTGTGAGCTAAAAGAACGAATCTCCTAGCTCAAATAATATCAAATATAGCAGTTTTCGTCAAGTACCCTGTTGAAAACTCCTTGTGTCCTCGGCAGGAATCGAACCTGCACCACCTCCTTCGGAGGGAGATATTCTATCCATTGAACTACGAGGACATTACTTTTTTAGGTGTGGCGATCAGCAACTACCGAGGCGCCGTACGAATATGGCTTGATGACGGGCACAAACCCAAATCCCCGCACCATACCAGCAATACTATCAATAAATGACTTGGTAGGGCCATTGAGACCCATATCAAGGTGTATACAGCGCACCTCAAGGCGATCTTCCCAAAACACCTCGTCGCCAATCACCTCGCGTACCGTACTACGAATCTCTTGCGCGAGCATGATGGAGAGAAATGCTTCTTTCCATATACGATCGCGGAGCCCATGGAATTCTTGATTGTTGCGTGTCCAAAAATAAATAGCGCCGTTGCCTACTTTGCGCACGACAATTGCGGTCACAAACGCAGCACTGCCACTCTCGGCAGCCTGTGAATCGCTCCCCACCACAATCTCGTGGGTAGCGAGCCTGTCGAGTGCGATTTTATCGCGAATGCGTAGCACAACATCGCGAAGGGAGAGTTGCTCCCCTGCATCATTGCGAAATATTCGCTCATTGTTTTTGTCAGATAAGGCTTCCTTGGACATATGGTTCCCTCTCTCGCGGTTTTATATCAGACCACCTGACCGGTATGCGTATACGCCCCCGATCACGCGTGTCGCCTAAGACAAATCCTCGTTCTTTACCGAACTCGTAGAGGTCTCGGGTAAGCGTAACATCTTTTAGACAATATTCCTTCACCTTGTCTTTTAAGCCATCGCGCCACCACCAGATCGCATCGAGCCCGTAACCGATTTTCCCCGCGCCCAGCGTCGCTCGCGTGAGGTTATCAAGAGAAAGACGAAAGCCGGCAGATTTCTCAATATCTTCCATCAAGTCGAGTACATGCAGTTTTTGCAGATCAATACCTACATGCGGCTGCAATACCGGCAAGTCAAAGTGATTGATATTAAACCCTATCAAAAGACCGGAGTTTTGAAGTAGTGGTTCGAGCTCGCCAAACTCATGCTTTTCGTAGGCATACGCGCGCTTGGTACTATACGCGTAGGTACCTACTACTGTCACGCCGAGCATCTGCATATTTTGTTTCCCACCAACTTCCTTAAATTCCTTCTCTGTTTCTATATCAAGAACTATCGTTTCCATAATGTGTATGTATCTATTTCTATCACGCGGGGTGTTCGAGCGTCAAAACGCTGATATACTATCACTATGAATCAAGACGTGCTCTTGCTTGCCGTGGTGGTTATTGGACTTCTCGCGGTTGCGCACTTTACCACGCTCGGCGGAGGCATCGCGGGCGGCGTCATCACACCCCTTAACCCCAAAGCTGAATTTGGCGTGATCCGCATGCAAGAATCTATACTACGCGGACCACGCGGTAGCACGGGCACCACCCCACCTCCTACCATAACTCTCACACCTCCTCCTGCCGTACCACAAGATATTCTTGCGCGCTCATTTGCACTCTCAACGCGCAATGCAAAATCACGCAATATCAATGAAGAGTATGTAGAGATAGTTTACGCGCCCACTAAAAATGCCGCGCCGGTTGATATTAGTGATTGGATGATTGCTGATAGCAAGGGTGAATCATATAAGCTCGGGGGCATATCGCTCATACCCGGAATCTCTTCCCTCTATAACCAAGATCGCCTTATACTGCGGGGTTCTGCGCGAATCCATGTTGTTACGGGTCGTAGCCCCTTGGGTGAAAACTTTCGCCTTAATAAATGTGCGCCGTATTTTTCTCAATATAAAACCTTTACTCCACGCATTTCAGATTCATGCCCCTCGCCTTCACGCGAACCGGGGCAAGATAGCTTGAGTGATACCTGCTACCAATATATAAAAACGATTTCTGCCTGTCGCATACCTACCAATATCCCATTTTTCCTCGACAATACCTGCCGTGAGTTTATACAAAAAAACGCAAGCTATGATGCCTGCGTAAAAAATCACAAAAGTGATACGGATTTTTATGGTGATGAATACTGGGTGTACCTCAATCGCCCCGAACATATCTGGTCAGATATACGCGACTCGGTGATACTCAAAGACGCGCGTGGATCAGTCGTCAAAGCTATCTCGTATCAGTAAGTTTATATACTGCAACGCCAACCGCAACCGACACATTGAGTGATTCTTTTTTGCCACGCATCGGCAGTACAATGCTCGCATCGACTTTTTCTAAAAGCGCACCTGATAACCCACGCACTTCATTGCCAGCGATGAGTGCTACCGGAAATTGTGGATAAAACTCTCGATAATCTTTCGCGTCATCACTCTGCTCAAGCGCTACGATCGAAAACCCTTCTTTTTTGAGCTTTGTGATCAAACGAGAAATGTCCGCCACACATTCCCACGCAACAGAGTTTTCAGCGCCAAGCGCGGTTTTGGCGATCTCCTTGCGTACCCTGCCCATCTCGTCAGTAGGACTCGGTGTATACCCGGTCATATATACTTTTGCCACACCTGCGCCGTCAGCCGTACGCAATACGGAGCCTACATTGTGTAGGCTCCGTATATTGTGCAGAACTATGACAAGCTCTTCGCGCATGCTTACTTGATCTCGTAGATGAGCGAGACCGACGCTACAATCTCGTTTTCTCCTGGCTGAATGCTCGGTACGGGTGCGGCCATACTCTTTGTATCGCCACCCAAACCCATTTCCCGAGCATAATACATTGGAGGCATGCCACCACCATTCTCAGAAAACCCAGTGAGCTTACCAAGTCGTACACCGAGGTTGCCCGCGAGTACTTTTGCCTCGGCACGCGCTTTGGTGATAGCCGCCTCACGCGCCTCGGCGCGCAATTTTTCTACTACCTCATCGTCAACCGTAAACTGGAGTTGACCAATCTGGTTTACTCCCGCCTCGGTAGCACCTGTAGTGATCTTGCCGATGTCGTCGAGCTTGCGCACTTTGACGGCAATAGTCTCTTCAATGACGAACTTTTTGGTACCTTTGCGTGGAGGGCAGATGACACTCGCGCCTTCAGTACTTACACATGGACGATAATCATACTCTTCAGACGGATAAATGTTGTATGAAGTCGTCTTGATATCACGACTCTCTACGCCATTCTTTTTAAGAAAATCGATGACACTTTGCGATTTTTTCGATGCAGCATCGCGTGCTACCTCCAGTGACGCATTCTCCTCACGAATCGTAAACGAGATAAGACCGATATCAGGCTTTACGACACGCTTTTCTTCGGCGGATACTGAGATGGTGCGTGATGGATAATCATTTTGTCGGTAGGTGCTCTTTGCCGTAACCAACAAAAAGATAGCCAATGCCGCGAGCACGCCGATAATAAGCCATCGCATAAGCCCGCCAGCAGACGAACTGATAGATACTTTGAACCCTTCTTTTTCTTGTTCCATAAAATATTATTAAATAGTAATCAATAAAGATGACCCTTGTCTCTATTCTAACGGTCTAGGGACGGTTTTGCTACGCTTGACCGTAAGGCAAAGAATCGGTATCGTAGCTTGGAACTCTCGTACCAAAGGAGGACTCGTGGCAAAGAAAAGGGGCGATACGGGTCGCGCGGCGTATTGCTCGGTTTGCGGCCTCAAACGAAGAGGTCGGCATCGCACGCAAGAAGACTGCCAAAAAGCCATCGAAGCGTATCTCAAGACGCGCCCTCAACGCCAACTCAAGACCGATCGAAGAAGGTTTGGGTGGTGATCATAAAAACCAAATCTTACACACACGCAGCCGTATCCTATCATGGGGTCGGCTGATTTTTTATTTTATGACTTATTTATTATATTGCGCGCAATAGCACGATCATCCCACGGGATTTTTTTGCCACCGGCGAGTACCATGAGCGGTTCGAATCCTTTACCGGTGATGATGATAGTATCGCCAGCGTTCGCCTTTTGTATCGCTATCTCAATAGCTTTTTTACGATCAAGCTCGATGACCGCTTTGTGCGTAGTAATCCCCTTTGAAACTTCATCGGTAATGGTTTTTGGATCTTCGTCATATGGATCTTCATCGGTCAAAATAATCTCATCGCAAAACTGGTCGGCGATCTTGCCTAACTCAGGGCGTTTCCATTTGTCACGCCCGCCGCCAGCGGCCCCCAACACGCATACAAGATGCTTTGCTTGCGGCTTAAGTGTTTGATATACCTTTTCGAGTGCGTCGGGTGTATGCGCATAATCAACCACCACCGCAAACGGTTCGCGTGAGATATATTCAAGACGGCCCGCGACACCGAGTACCTTACCAATACCTTGGCGTATTGATTCGGGCGGGACATGGTGAGCTGATGCAACCGCAATCGCGCACAAGATGTTTTCAAGATTAAATTCGCCTTCCAGCATTGACTCAAAATATGTCCTTTCAATCATAAAAGAGACGCCGCGCTCAAACGAAACATCCGTAGG
Organism: Candidatus Ryanbacteria bacterium; assembly: GCA_009691385.1. Classification (GTDB taxonomy): domain Bacteria; phylum Patescibacteriota; class Minisyncoccia; order Ryanbacterales; family GWA2-47-10b; genus SICQ01. Next base: position 16,235 of record SICQ01000003.1, read on the forward strand.
TGATACCGCGTGAAGTGAACTCTCAAGTAGCTTTGCATCTCGTGCGTATTCCCATACCTCTGCGTGAGGAGCAGCATCAAGAAACATCTTGGCATCGGTCATTGTCGCGTTGACTATAATATGTTTTTTCTTTTTCCACGAATTGTTAAGCGCGCGGAAAATCTTGAGCTTGGCTTCACGATACTGCTCAAACCCGCCGTGCGACTCGATATGCTCGGGCGTCAGATTAGTGATCGCAACGGTATCAAATGCAATGTGCGCGTGGCGAAATTGCCGCGCACCTTCACTGGTCGTCTCCAAAATCACCACATCACACCCTGCCGCCTTGGCATCGAATAAAAACTTTTGCACAAAAAAGCGTCCTGGCATGGTCATTTTTTTATCATTAACCACCTCCTCACTACCGATGCGAAAACGGAGCGATGAGGCTGACGCCGTCTTATGCCCTGCTTCTTCAAAAACATGATGTAAAATCTCAACGGTGGTTGATTTGCCATTGGTACCCGTCACGCCAATAACCGTAAGCTTGCGTGATGGAAACTGATACCAGAGAGCGGCGGTGAGCGCCATGCACCAGTGATATACCAGCATGATAGGTTGAGGAATAAGTTTTCTCATGACTTATGTCTACCTAACATCTTGAGCGCCTCCTTGATCTTGCCATCAATGCTTTCGATATCGCGAGGCAACTTGTGGAGCGTGTCTCTCGCTTCGCGCACATTGTAACCAAGCGATACGAGTGCATCGAGCGCGTCAGATTCTTCCGATGAAATAGTGACACCGTCTGCGCCGCCAAGTTTGTCTTTGAGCTCGAGCATTATTTTCTCAGCCGTCTTCCTGCCAATACCTGATATTTTTGTTAGATACACTGTCTCGCCTGACGCGATAGCGCGCCGGAGCGAATCGAGGGGCGCTACTGAAAGTATGCCGAGGGCAGATCGCGGACCAATACCGGAGATACCAATAAGCATTTCAAACATCTCAAGCTCTGACATGGTAGCAAAACCGTAGAGTTCGAGTGCTGTCTCACGCACCGCAAGATGTGTAAAAAGCTCGACGGGCTCGCCTTTTTTGGGCAGTGTCTTTGCCGTCTCGAGTGAGACTGATACTTTGTAGCCAACACCACCTACATTGATGATGAGGTGCTTGGTACCACGAAACGCAAGAATGCCGGAGAGGTATGCTATCATTGCTTTCATCGTATGTCATTTCGTCTTGTCTCACAATTCAAACCGTCTGGCGATCAACCTCAAGCAATTGAGAAACTTTCACGCGGGCTTCAAGATGACAAACAATACCAAACACTCTTGGGTGTTACGGGTTCGGGTAAAACTTTTACCATGGCAAATATCATCGCAAATACTGGTAGACCCGCGCTCATCCTCTCTCACAACAAAACTCTTGCCGCACAACTCTACGAAGAGTTCAAAGAATTTTTTCCTGACAGTGCTGTGCATTATTTTGTCAGCTACTACGACTACTACCAACCTGAAGCATACATGCCAAATACGGATACCTATATAGAAAAGGACGCAAAGATCAATCAGTTTATCGACGAGCTCCGCCACGCAGCGACCCAAGCAGCACTCACCCGCAAAGATTTGATTATCGTCGCCTCCGTATCGGCTATCTACGGCATCGGCGCGCCAGAGGCCTATTTAGATTTTTCATTTATCATGCGGCGAGGCGAGCGCATGAGTCTCAAAGCGCTCTCAGGCAAACTTGCCGAACTCCAATACATACGAAACGACATCGAGCGCAAACCTGGCACTTGGTCACGCAAGGGTGATTCGGTCATTATCGCGCTGCCGTCGGGCGATCGTGTATTGCGTATCAACTTTTTTGGTGATGAGGTAGAAGAAGTATTAGAAGGTCCTCTGGCGTTCGACTCACAACTCGTATCCCAATCAGAAATCCGCATATTCCCTGCCAAACACTTTATGACGCCTGAAGATGATATTAAGCGCGCGGTAGTGGCTATAGAAAAAGAATTGACAGAGCGAACAGGTGAGCTTGAGCAAAATGGTAAAGAGCTGGAAGCTGAACGATTGCGTAGGCGCGTTCGTTATGATCTCCAGATGCTGCGCGAGACAGGATACACCTTGGGTATTGAAAACTATTCGCGGCACCTCGCAGGCCGCGCGCCTGGTGAGCCGCCAACCACCATGATCGACTATATGCCGAAAGGTTTTATCACCTTCGTTGATGAGTCACATATGACGCTTCCCCAGATCAGAGGTATGCAGGCCGGAGACCGTGCACGCAAAACAACGCTCGTTGATTTTGGCTTTCGTCTACCATCAGCGCTCGATAATCGCCCGCTCACTTTCGATGAGTTCAAGAAAAAAGTAGGTCAGACCATTTTCGTCTCCGCGACCCCGAGTGCGTATGAGATAGCGCACGGCAATATCGCCGAACAACTTATACGCCCGACGGGCCTTTTGGATCCTACGGTAGAAGTGCGCCCTGCGGGTAAGCAGATCGCGGATACAGAAAAAGAAATCGTCATCCGTGCCAAGAAAAAAGAGCGATCACTTGTCATAGCGCTCACCAAAAAGATGGCTGAAGATATCGCTGAGTATTTGGGCGAACGCGATCTGAAAATCGCATGGCTTCACTCGGAGGTCAAAACGATCGAGCGCTATGAGATTTTACAGCAACTCCGCCGTGGCGATGTTGACGCAGTGGTAGGCATCAACCTCCTTCGTGAAGGACTTGATCTGCCCGAAGTATCGCTCATCTGTATATTGGATGCGGATAAAGAAGGTTTTTTGCGCAATGTCACCTCATTTATCCAAACCATGGGTCGTGCCTCACGCCATCCTGACGGCCATGTCATTTTGTACGCAGACAAGATGACTGACTCGATGAAAACAGCGATCAGTGAGACCACGCGCCGCAGATCATACCAAGAGGCGTATAACAAAGCACATGGCATCACGCCAACCGCGCTCGTCAAAGAAATACGCAAACCGCTTTTTGCAGGCAAGAAAAAAATAGTCAAAGATGATGTACTCGCGATGTTTGGCAAAGACAAACGATCAGCCACAGAACTCAAGCGTGAGGTGGAGGCAGAGATGCTCGAAGAGGCCGCTCGCCTCAATTTTGAGCGCGCTGCCGAACTGCGCGATATATTAAAAAACTTATAATTATAAATAAAAATGGAGCCGTTCTGCTGAATGGCTCCTAGTCTTCTACGCCTGCGCCCTGAGTTGTGGAGTTTGCCTCTCAGCATCATGTCTGCGAAACTCTGCGTTCATACGATTGAGAGTTGCGTTCAACTCCTTGAGCTCTGAGGCAAAACCTTCTGCGACAAAACCCGCCTTGTTGTCTCCGAACTGCATTGTTCGTAGCGCCAACAGTGCCGTGACGCGCGCACGAAGCGCTTTGCGCCTTTCGGTCTTCTCGGTCGATTCCATACCACCCTCCCGATTGGAACTCGTTTAGAAAAAGATTACCGACAAACGGCAAAATACGCAAGAGACTACATCCTTTCATAAAATATTGACGGACAAGGAGAAAACAGGTACTCTAGAACCCATGCCAAACACTGCATCAGCAACCAAGGCTCTACGCCAATCAGAGCGCCGTCGTGTACTCAATGTACGCCGCAAGCGCTCGCTTCGTGATGTCCTCAAAGGGTTTGAGAAGGCCATCCTTACCAAAAATAAGGCTGAGGCCATTAAGCTCTTGCCCGCCGTGCAAAAGGCGCTCGATAAGACCGCGAAGTCAGGCCTCATCAAGAAAAACAACGCCGCGCGGAGAAAATCGCGCCTTGCCGCACAAATTAAAAAACTCGCCTAACGAGTAGGGGTGAGTAAAAACTGAAGAAACCTTGTCTCCAAGGTTTCTTTTTTTCTCATATCGCTCATCTCAATCAAATCAAGATATGCCCCTTCAATCTGTCCGCGTGAAAAATTACGCATCTGTGTCTTTGCCTTACCAAGCACAAAAGGCTTTACGCCTGCCGTATTGCCCGATGCCACTCGCGCAAGATTTTTGATATGCCACAAAAAGGGGCGTAGTACATCGTCTGGTTTAAAACCTGCGCTCATAAACCGCTCAAACAACAATGCCGCGCGCACCCTCTCCCCCGATCCCCATAGGTCGCCTAACGAGAACAAATCATTGTTCGTAGGCGCCGGAGCTTCGTGCTGATGCGACTCTCCTCCCAACAATACTTTTTCGAGCTCTCGGGCGAATCTCTCGGGTGTATTAGTATACAAAAACCAAAGTGATTCTTTGGTAGGAGGACTGACTGTAGCATCTACTTCTTTTGCCGCCGCATCGATGTATGCTGAAAATTTTTGACGGGTAAAATCAGTAAACTCCTCTTTTTTGTTCGCATATTTTTCAATATCACTAAAAATCTTATTTTTGGTTGGCGTCCCCTCCTCCCAAAATACGACGACTGAATCATCCTGGGCCCACCGTTCAAGATGAGACTTGAGCGCGTCACGCATATCGGCGTCCAAATCTGATGCGCGCTTGATGATATAAAAATCTTTTGAACCAAAGAGTGACCCTGAACCAATCTGTGAAAGACGCTCGCCCCGTGCCTCATCATCGCAATCGATCATCTCCCACGCGGGTCCGGCCTCACGGCGAAAGCGTACGGCAAAACGCTCCAACATCTGACGCGATGCGGTAGTATTCGATCCGTACAACAGATAGATCATTTTCCTATGTAGTTTGCCTCGAGTACTTTTTTGATCGTCTCTACGATTTCCTGTGGAGTATGATGCGCCTTGATCATAAACTCTGCAGCGCCCAATTTCATCGCTTGGTCTACATCATCACGAGAACCGAGGTTTGAGATTATAATAATGGGAATTGATGCGTAGTCATGCTGCGCTTTGAGCTCAGTGAGAATCTCGAAACCACCTTTGCCCGGCAATATTAAATCAAGCAAGATGATGTGTGGCGGATTTTTGTGAACTGCGGCAAATGCTTCGTCCGCATTGATGGCTTCGGTGACGGTAAATCCTTCGTGTTTAATCTTTTCTACTAATAGCCCACGTAAAAACTTATCATCTTCAACGACGAGTATTTTCATTTCATTTCGTTTGAGCATTGACGCGATTGGCATCGATGAGTCGTCTGTTGTCATAGGGCTAGACTAGCATACTAGAGTGCAGCCACAAAGGGTTCGGTAGGTGGATTGACGGGACTCTTGAGTGTTGAGGCGCGCGGGATACGGATAAGAAAAGTCGTCCCCTTACCTTCTTCCGAATGAAACGAAATCTCGCCACCGTGCGCGGTAATAATATTTTTTGTAATAAAAAGGCCGAGCCCCGTGCCTTCCGTCTCCATATGCATGACATTGGAACCGCGATAAAAGCGGGTAAACATACGCGGCTGATCTTCTTTGGAAATGCCGATGCCGGTATCGCTAATCTTGAGAACAACAGACACGCTATCGGCCTCGAGTCGTACTGATACCGTACCGCCCGCCGCTGTATAACGAATAGCATTTTCGGTAATATTGCCAATGGCGATAGAAAGACGATCAGGATCAGCGTTGAGGATGATAGGGTCGTCTGACACTTTGCCGAGCGTGAGTGTGATATTTTTTGCTTTTGCTAAAATCATCTTTTCATCGACAATCTTTTTGGTAAATATGATGATATCAATCTCTTCAAATTTGTAACCAAACTTTCCCTCTTCGATGCGAGCGGCATCCAACAAATTATGCACGAGTCGTATCATTGATTCATTGGCGATCGTACCCTTCTCAACCGCTTCGCGCTGATTTTTGGTTATCTTACCAAAATCACCGTCTTTAATCCCTTGATATACCCACTTTTGGATCGAGAGCGGCGTACGAAGCTGGTGTGCGGCGATTGAGATAAACTCTGATTTGAGTTTTGAAATTTCTTCTTGGCGATCTTTTGCTTCTTGAATGCGTTCTGCCATTTCATTAAAAAAAGTGCCGAGTACACCAACCTCATCTTTACGCGAGACAGTGATGTGTACCTTAAAGTTCCCTGCACCAATTCGTTTGACCGCTTCGGTCAGCACCGACAGAGGCCGTGTGATATACCGCGTAACCATAATAGCGGCAAACGAAGCGATAATAAAGACAAAAAGAAAGATGAGTATAAATTGTATACTAATAGTCTCGATAAGAGCGGTGGCATCCCTCGGGGCTAGTACTGCGCGAATACGCGACTGGTAGGTAGCGACAAAAAAGAGTGATGCGATCCCCATAGGGAAAATACCGAGCGCGAGCAGGGTAAGAAAAAATCTAAAGAACAGTGAATGCCGAATCTTTGGATTCATACAAGTATCTTTAGTATATCCTTAAAAGACCATTGAGGTCATCTCCTGCCAGTTTGCACCTCGCTTCACCTCAGCGATGATTGGTACTGAAAACTCTGGCACCCGCTCCATGATCGCCTTGATCGTACTTACGGTCTCGGCGATTTTTTCTTTTTTAATTTCAAATACAAGTTCGTCGTGCACCTGCAGCAGCATGCGCACATCATGGTTATCGCGCGAAAGCTTGAGCTCATGCGCGATATCAATCATCGCGCGCTTTACAATATCGGCAGCGGTTCCTTGTACGGGCGCGTTGACCGCCATGCGCTCGGATTCTTTGCGTATATATTCAAATGATGAACGGAGGTTGGGTAAAAACCGCTTGCGGCCAAAAAATGTTTTGACATATCCTTTCTCTCTTCCCTCATGTATCGTACGCTCGCGGTATTCTTCAATACCTGGAAACTCTTGCAAATAGTTATCGAGCGCCGCCTCAGCTTCCGCGACAGTCATGTGACCTGTCTCGGCGAGTGAGCGTGCACCCATGCCATACAAAATACCAAAGTTAACCGTCTTGGCGCGTCTACGCATCTCACTTGTTACCTCACCTGTCGCCACATGAAAAATCTCTGATGCGGTACGGGTATGGATGTCTTCACTAGTTTGAAAGGCGTGCGTGAGTTTTTTATCGCCTGAAAGTTGTGCTGCAATTCTGAGCTCGAGTTGAGAATAGTCAAACGCAAGAAGCTCATATCCCTTGGGTGCGACGAACGCGCGACGGATGCTACGACCAAGCTCTGATTTTATCGGAATGTTTTGAAGATTAGGGTTTGACGATGAAAGACGCCCTGTGGCCGCCCCTGTCTCATTAAATGTCGTATGCACCCGACCATCGGACCCGATGAGCTTTGGAAGTGCCGTAATATAGGTAGAAAGCAATTTTGAAATCTCGCGATATCTAATCAACATATCAATGATCGGGTGGAGTTCACGCAATTTTATGAGCTCTGAGAATTGCGTTGATACCGCCTTGGTAGAAGTTTTGCGAATACCCTTGGTAGATAATCCGAGTTTTTCAAAAAGTATTACCGAGAGTTGTTTTGGCGAGTTGATATCAAACTCTTCTCCCGCCGCCTTCCAAATATCAGCTTCGAGTACATGCTCTTCATGCTCCGCCTCTTTTGATAGTTTTGCGAGTACCGCAGTATCGAGCGTGATGCCCGCCTCCTCCATCTCAAATAAAATCGCCACGAGCGGCAATTCAAAATCAAAATATATGGGTGCGAGATCCTCTTTCTCTATTTTCTTTTTGAGAGTATCTGCGAGGCGCACAACCTCGGCGATAGTTAACGGTTTACCTTCGAGCAAATCGCCGAGCGACAATCCGCGCTCATCGGGATTGAGTATCCACGCGCCAAGCTTTGTATCAAATGACACCGGAAAGCTCGCGCCCAAAAATGTCATGAGCGCGTGTGCGTCGTGCACGATTACTTCTTTTGAATCGCCCAAAAGCGCCAAAAGTACCGCGCGTTGCGCCTGCGGCACACTATATGTATTTGCATCAACACCGAGTATCAACCCATCTTCACCAAAGAAAAGCGCCGCGCGCGCGCCTGCCTCTACACTGTCATCGAGCTCCTTGTGCACCACTATTGGCTTTTCTTCTTCTTTCTTTGGTGGGGCGCCAGCATCTTGCAAACGCGAGATAAGACTGGGGAAATGAAACTTGCGAAAAATCTTTGATACTTCTTCGATAGGAATACTCGCAAATGCCATACTACCCAAATCCGCTTCCACCGGCGCGTCTCGGCGAATTGTTGCGAGTTCTTTTGAAAAGAGTGCGTCTTCTTCACCTTCGATTAGCAATTTTTTGATGCGATCCTTGAGAAATGCTGGTGATTTTTTCTCTTTTTTAAGTTTTATATACATCTCTTCGATCGAACCGTAGTGTTTAATCAGATCGGTAGCACTCTTCTCGCCAATCCCCTTGATGCCGATAATGTTATCGGATGGATCGCCTTTCAAGCCCTTATAGTCAGCAATGAGTGTAGGACCAAAACCAAATCGTTCGAGCACCTTCTCTTCGTCATACAATATCGTATCTTCGATGCCTTTGCGGAGCGTGTAGACCATCACGCGCTTATCGTCGATGAGCTGCATCGTATCCATATCACCCGACGCGATGATGATGGTCAAATCTTTTTCTTTTTTGAATTTCTCGACGAGCGTGCCCAAAATATCATCTGCCTCAAAACCGGGTGCCTCGAGTATCGGTATGCCAAACGCACGAAATACTTCTTTTACTTTATCGAACTGTGGGATGAGATCGCTCTTGGTCTCGGATCTCGTCGCCTTATAATTTTCATACACAATATGCCGAAAAGTAGGCTCCTCTCTATCAAACGCGGCGACGATGTGTGTAGGGCGCAGATCGCGAATCAATTTTAACAGCACCGCTGACACACCGTAGACAGCGCCAAGTGGCTCACCGGACGGTGACGCAAATGACGGCAACGCGTGAAATGACCGGTGGATGAGCGCGTGCGCATCGAGGATGACTAATTTTTTTAGTTCACGCGCCATGTCTAAATCTCACCATGCGTTCAGCGCGCGCGATATGTCTAAACGAGATCCAAACGGTATCTTTGGGAAATATTTTTTTGGCGCGCTCCGCCCACTCGACGACCACGATATTTTTTGGATCTAAAATAATTTTTTTAAAGGCGATTGCGTCGAGCTCGCGTGGCGACTTGATACGATATAAATCAAAATGCCATACATTTTTAAATGTAGAACCTTTGAGTGCGTAGCGTTTTGCTATCACGAAAGTTGGCGACTGAAGTCGCCCGCGCACGCCAAGGCCGTTCGCGACACTCTGCGTAAAAAAAGTTTTACCTGCACCAAGCTCGCCCGAAAGCGCGAGGCAAAGGGCGTATTTTTTATTTCTGGCAACTGTCTTAATCTGGGCGCCAAAGAGTTTGCCGAGCGCGCGTGTCGCCTCGGGAGTTTTGAGTGCATAGGTAAGCTCCATCGTGCCTCCAGCGTAGCAATCTTATGCTGAAAAGCAAAAACGACCGTTCCCATGATTGGGTTCGGTCGTTCTCGGTTGGGAGCCCCGTATGACGGGGCTCCATGTTTATTCATCTTCTGACTCGACATCCTCCTCGCGGATACCGGCTGCCGGCTCGACGGTGCGTCCGCTGTTGCGGATCGCCTCATCGTAGGTGGCGCGATACTCGTCAGACTCGGTCGCATCTGCGACAGCAGACTTGCCGTCGTAGCGACCGTCTGCGCGCCCCTTGGCACGATGACAGGCAATGTCATCATCAGCACAGCTGGTGTCCACCAACTTGGTACGGCCAAAGACAAGGCCGAGACTGAAATTGACGATCCCGAGTGGAACATCGATCAGCCCTGGCTCGCGCTCGACCCGAATGTTTGGGTCTCTACGCTGGACCACGATCACGCGATCATGGTGACGGTAACCGCCGTTGTAGCGATTGCCACCACCGTTCCAGCGACTGCTGTGCGAACGGCCTCCGCGCTCCCAGCACATGTTGCCGTAGGTGCAGCGGGCTTCCGCTGCAATCGGTGCGATGAGCGTCACCATCAGAAGAATCAAGATTGAAAGAACAGTCTTCATCGTAACCTCCATATCTCAGCCGAGACGCCATGCCTCGGCTAGCAGTTCAGTGTACATGGCTATTATACTACCAAAAATACCTTTTGTCAATACCTCCAAAAGCCCTTATTATATGCTAGGAATAAGACAATATGGGTGATTTAAAGTCAGCAATCGCATCAGCATCAGCGGTACTCATCGTACTCCCCGACTCGGTGCGTGATAAAGATTATTTGGCGGCTTTGCAGATACAGAAAATAGCGCCACAAAAAACAGAACTTATCGCACCTGAGGCAAAAGAGCTCGAATGGAAAGATACCTTTGGTCTTGAACGCGGCAAGCGTGAATTTGTTATTGATATCAACACAGCACTCACGCCCGTAGATGAACTCCGTTACGAAAAGACTGATACTACCCTCTCGATCTACCTCTCACATAAAGGCGCCTTTAATGAAAAGGCACTTTCATGGGGTGAGCATCGCGCGCCTGCCGATCTTTTTATCACTCTTGGTTTTTCATCGGAAAGTGAGGCAAAAAAAGCAATCGAAAACCTTCCTCGCAAGGGAGCTGCGCGACATATCTGGGTAGAAGGAGATACCAATGGCCACAGTGCGCCCGCTACCACGAAACTCTCGACGATATCGGCGGGTCTTTTGGGAAGATTGGTTGTCCGTTCACGCATTGATACTGATACCAATACTCTTTGGTCATTCATCACCCGTGATGATTTTGCAAAGACAAATGCGGGTCCGCACGAACTCCCCAGTCTTATGGCTACCTATGCGTCACTCGCGTCACTACCCGAACACGCCTTAGTCTTTTGGCAACATGATGACGCGGGTACCCAAGGATTTTTTAGATCAGAGAACGCACAACTAGTGAATGATATCGCGCGACACCTCGGGAAAATGCCAGAAAACCCACACTATGTGACACTCGCTTCGTTTGCCAACTTTATCGAGGCGGAGATGGAGACACGCAAATTGCTCCGTGAACTCAAAGTGCGCTAGAATAGAAGCGTGGCATTTGACGAAGAAGAACAAAAAGAAAAGCTCAGTCAACTCCAACAAAAAGAGGAGGAAGATTTAGCTCAACTGCTTGCTAAAAGATATAAAACTCCTTATCTCAACTTGGGGCGTGCCTTTATTGATCTTGATGCGCTTAAACTTGTACCGAGAGATCGCGCCGAGGCGGCTGGTCTTGCGGTCGTACAATCAACTGGCAAAAAACTACAAATCGCTGTCAAAAATCCAACACTCGATAAAGCAAAAGAAATAGTGACCGAACTACGCCGCGATGGCTATCAGCCACAACTTTTTTTGGTATCCATGCGAAGCTTAAAACATGCGTGGGTTCGCTACGAGGAAGCTGGCGAAGAAACCCCGAGCATTACCAATGTCATTGATATTTCAAAAGATAAGATTGTTGAATTCCGCCGTGAGATAAAAACGACAAAAGATTTTGAACGGATGTTGAGTGAAAAAATCTCACAGGGTAAAACCAAACGAGTGACTGACTTGCTTGATTATGTATTAGGAGGCGCATTTGAACTTGTCGTCTCTGATATCCATGTCGAACCGGCAGAAGATGCCGTACATATGCGCGTTCGTCTCGACGGTTTACTCCAAGATATCGTGAGCTTCTCACACGATATGCACAAAATGCTATTGGTGCGCATCAAGCTTGTCTGCGAACTCAAACTCAATATTCATGATAAATCACAAGACGGCCGCTTTACTATTCGCGCAGGTGAATCTGATGTGGAAGTGCGCGTCTCAACCCTCCCCGGCCCCTATGGCGAATCGATTGTCATGCGTATTTTGCACCCACGCGCCATTGAGACATCGTTTGAAGATCTCGGTATCCACCCCGTACTTCTTGAACTTATTGAAAGAGAAATCCAAAAACCAAATGGCATGATCATCACCACCGGCCCTACCGGATCTGGTAAAACCACCACACTCTATGCGTTTATCAAAAAACTCAATGAGCCGGGGGTGAAGATTATCACCATCGAAGATCCTATTGAATATCACATCAAAGGCATTACCCAGACGCAAATCAATAAAGAAGCTGGCTACACCTTTGAGACAGGGCTCTCGGCAATCGTGCGTCAAGACCCTGATATCATTCTAGTCGGTGAGATGCGCAACCGCGAAACCGCGGAGATTGGCATGCAGGCGGCACTCACTGGTCACCTCGTATTCTCCACACTCCACACCAACAACGCACCTGGCACCATCCCCCGCCTTATTGATCTTGGTGTACCACCAAATATCATCGCGCCTGCCATCAACCTTGCTATCGCCCAGCGCCTCGTGCGTATCTTGTGTCCGCACTGCAAAAAACAAATGCCGCCGACACCCGAACAAATGACAACAATAAAAAAACTGATGGAAACTTTGCCCCAAAAATATACGCGCCCGACGCTCGACAATATATCACTCTGTACACCGGGCGGATGTGGTGAGTGTAACTTTCTCGGATACAAAGGACGCCTCGCGGTCTTTGAAGCATTTTTAATTGATGACGATATGGAGCGCCTTATCTTAAAAAATCCTTCGGAAGCAGCGGTACGCGAGGCCGCAATCGCACAAGGAATGGCAACACTCGAACAAGATGGCATCTTAAAGCTCTTGCAGGGCATCACCTCGTGGGACGAACTCAACCGCATCGTCGGTTTAATCTAATAGCTGACTACGACAACTACTTCACTAACCGCTATTTGAGCAGTCTGAATACCAGCGAAACGGTTTCTCTCCGTAATATCCAAAACACCCAAGTCAGAGCTGTAGCGAACGCCAAGTTAATGGCTGCGCCGAGATAATCGAATTCTATATTGGAACCGTTATATTCTCCCTTAAATATATAAGAATTCATTGGCCATCCATAGTCTCCCCTGCAGCCAGCAATACAATCAACTGGTGCTATGGTCGCAAAAGATGGGTAGACAAAAATACCAAATAAAATTAAGAATGTGACAAATGTTAAAATATATTTCATTTGAACTTTATTATATCACTTCCTCTCGAAAGCGAATAGGAAGCTTTCTCGCAAGAATCTCCAGACAATGTGCCCATGCGCATAAATGAAATGGACGTCCGACATCCATTCATTTCATTTATCTATTCCAGCAAGGACCCTTCGAGCTCTTTGGATAAAGATTTGCGTGCAATAATATCGGCGAGGGATGCTCGCGCAAAATCCTTGTACTCCCTCGCGTCCTGAAACTGCTTGAGTATTATTGCGGTGTTACATAATTTTTTATTTGTGTTGCCAATATATTCTTCCCAACTACTCTTGATAGCTTGCTTAATCCCGTGCACCTCATTGTTAAGATTAATATATGCGCTCACATGAAGTAGATATTCGTTTGAGACAATGTGAGTTGAACGAAATTTACCAGCAAACAAAACGCCGCTTCTGTTGTGTCGGTGGTTAAAATATTTTGTGTAGCCACCAACCAATCTTTTAACAAATTCGCTTACGCCGTTTTCTACCTGTTGCCGCACGAGCAAATGAAAATGGTTTGGGTTAAGACAATAACAAACGATATCTACCAATCGACCTTTACGAGATGTTACACGACCAAGTCTTCTGTCGAGCATGTATTCGTAAATACTTCCAACGGGCTCAATCGTGTTGAAAATCTCAACGCTCTTGAGAAATCTGTTGAGATCTTTTCCATCCATGAATATCTTCCTTTTATCAACCCCGCGATTGCAAATATGATAGTGCTCCCCAGCAGCAAAGATTGTCTTTCCCATGTCTTACATTGTACCAAAATGGACGTCGGACGTCCATTACATTACATAAAAAACAAAAATGCCCGCAGGATGTTCCGTGCGAGCCTTGAGTGAGAAAATGCGGACTCACCCCTTCGGGCTACCGTTAAAGAGTCACTTATTCACTTTCTCGCAAGAATCTCCAGACAATGTGCCCAGGCATGGGTGCCACAGGCTGAAGGCCTCTTCGAGGAGCAATCGCGCCGACCCCTCCTCGCAGAGCGCAATATGCTTTAGAATAAAGCTACATTATGCGCTGTGAGGAAGGGGACCAGATTGTCCGTGTACTAAAAGAAGGCCCAGATAAGGTAAACCTCAATTGTCTGGAGATTTTCAGGAGAAAGCCTCTTCTGAAGAACAATGACCACTATTATAGCTAAAATATAGCCACATGTCAATACCAGCCCAAAAACTCGATGACCGCTCGCTCGACAGCACCTTACGCCCCGCACGCTGGGACGAATACATTGGCCAGCACCAGATAAAAGAGAATTTGGCTATTTTGATCGAAGCTGCTAAAAAACGAGGTGAGCCGCTCGAACATTTACTCTTTTATGGCCCTGCCGGCCTTGGTAAAACGACACTCGCCCACCTTATCAAAAACGAAATGGGCGCCCAGATGAAAATAACTTCGGGCCCTGCGATCGAACGGGTGGGAGATCTTGCCTCAATCCTCACCAATCTTTCTTCGGGTGATATTTTGTTTATTGATGAAGTACACCGGCTCAACAAACTTATCGAAGAGATCCTCTACCCCGCCATGGAAGCTCGGTCACTCGATATCATCATTGGCAAAGGGCCTGCTGCGCGCACCATACAGCTCGAGCTCCCCTCTTTTACTCTTATTGCGGCTACTACCCGCGTAGCACTCCTTTCCTCGCCGCTACGCTCACGCTTTTCGGGTGGCACCTTCCGACTCGAGTTTTATTCGGAAGATGATCTCAAAGAAATCTTACGCCGTTCGGCAAAACTTCTTGGTATCGCCGCCGAACAAGACGCGCTCACTGAAATCGCCAAGCGAAGCAGGTTTACACCGCGTGTTGCCAACCACCTTCTCAAGCGTTGTCGTGATGTAGCAGAAGTCAGGGGTGACGGTGTCATCACTGATAGAATCGCGCGTATGGCGCTCGAACTTCTTGAAATTGACGAAGTAGGACTATCGTCAGAAGATAGACGCATACTCGATATATTGATAGAAAAATTTGCTGGTGGGCCCGTAGGGGTCGCGACACTCGCCGCCGCATCATCAGAAGAAGTGAGTACTATCGAGGAGATCCATGAACCGTATCTCATGCGTCTTGGTTTTATTGAACGAACACCACGAGGTAGGATGGCTACGCGTCGCGCCTATGAGCACCTAGGTGCTACGCCACCCGCAACCCTTTTCAATACATGATAACTATTTTCGCCACTATTGCGTTCGCACTTTTTGTGGGACTCTACACCCTCGGTATTTGGATGGCTACTTGGCAAGAAGAGGAGCTTTCTCTCTCACACGAAAAAGCGGTGCATATGAATATTATTATCATCGCCATTTCTTTTGTACTCCTTGTTATAGCACTCTGGGCGTTTATCCATATCAATTGGGATACTCTCATCCTCACCCTCTAATGGTCACTCTTCAACCGAACGAAAAAATATTGATGACAATTCACAAACACTGGTTTGTCTTTTTTGGTCGCATGCTCGCCTTGCTCTCGGTGGGTGTCGTGCCACTCTTTGGATTTTTGTTTGCGCCTGAGCTCGGATCTTTTATCAACCCAGACTCACTCTGGTACCTCCTTCTCTTTTTTGCCATGATCTGGTGGCTCGTACTACTCTTTCTCTTTTTTATTGAATGGCTTGATTATTGGCTTGATGCATGGATAATTACCGATCAACGAATTATTGATATTGAACAAAAAAGTCTCTTCCGACGCGAGGTATCCGAATTCGTCATCGCGCGCATTCAAGATATCAAGATTGAGACACCGGGATTTATTGGTACTGTACTCAAATTTGGTAACATCCGCATACAAACCGCTGGCGAGGAAAGTTTTACGATTGAGACGGTGCCCCATCTCAACGAGATAAAAAATCTTATTATGTCATTCGCGCACAAAGGCGCGATACGCGACCCCGACTAATACAACCAAACCATATGTCAGGACATAATAAATGGGCCCAGATCAAGCGCCAGAAGGCTGTGACTGACGGCAAGCGTAGTAAGATGTTTGGTAAAATTGCACGCATCATCAGTATTGCCGCACGCGATAAGGGCCCCGACCCGAGCCTCAATATATCGCTCAAATCGGCGATGCAAAAAGCGCGTGAGGTAAATATGCCGCAAGACAATATTGATCGTGCCATAAAAAAAGGTGTGGGGGGTGGCGAGGGGGTAACTCTTCAAGAATTTGTATATGAAGCGTATGGGCCAGGTGGGGTAGCACTCCTTATGACGGGCATTACCGACAACAACAACCGAACTTCAAATGAAATAAAACATCTCTTATCGGAGCGTGGTGGCAAATGGGCAAACCCTGGAAGCGTACTTTGGGCATTTGAGAAAAAAGAAGCTGAATGGATCCCCCAAGAATATAGTCTTGTTGAAATCTCACCTACGGACACCGAGGCACTCTATAAACTTATGGACGCACTCGATGAGCATGATGATATCCAAGATATCTTTGTAAACAATAAAGAATCATGAGAGTTCTTGGGGTTGACCCTGGTATTGAACGTGTCGGATGGGGTATCGTCGATACGATAGGGGCGGTATCGACCTACTACGACTGTGGGCGGATCACTACTCCACGCACACTCTCCCACCAGGGACGGCTTGAAATGATCGCGCAAGAACTTGGCACTATTATCAAAACAGCAAAGCCCGAGTGCGCGGTTGTTGAACGACTCTTTTTCGCAAAGAATAAAAAAACAGCGCTTGCGGTAGCGGAGGCACGGGGGGTTATCATGCTCACCTTATCGGCAGCTTCACTCCCGACGCAGGAATTTACCCCTATGGAGGTTAAAATGGCGGTAACGGGCAATGGTAGAGCAGAGAAAAAACAGGTAGCGTGGATGGTACACAATATTTTGAAGGTACCATCTGAGGTCACCTCGGATGACGCGTTAGACGCGCTTGCTCTTTGCCTTATGATAGCAAAATAAGGTTATCCACAGAGTCTTGTATTGCCCTTTTCGCCAGCTCTCGGTATGTTCTTGGTATTAGATACGCAAGGTCGTAGATACTAGCAATAAATTAAGTACTTTTTGGGGATATGATACTACACACACAACCTTGGGCCGCAGACGACGAAAAGGAGTTCGCCGATGAAGATGAACTGACCGATGAAGAAGTGAGTGAAGACGACGCGGATGATGACGATGATACTTTTGAAGAAGAAGGCGTATAGTCCCTACACCCCCGCAGTTGCGGGGGTGTTTTCTTGAAAAAAGGCCTTATTTTTGATATAAAAGGTGTGTGATTTTTCGATCGTTACGCAAAAGGCGCAAACACAAACTACTCCTCACTATCCTCGCTGTCATGACTGCCGGTGTATTTCTTTTTATACTGGCGGGCGCCCTTTTGTTTACATTCATCAAAATACCTACTCTTGAAGATTTCCGAGAACGCAAGGTAGCTGAGTCGACAAAGATCTATGACCGCACGGGTAAAGTGCTTTTATGGGAAGTCCATGGGGAGGAACGCCGTACGGTAGTGCTATTTGAAAATATCTCACGCAATGTAAAAAATGCGACTATCGCTATCGAAGATTCAAACTTTTATTCGCATCATGGTATCAGCCCCCTTTCTCTCTTTCGTGTCGTCTTTCTTAATATCTTTCAGGGTAAGCAAGTAGGTAGTGGTGGATCAACTATCACTCAACAACTTGTCAAAAACACTTTGCTGACGCGTGAGCAAACCCTTATCCGTAAAGCAAAAGAAATCATTATCGCGATCAAACTAGAATCCGCCTACTCAAAAGACGATATTCTCAACCTCTATCTCAACGAAATCCCTTATGGATCAAATACCTATGGTATTGAATCTGCCGCACAAAACTTTTTTGGTATATCAGCGTCCGATGTGTCACTCGCCGAGGCAGCGTATTTAGCAGCCCTCCCCCAAGCCCCCACTCGCTATTCACCTTATGGCAATAATCGAAAAGATTTGGAAGCACGCAAAGATCTTGTACTCGAACGAATGCGCACCCTTCAGTATATTTCGACGGAAGAATATGAGAGTGCCAAAAAAGAAAAGGTGGCATTCCTCCCCCAACGCAAACAGGGGCTCCTCGCACCACACTTTGTGATGTATGTCCGTGAGATGCTCAATGAAAAATATGGCGAAGATGTTGTAGAACAGGGTGGCTTAGAGGTTATCACAACCCTTGATGCGAGTTTGCAAGCAACCGCTGAAGAAATAGTTGCGCGTCGAGCGCCTGATATGCAGAAAAATTTTAATGCATCAAATATAGCACTGACCGCTATTGACCCGAAGACCGGCCATATCCTCGTTATGGTTGGCTCGCGTGATTATTTTGATGTCAATAATGATGGTAATTTCAATGTGGCACTCGCGCGCCGCCAACCCGGATCCACTTTTAAACCCCTTGTCTATGCGACCGCCTTCAAAAAAGGAATTACACCGGAGACGGTAGTATTTGATCTTGAGACAAATTTTGCGGCAGCTGGCGACCCATATGTGCCACAAAACTATGATGAAAAATATCGCGGTCCCATCACACTTCGTCAAGCGCTCGCTCAATCTCTCAACATACCTGCGGTAAAAACACTCTATCTCGCGGGTATCGGCGATTCTATTGAGACTGCGCGTGATTTTGGGATAACCACTCTTACCAACCAAAACCGCTATGGCCTTACCCTCGTGCTTGGTGGTGGAGAAGTATCTCTCTTAGAACTTACCTCTGCGTACGGTGTGTTCGCGAATCAGGGGGTGAAAATAAATCACCACCCTATTATTCAAATCAAAGATAAGAACGGGACTATTTTAGAAGAAGAAAAAATACAATCCGAACCAGTCATAGACGCCAATATCACCAATATGATCTCGAGCATCCTCTCTGATAACATCGCGCGTACACCAGCATTTGGTGCGCGCTCTCCTCTTTATTTTGATGGGATGTCTGTCGCTGCGAAAACTGGTACTACCAACGACTATCGTGATGTCTGGACAATTGGGTATAACCCTAATATTGTTGTTGGGACTTGGGCGGGAAATAATAACAACTCTTCGATGACCAAAAATGTCGCAGGTTTTATCATCGCGCCACTCTGGCGCGAATTTATGGATACAGCGCTCGCACAGGTAGAAAAAACTTCTTTTACCCCACCTCAACCAACTGGTGCCAAAAAACCAGTATTACGCGGTGTTTGGCGTGGATCGCGTGCCTATGAGGTTGATAAGATATCAGGTAATCTTGCCACCACCTTTACTCCTCAAGACCAGCGAGAAGAGCGAGTAACCCAAGAAGTCCATTCGATCTTGTATTGGATTAACAAAGACAACCCTGATGGACCTATACCTACCAACCCTGCGCAAGACCCTCAATTTTCACTTTGGGAGGCCCCTGTACGCGCTTGGGCGGAACAAAATGGATATAAAGATGGTGATAGTTTAGGAAAACCGATTGAGTATGACTCTTCTCACTCGCCTGAAAACTGGCCTGTGATTTTATATCCAAAAGATGAAGAGCAGAAAATATTTAACTATGGGGATGATATTATCTTCCACCCAACTATTACCGGTAAATATTTTGTTATTGATATTGAGATATTTGTTGATGGCGAATATGTGCGATCGGAAAAACGAACACCTCAAAATCTTGAGATTGGAGACTATGAAAGTGGTGAACACACCTTAAAACTTAAGGTGTATGATAGTATTGGAAACAAACAAGAACGAGAGATATCTTTTATTATCGCGGCCCCTTAAAAGCAACTCTTTCTACAATACCTTGTGGCGTGCTATCACGAAGCTTACCAAGTATCTCGTGTTGGCGTTGATGTACATAATGTTTTAAAATCGCTGACGCAGTATAGATGATAACTGTCTCGTCGCGATATTCAGCTTGATATTGCCCTTCGTATCCAACTAAAATCGCTTGGAGTGCTTTGGTGATTGTTTCGTTTGATCGTTTTCTTGTAAGCTCATATGATCTATCAATCCGAGTAAATGCGTCTGGTAGAAGGACGAAAATGCGATTAAAACTCATACATTACCCTTCATTGGCATTACAATATAAATTGATCCTTCACGGTTAGTTGGTTTAATAAGGAGTGGTTGTGATTCAGAATTGAATCCAAAAAATAATTTTTCTTCACTATATGATTCGACTCCTTGAAGGAGGTATTGGAAATTAAAAACAATAGAAACATCCTCGCCATCGAACTCACCCCTCATAACACCTTTATAGGTACCTTGATTATTCTTACTCTCAATCGTGATAGTTTTGTTTTTTATATCGAGTGCGAAAGACACGCTATTGAGTTTATTTGCAAAGATACTCGCTCGTCGTAATTGAGCTACAATCTCTTGGCGTACAACTGTGCCATGAGTTTTAAATGTCTTGGGGATAATCTGTTGATAATCTGGGAAATTCCCCTCTGTAAGTCGTGAATAAAGTGTTATATCTCCAAATTTAAATAATCCCTCACCCTTACCTATTAAAAACTCTACCTTATCACTATCACTCTGATCGGTAAGGCGAATAATCTCTTCAAATGTTCGTGATGGGAGTAAAAAGATTTCTTTTGGATTTTTTATAGATAGTGCCGCGAGCTTTAACCTCTCTTCACCTAAACGAAAACTATCCGTAGAAGCTATAAGGAGTACTTCCTTTTCAAGAACCGCTAATACACTTGCGAGCTCTGGTTTGATGGCGCTTTTTGATACAGAAATGAGAACTCGAGAGAAAAATTGTGATATATCTTTTTTAAAGATGGTCGCCTTATACAACTCTTTAAGTGTGGGAAATGGAGGAAAATCTTCTTGCGGGTATCCTTTTATATTCGTTTCCTGTCCTTGTACAGTAAGGATAATATCAACACCACTACTCTCAATGGTAATCTTTTCATCTTTAGATAATGTAGATACATAAGAGAGAAATTGTTTTGATGGCACTACTACACTACCTTGTTCACTTACTGTACAGCGAACTGTTGTTTG
>SICQ01000032.1 GCA_009691385.1 Candidatus Ryanbacteria bacterium
CACGTGAGACATTGGCAGAGGCAGCGCAAAGGTGTGCGGGGAAAGAGCTCAAGGTGGAATTAAGATTTGTAAAACAAATTGCAGTACATAGCAATATCGAAAACAAGCGTTTTCATGATGTATCTATACTGCTTCTTTGCGAAATTGTCGAAGGCGATCCCATGGCGGGTGAGTGGTTTGCTGCCTGTCCGCCTGACATGATCCCAGAACATAAAAAATATTGGGAAGCAATCACGCCGATTCTATAAATTTATTTTGACAAAAGGAGCACTCCTTGCGCTTATTTGTATTTTGTGCTATAAAAGTTTCGGATTTCGTTTACTCAGGAATACTTAGAGAAAGAAGGGGAGAGTTGTGCAACCAGAAGTGACGGAGTTGAACGACGAGGAGAGGGCTCTCTATCTCAAGCTCCAGAAGAAGGTTGGCTGGAAGCGAACGGGGACTGAGGTCTTCGAGAGCTTCTTTCCGATTCTGCCTTTTGTACCGTCCGAGCAGGCAATTGTTCGCCTGATAGACGGCGTGTGGCACGTGCTCATGTGGCACCGCAAGGATCCCCACTACGAGGGGTACCACATGGTGGGCGGATATATCTTGCGTGGCGAGTCAGACGAGGAGTGGCTCACACGGTGCATTAAGAAGGAGGTCAACCTCACGCTCAAGGCATTCTGGCACATCCGTGACTTCAATACGCGCCCCGAGACCGGCTGGGTGCCAAACCACCAGATGGCTCGATTCTTCGTCTGCGAGGTGGAAGGCGAGCCCAGCGTAGGCACATGGTTTCCTCTCGACAAGATTCCAGACGACACCCTCGGCCATCACAAGAAGTACGCAGACTGTCTGCGTGCTTACTTCATGCGTATGGACACTATGCGTGAGAAGGGCATCCGGCACGACTACTGTAACAAGGCGCCAGAGTGGAAGTGGCTCGTAAACTCGCTCGACACGCTTGATGGGCAGGTGAGTCTCATTCCTTTCGATTCGTTGGACGAAGCCGTGAAGTGCATGCGTGCAAACCGAAGCGCGTTTCTCGTCGACGACCAAGGTCTCCAGATTCTCTAGATGCGATACGCGAGCGGGTACCAATGGGTGCCCGCTCTTTTTCTTTTGTCTGAACACTTGCGTAATATCGATTTTTATTGTATGAATTGTAAATCATGACGCTCGGATATTGGCAACACAAAAATGTATTTATCACCGGAGCCACAGGGCTTTTAGGCTCTTGGCTTGTGAAATATTTGGTTGATGCGGGCGCTCGGGTGACGGTGCTCGTCCGTGACATGGTACCCGATTCGCATCTTTTAACTTCTGGATATATCAATCGCGTCAATGTCGTGCGAGGGAGTCTTGAAAGCTATCACATTCTTGAGCGCGCTCTTAACGAATACGAGATTGATACGGTCTTTCATGCGGCGGCGCAAACGATTGTGCAAATTGCAAATCGCAACCCTCTGCCAACACTTGAAGCAAATGTGCGTGGTACATGGAATATACTCGAGGCGGTGCGTCGCAATCCCAATGTAAAAAAAATCATTATCGCTTCTTCTGACAAGGCATACGGTATTCACAAAGAACTTCCGTATACCGAAGACGCGCCACTGCGTGGTTCACATCCGTACGATGTTTCAAAGAGTGCCGCCGATCTTATCGCACAAATGTATCACAGTACTTACGGCGTACCGGTGACGATTACGCGCTGCGGCAATTTTTTTGGTCCCGGCGATCTCAATTTTAATCGCATTGTTCCTGAGACTATTCGTGCGTTTGCCTCAAACCAGCGCCCCATCATCCGTTCCGATGGCACTTTTATCCGTGATTATTTTTATATTGAAGATGCGGCTGATGCATATATCACGCTCGCCGAAAAGATGGATGATCAGAAAATTCATGGCCATGCGTTTAATTTTTCAAACGAACTTCAGATGTCAGTACGCGAGGTAGTAGAGCGCATCGGAACGCTGATGGGTAGCAATCTCGAACCTATCATTGCCAACGAAGCGCGCAACGAAATTCCTCATCAGTATCTATCTGCGCAGAAAGCACGGGAAATGCTCGGCTGGAGTCCGCGGCTTGGCTTTGATGAAGGATTGCGCCGCACTATAGACTGGTATCGTAAATTTTTACATACTAAGGGCAATGTCTAGTGCTTCGCGTGTCTCGCTTGTAACTGGCGCTGGCGGCTTTGTCGGTGCGAATTTAGTGCGAAGACTGGTGAGCCAAGGTGAGCGTGTTCATACGATTATCCGTGCGGACAAGCCAAGTTGGCGACTTGCAGATATCGCAGATAAAATCATATGGCACAAAGCTGACTTGCGCGATAAGGATGTTATACGCGCGATTGCGCATGCAGTGCAGCCGGAGATTATTTATCATCTTGCTACCGCAGGCGTGTACGCAGGAGTGCATGTATCCGACTCTGAGATGATCGAGAATAATATTCTTGGCTTTATCAATCTTTTGGATGCTGTCAGAGATCTCGAGTACCAATGTTTTGTGAATACCGGTAGTTCTGCCGAGTATGGGCAAAAACAAGCCCCCATGCATGAGAGTGATATCTGTGAACCAGCGACCATGTATGGTATCAGCAAGCTCGCCGCCACTCATTACGCGGCACTTGTCGCTCAAAAAGAATCAAAATCTATTATTACGCTGCGTCTTTTTTCTCCGTATGGACCATACGATGATAAGAGTCGCCTTATGTCGTATGCAATCGCGCGTGCCTTGCGTGGCGAAAGTCTGGCGCTCGGCGACGCTCAATCGGTGAGAGATTTTGTCTACATCGATGATGTTGTCGATGCGTATATACAGTGCGGGAAAAATGGAGTAAAATTCGGGGGAGAGGTACTCAATATTGCTGGTGGAAGAGAATATTCCGTAGGCACTGTCGTCGAGAATATTGTACACAAAACAAAATCATCGTCAGCGTGCTCATGGAAAAATGATAACGCTAAACGCGCATGGGAATCGTCACATTGGCAGGCAGACATCTCAAAAGCGAAGAAAATATTGAATTGGGAGCCAAAAATTTCTCTCGACCGTGGTTTAGATGAAACGATTGCATGGTTTCAGAAAAATCCATCTTTTTACGAAGGCATATGAAAGAGTATATAACCGATAAAAAAATATCAGTCATCATCGCTTGCTATAACGAAGCTGAAAATATTCCAACGATGTATCGACGCTTGACTGATGTGTTTGCGCACATCACCCCTCAATACGAGCTTGTATTCGTCGACAACGATAGCCGCGACCACTCAGCCGAGCTTTACCAATCTTTGTGTAGAGAGGACAATCGCGTATCAGCGATCATTATGTCGCGCAATTTTGGCAGTTCCGATACTTCATATTCGGCTGGCACGGAATATGCTTCGGGCGATGCCGTCGTTTGGGTAGACGGGGATATTCAAGATCCGCCTGAACTTATATCGCAGTTTGTACAAAAATGGCTCGAAGGATACGACATTGTATACGGCGTTAGAAGCAAGCGTAAAATCGGGGTGCTTTTTGGCTTTGCGTATAAAACTTTTTATCGCTTATTCCGTAGATATGCATATATAGAAATGCCGATGAATGCCGGAGATTTCTGTATTATTGATCGCAGAGTTGCCGATGCGCTCAACACTTTGCCCGAACGTGATAGGTTTATGCGCGGTCTGCGCGCATGGGTCGGGTTCAAGCATACAGGTATAGAATATACGCGTCTCGAGCGTGCCGCAGGGCGTTCTTCGATAAATTTGGGCTCATATATCCGAATCGCAAAAAAGGGTTTAATATCTTTTTCATATGCGCCTCTTTCTTTTATCTCAAATATCGCATTTATCGCTATGACCGTGACGCTTCTCGCGATTCTTGCTTTTCCGTTTTTTGCCATTTTTTATCCAGCACCCCGAGGATTTTTGACATTGATGCTCGTTGTTCTCTTTATCGGTAGTGTCCAATTTTGTATTTTGGCGATTTTAGGGGAGTATATGGCAAAGATCTTTGAGGAGGTAAAGGCTCGTCCAAAATATATCATTCGTACCATTATTAATAATCATCGCGTATGAAACTTTCAGATTACATTATTCAATATCTCGCTGACAGAAAAGTAAAAAAGGTTTTTCTTATTACCGGTGGCGCCATCGCGCATGTCGTTGATTCTTTTCGTAATATTAAAGGCGTTGATTATGTTTGCCATCAAAATGAACAGGGGGCGGCCATGGCGGCGGAGGCATACTCTCGGTTGTCTGGCACCATAGGCGTCTCTATGGCGACGAGTGGTCCGGGCGCGACAAATCTTATCACGGGCATGTGTTGCGCATGGTTTGATTCCATCCCGGCTCTTTATATAACGGGGCAGGTCAACTTGGGCGAGCAAAAGGGATCCACAGGCGTACGCCAAGTTGGTTTTCAGGAAACCGATATTGTCTCCATGGTTAAGCCCGTAACGAAATATGCGGTGATGATAACTAAACCAGAAGATATACGCTACGAACTTGATAAGGCGATATATTTTGCGTACGAGGGGCGACCTGGTCCCGTGTTAATCGATGTTCCGATGGATGTACAGCGTGCCAACATAGATCCAAAAAAATTACGCTCTTTTGTTCCACCGAAAAAATTTGCGCACGATCGTGATATTGGCAAAAGACTCGATAGCAAAATACAAGCTGCTCTGCGTCTTATGCAAAAAGCAAAGCGTCCCATCATCATTGTTGGTGGTGGCGTTCGTTTGTCCGGCGCCGTATCAGAGATGTTGGAGTTTATCAAAAGGGCCGGATTTCCTGTGGTAACTTCATGGAGCGGTTTTGATGCAGTAGCATTCAAGCACCCCTTGCATGTAGGACAGTTTGGTGTGTATGGTAACCGAGGAGCAAATTTTGCCGTTCAAAATGCCGATTTTGTTATCAGTGTTGGGTCGCGTCTCGATACGCGTCAGACTGGTGGACAACCCTCTACATTTGCTCGCGAAGCAAAGAGAGTGATGGTTGATATCGATAATGCGGAGATCAAGAAGCGTCGCGGATATAAGGCAGATGTAGAGATTTGTAGCGACGCCAAACATTTTCTTGATGCGGCAAACAAATCTTTATCAGATTTTGAGGGGCGAGACATTTCTTCATGGGTGGGGCGTACGAAAACCTGGAAAAAAACCTATTCCGCTGTTTTGCCAGCATACTATAAACAAAAGGGCAGCGTGAATTCATATGTATTTGCCAAGACTCTTTCAGATCTTACTCCAAGCAATGCGGTGATTATCCCTGATGACGGGGGCAATTTGACATGGACGATGCAATCATTTGAGATCAAGCAGGGCCAGCGGCTCTTCTCTGCGTTTGGCAATTCTCCTATGGGGTACTCATTTCCTGCGAGTATTGGTGCTGCATACGCGGTAGATTTTAAAAAGCCCGTTATTGCTATTATTGGCGATGGTAGTTTCCAGATGAATATTCAAGAGTTGCAAACGCTCTTTCTATATAAAGTTCCAGCAAAAGTATTCATTCTCAACAACCATTCGTATGGTATTATAAAACAGTTTCAAGATTCATTGTTTGACGGTCGCTATGAAGCATCATCTCCAGGTAAGGGATATGCGCCGCCAGATTTTGTTGCGATCGCAAAGGCCTATAAACTCAAAACAGTAACAATCAAAAACCACAAAGAGCTCTCGCGCAAGATCAAAGAAGTTCTTCACTTCAAGGGGCCTGTTATTTGCGATGTACTGTTAGATAAAGACCAAAAGCTGATGCCAAAACTTGAATTTGGTAATGCCATTGAAGATCTGTGGCCCGAGATCGATCGCAAAGAGTTTGCCGCAAACATGATAGTAAAACCTTTCAAGAAGAAATCCTAACATTCATGTCAGAAAAGTCTATCCCATTTTCCCATACCGCAGAGCAGCTTCAGGCGAGTCCTATGTTTGCTGTGCTCGCACAAGTACAGGCACTTGAAAAAGCAGGTGAGCATATTATCCATTTTGAGATAGGCGATCCTGACTTTAACACACCGCCACATATTGTTGAGGCGGGTATCGCGTCACTCAAAAGAGGCGAGACGCACTATGTCAATTCTTTGGGGATCAGCGAATTGCGCGACGCAGTCGCTATGGCAACCGAGCGTGACTTAGGATTTCGCCCATCTCGAGAGCAGGTGGTCATTGCTCCTGCTATTTCATTTGTGTATTTTGTAGTCAATTGTCTCGTGAATCCTGGCGAAGAGGTGATTGTCGCCGACCCCGATTATGCGTCATATTTTTCCGCCTTTTCCGCGCTGGGGGTAAAAGCCGTTGCTGTTCCTACCCATGAGAAAAATCAATTTCGTATACAAGCTGAAGATATTGAAAAACACATTACTCCGAAGACGCGTTTGATGATTATCAACTCGCCACAAAATCCAACGGGTGCTGTCATCTCACATGAAGATTCAAAAAAAATATTTGATATCGCAAAAAAATATGATATTTTTATTATCAGTGACGAGGTATATGGCAAAATCGTCTACGATGAGAAAGCGCATTCGTTGGGTGCCTATGATCAGTGTCGTGAACGCATTATCATTCTCAATAGTTTTTCTAAAACCTATGCGATGACGGGTTGGCGACTAGGATACGCGATTGCCCCCGAACGGATCGTAGAAAAAATCGGTCTCATGATCCAAACAGTTATATCGAGCGTTCCCGCGTTTGTTCAGCATGGCGGTGTCGCGGCGCTGTTGGGAGATCAGTCATGCATTGATAACATGGTCGACGAGTATCGTCAGCGTCGAGATATCATTGTCGCAGGTCTCAACGACTTACCCGGAGTATCCTGCGTGTCACCGGGAGGAGCGTTTTATGCGTTTCCAAATATTTCCGGCACGGGTATGTCGAGTGAAGAGTTCACGCGATGTATGTTGGATAAAGCTCGTGTTGCTGTCTTGCCCGGCGTAAACTTCGGCCCTATGGGCGAGGGTCATATTCGCATTTCATTTGCCACATCAATAGAAAATATTAAAGAAGGACTCGCGCGCATGAAAGAAGCTCTCACTCAACTCAATCATCATGAATGAAGAACTCAAAAAACAAATACAAAAAGAATATCAAAAGCGTTTTGGTAATCGAACATTTGTAGCGGGCAAAACTTCTATACAAGCATCAGGCAAAGAGTTCGATTGGCAGGAAATGGTCGGTATGACTGAAGCGGTTCTCGATGGGTGGTGGACAGAAGGGCGCTTTGCCGATG
>SICQ01000033.1 GCA_009691385.1 Candidatus Ryanbacteria bacterium
CCGTCTGATATGCGCAGCGGATCTACCAACGCGCAGACGACAACCTTTACTCACTCGTATGCTCGAGCGGGGGCCTATACGGTACGCTTTGTAGTGAGTGACAACGCAGGACAAGAAGCAAAATCAAGTATGACAGTACAGGTCGGCGAGAAGACCACTAATGGATCTTTGTACCTCCGACCTGACGCGCTCAATCTTAGGGTGGGCGAGACGCAAGGCATCGCCGTGTATTTTCAGCCAGTTATGCCACCCTGTCCCGTTGGCATGGCATGCGCGCAGGTGATGCCAACGTCCTATCGCGTTGATGCGCAATTCACTGTAGAAAATCCTGCTGTCATAGCATTCCAGTACGCTATTCCTATGTGTATACAGTCAGAGATCAAAGATAATTACTGTGGTACGCAGGTCATCGCAGAAGGTAAACAGATTGGTGTCACAAAAATAACCGCCACATGGAACGGTTTTACCGCGACGATGCCGGCAAGTGTCTCGCAGTAAATTACAGAAGTTTTAGACTCGTCGCATCTTTTCGCAGTCCTGCGAGAAATGCGCTACCAGCCATCGGCTTACTACCCGATGGCTGTATTGTTTTGAGATGCACTAAAAAATCTTGTGCGACAACAAAGAGCTGCTTATCGTGCATGATGAGCGTGCTCAGCGCATCGTTTTGAGATCGAGGTATATCGGTAACTGATGCATCCAGTATTTTCAAATTTTCCCCATCGAGCACATTCCAGCTTGTAGGCCAGACTTTGTATGCCCGAATAGTATTGATGATATGTTGCGCCGGTTGATTCCAATCAATATGACCCGACTCTTTGGTGAGCATTTTGGTAAATGTCGCTCGTGTATGATCTTGAGGTTGCGCTTGCGTCTCGCCAGTTATCCACGAGGGGATAGTGCGCGTCAAAAGATCAGCGCTTATGCGCGCGAGTTTTTCTTCGAGTGTGACCGCATCGTCAATGTCAGTTATAGTTATTTGTTCTTGAGCTATGATTGGGCCATGATCTACTTCTCTGTCAGTGAGCATGATAGTGACACCAGTTGTATCTTCGCCATTGGCAAGCGCTGTCTGTATGGGTGTAGGCCCACGATAGCAAGGGAGGAGTGATGGATGTACATTGAGCGTGCCATGCGCGGGAATATCTAAAATATCGTTTGGTATGATGTGGCCGTATGAAGCGATAACGCCGAGGTCGCATGAGGGCGTGGCGTCTTTGGTGATACGTTTTTGTTGTATGAGTGGTAGTTTATGTTCTTTTGCGTAAAGAGCTGCCAGAGGTGATGTGAGCGCGTGACCGCGGCCTTTTGGCTCGTCAGGGCTGGTGATGACTGCTGCGATATCAAAATTTGCACGCACGAGTGCGTCAAGAATAGTCACCGAAAAGGCACTATTACCAAAAAATACTATGCGCGCATTTTTCATTTGGCGTCTTTGAGTTTGGTGATTTTTGTCGCGTGATCGATAAAGAGCGCGCCGCCAAGGTGATCAATCTCATGCTGCAAAAGGCGCGCAAAGAGTTTAGTAGCGCCGCGCTCAAATACTTTGCCAGTCTGGTCGTATGCGCGGACGCGTATCTTTTCCGCGCGCGGCACAATACCGTAGGTTTTTGGGATACTCAGACACCCCTCAGTACCCGCCACTTTTTTTGAAGCAATTTTAAGAATGGTCGGATTTATAAATACGATATACTTCCAGCCTTTCTTCTTTGATTTTTCTTCAGCAACATCTTTTGGTTCCCATCCTTCATCAATGGCGATAGCTTCTTCAGAGGCAAGAAATATCTGTTTTGAGATGCCTAGTTGAGGTGCGGCGATACCGATGCCGTCAGGCGTCTTGCGTAATGCCACTGACATATCATGAATGATACTCGCGAGCTGGGGCGAGCCAAATTCTTCTTTAGTGACAAGTTTTGCCGTCTTGCGGAGGACCGCGGTAGGCAAGGTGATGATCAGAGAGGCCATGGCACTACTATAGGATATTTTCAGGATCGACGACAATATCCCACCCATCTGCGTGGGTGGCGAGGATACCTTTAAGATCTTCGGCGTTGTCTACCCAGTTTTTCTCATTGATACTGATAAGGAGGTGATGGCGCGAAGTATCATTGAACGCAGAATAACTCGAGACATATTCGGCGTGTTCAGATATAAGACTTTCGAGTTCTTTTATTTTTGCAGTTCTACGGTCTTTCTGTATGTCATGAAGTGTCGCCTTGATAAAGAGTACCGCGGGCGGGAGACTCGCGCGTATACGATCCGCGCATTCGGTTTGTAGAAATCCTTTAATATCTTGGCGTACAAAGTGCCCAAAGAGCTGATGCTGGGGGAAGCGCGTTTGTACCCATATAAATGATTCGGATATTTTGCTAGAAAATTTGAGTAGGATCGCGAGCACGCGCTCGTTGATCCTAAAATCAGGTATAGAAAAAAGATTATCAAGATTTGCCACTGCGCCATGTTTGGCTACGAGGCGCGGTTCTTCGAGTAAAGCGTCAGTACCTATCAAAATACCATCAGATGAGGCGAGAAATTGGGCTATGATTTTTTCTCGAGAAGTCTTGTTTGGAGCTACAGAATCATCGTAGATCCATAAGGGGCGTTGTACGCCAAGGGTTTTAAGCTCTTCAGCTACCCGTTGTGTACCAATACCATATCCACGCAGGTTCCAACCTTTGCAGTTAGAGCAGGGGATTTCAGGGGGTAGCTGGCGATCACAGCGATGGCAGTGATAGATGCGTTTCCCGCTATCATGCATGACGAGTGGCACTTGGCATCCGGGGCAAGTAAGAAGGGTGCTGCAGTCACTACATATAATGAAGGTATAAAATCCTTTTCGCGTAGTAAACAACAGTGTCCGCTCTGTTTGGGTTGTCAGAAGCGTCAAAAGTTCATTTGAGATGATCGGATTTTTTTGCTGACGCATATCAATAATAGATCCGGGCGCGTGAGGCTTGATACGCGATGAAAGATAGTGCAGAGGGCGTTCGTCTTTAAGGTCGCGTACACTTGGCAGTGTTTTACCTTCGATGCATCGTGCGCGAATATGTTGGGCAAAAAGCGAAAGGGCGCGCGCGGTGCTGATGCGTGGGCGTTCTTTGCGAATGTAATGTGGCGAGTCAGCGTCTTCAACGATAATGATATGTTCTATCCCCGAGAGAAGACCGAGTGCAAGAGGGGAGGCGATAACGAGCGATGGAGATTTTTTTGTAATAATGCGTTCGCACGCAAGTCGCATTTGTTTTGGTGTGAGCGATCCATGCAAGACGGTAGGGTTGAGTGGTAAGTGCGCGAGTGATGCGGCGATATATTCTAAGACGGCAAGTGTTGGTGCAAAAATAACTATTGATTGTTTTTTTGCATATGCTTCGCGTATGGTGGTTGAGTAGTATTCGATACGCTCGGGGAATGATCCGAGGATGATGGTGGGGTAGGGATGCTGGAGAACTTGGGGCGGTATTTCAAGCTCGCGTGTTGCCGGTGGCGTGATCAAAAATGGCGTGGGGAAAAAAAGTTTTACGATTTGGCCTACTGGTTCTTGGTAGTAATTCGCAAGATCACGCGCGATTGAGACAAGTGACGGATGGAGCGTATTGTTTGACGCGAAAGTTTTATGAACGCGTTTGAGCGCAAACGCCCCTTTGCGTATAGCAAGTTTTTTCTCAGCCAGCGGTTCGCTCGATAGTACGAGCGCAGGGATGATGCGTTTTTGAAATGGCACTGATACGAGGGTACCTGCGGGTGCTGCGTCTTTGGCAAAGTAACTCAAGGCGCCCGCGTATTTTCGTGGCAGGGGTACTAGAGGGCTTACAGAGACGATGTGCATTTGTTCATTGTAGGGGTCTTGCAATGATTCTCACAAGTCCTACCATAAGGATATGAAGCATGCGGCACTTTTTGTCAAAATATTTATTTTCGCGCTATTTATTAGCGTTGTGGTTCGGTATGTAGCATTGCAGCCATATATTGTTAGTGATAACGCCATGGCGCCTGAATTTCATAAGGGTGATGTCTTGCTCATAAATCGTTTTGCGGAACCTTTGCGCAATACAGTCATTGTATTTAAAGACACAAAAACGCTTGAGCGATCATTGCGTCGTGTGATCGCATTGCCCGGTGAGCGCATCGCGGTCAATGACGGCATTATATCTATTGAAAACAAGGATGGAGATACGACTATCACAGAACTGCCGCTTTTTGGCACGGTCATGCTGACGCTACCCGGTGTAGGCAAGATTGATGCGCATGAGGTGTTTGTGATGCCAGACCACGCTATACAAGATTTTTACGGTCTTATTGATACTAGGCATATCATAGGTACTCCTATCGCAAGGATTTATCCTTTTTCTCGTATAGTTTTTTTTAATAATTAGTAATGTTTATATAGTAAGGTTAGTAATGTTTATATAATCTCTATCAATGTTTAGAGAAAAAAATATAAATATATAAGAAGTCATTAGAGCTCATAAAAGGACCCCAGAGCGATCAAAATATTTTTCTCGGATAATATTCTTTCCACAAGGATTTGCTAAAAAAGGAGATTTACCGCTATCTCCTTTTTTTCTTTCATTTACAATATAAATCAGGTATCCGATACATCATCGGATGACTTGTATGAAAGAACAAAAGCAAGAATTTATTCCCGTATCAGAAGCGTCTTTAGACACCCCGTATAGTACGGAGTATTTGAGCTTACTTTGCCGTAAGGGCAAGATTGAGTCCAAAAAAATCGGGCGCAATTGGTATACGACCAAAGAGGCTGTCCGCAAGTATTTGGCAAAGCAAATCGCTCAACGCAACTCGAGCGTTTCAATGCTTGATACCTATGCCGCGACACTTTTTCAAAAACCGGAGGCGCACTTTACCACTTCCAGTCCCGTTGAATTACGCGCGTGGGATGATGTGCCAGCGCCAATACAAAAACAAGAAAAAAAATCACCAGGAATACATCCACAATCTGATTCTCTCGATCTTAAGAGCGATACTTTGTTTGAAAAATTTATCGGCAAGTTTATGGCTTTTATGGATGTTTCCATCGAAGGTCATTTTGGTTTTACACATCGTGCATGGAGGCGTATCAAAAAAGAGGCAAAAGATATTGTCACCAACAAGCGCACATTTACCATCTTATTTTTTCTTGTCGTACTGCTTGTACTTTCTCCCGCCCGCGTTTTATTGAGTGCGGCGGACGACGCAATTTTTTCTGTGTATGAAAAAATACGAGATTCGGAAACGCTCATGGGTCATCGGGCGGGTACCCATGCAGACGAAGTATTGTTGCTTGATAAAAATGGCAATGTAGCGATCTACGGCAATGTGATATCAGATACGGATATCGAGGCTGGTGGTCAATTGATCTCAAATATTCAGAACGGCACCGCACCTATCAAAGTGCGTTCAATGACCAAAGTAGAAAATCTCAACGCTGATTTTTTGGATGGTATTTCAACTGAACAGATGACGCTGGCGTTTGTAACCAAGAATGGCAACATCACCTACGATGATGTGTACCTCGAGGGCAAGGTGGAGATCGGCAAAACGCTCTTGGTAAAAGGTGCTACACGCCTTTTGCAATCATTGCAGGTAGATGGAGGCCTCGCTGTGTTGGGCGACGCAGTATTTTCAAAAGGGCTCAAAGTACATGGCGATATCAATGCGCGTAGTCTTTTCGCGCAAGATTATGTCGTCGGTAAAATATTGCAAGGCGAGACAATCGTTGGCACGAAAGAGATATATGCTCCTCAAATTCACGCGACACAAAGTTTACGCGGAAATAATTTGTTGATAGATGGTCAGAGTGTATTTCAGGGCATGAGCATGCATAATGGCGGCTTGTCAGCAAAGTTTGGATCATTTGATATTGTGTTGGAGGTTGGTGGAGATTTTGGCGCGTATGGTAAAAGTATTAACCTAGGGTCTGCGAGCACAAATAGAATCGTTGCTAAAGGCAGTACTTTTACCTTTAATGGGTCAGCGGTATGTACCTCGGGTAGTAGTGGCTGCGGCTCAGTATATACCGATGGCAAAAACATTTCCTTAGACGGTACGGCTTTTAATCTTGATACGAATCTTTACTCGCTTGGTAATATTTTCGCGACTTCTTCCGGGTCCGTCTATGCGTCAAGCACTATTCAGGCCTCTGGCAATATTTTTGGCTATAGCTCGTTAGGTCTTGGTACGACATCGCCAGCGCGCGTTTTAAGTGTTGAAGGGGATGCGATCATCACGGGCGCGCTCAAAGTAGGCCCTCTGACGAGTACAAGTACTATCAGTTGTGATTCGCTCGATACCAACGCCGCGGGGCTCATTGTCTGCGGTACGGATGCTACAGGTGGATCGGTAGGTGTTCCCAATCTTGTCTATCGCACATTTTTTGGCACCAAATATTTTACCGCTTCATCGACGGCAGATGAACTCGCGTTTAGATTCGATGATGGGTTTGTATCGTCAGGCGCGTCATCGACCATCTCTGATGCCCTTCAACTTACCAATACAAAAAATTGTAATACTCTCGATACCGATGCAAACGGACTTTTGACATGTGGTACCGATGAAGGTGGTTCAACCGCAACATCATCATTTGCTGGGTTTGAGGTACCAAAATTATTTGCATCAAATCTTTTTTCAACAACTTCGGCGTTTGTTTTTGATAGTTTGAACGGTGGAACATTTAGATTTGATGATTCGCTTAACGCTTCCTCAACACTCCATGCATCAGGCAATGCCATCTTCGGTGCCTACTCGACGACAACGCTCGGTATCGATTTGAATGGAAAACTTCGTAACCAATCATTAGCCACCTCTACCTTCACAGGAGGCATATTCGCCAACGCATTTCGCACCAACCTTGAATCATGTACCCAAGCACTTGAAACCGATTCATCAGGAGCCATCATCTGTGGTACTGATGCAGACACCGACACCACCTACACCGCAGGAAACAACCTGACACTCACTGGCACTCGCTTCGATGTCAAAACCAATCTCTTCTCCATGGG
>SICQ01000034.1 GCA_009691385.1 Candidatus Ryanbacteria bacterium
CGTATTTGCATTTAGCGTTTCCCCGCACTTTCCATTTTGGAAAGCTCTGTGCTTCGCACAGAGGCGCGTAGCGCGCAGGGAACGCTAGTGTTCAGTATCATCAGGATTGCTTTCAAAATAAGTTCGAATTTTGTACAATGAATACCGCAAATTTTCGAAAAGGGTTTCCGAACCAAAAATATGGTCGGCGCGAAGCGCCGTCTGTTCCGAATTCCCCCCGCCGAATCCAGAATCCAAAAGGGTTTTCCACGCTCCGCGTGGCTCCTCGTTTGCCAATGCAATTCTAAAAATGGTAAACTGTATTCGCTACCAATCCAATACACCTTTCGGCATTTTTATTTGTTTGAGCATTCAAATGGGTAACTGTGTCAATTTGCCGTAAGGTGGATTGGTAGCGCACAGTTACCCTTTTGAGTTTTTAAATCTATGGAACAAACTAAAAAGTTTTTCATATATACTCGCAAGTCTACTGACGACAAAGACAGACAAGTTAGAAGTATTCCCGACCAGTTAGCCGAACTTCACGAACTGGCGAAAAAAGAACAATTAGAGATTGTCGATGTCTTTGTCGAAAAGCAGACAGCCAAAATACCAGGTCGCCCCGTATTTGGCGAGATGATATCTCGCATGGAAGCGGGCGAAGCATCTGGTATTTTGGCGTGGCATCCCGATAGACTTGCGAGAAACAGCGTTGATGGTGGAAAAATTATTTATCTCGTTGATACTGGCATAATTTTGGAAATGAAATTTCCAACTTTTTGGTTTGATCCAACACCGCAAGGTAAGTTCATGCTCTCGATAGCGTTCTCTCAATCCAAGTACTATGTTGATAATTTGTCGGAGAATATTAAACGAGGTCATCGTAATAAACTGAAAGACGGTATTTGGCCTCGAAACGCTCCTCTCGGATATTTAAATGACAAAGTGAATAAAGTTATCATTTCTGACCCTGAACGCTCGCAGTATATCGTTAAAGCGTTCGAGGCCTATGCTGGTGGTAAATATACCCTCCGACAAATTAGAGATTTAATAACTGAACTTGGATTTCGTTCACAAAAAGAGCAAGTGCTTTCCGTTTCAAATATTCACGATATATTGAGAAACCCAATTTTCTGCGGACTACTTCGTTATGGTGGTGAAATTTACGAAGGAAAGCACAAACCGATTATCACAAAGAAACTTTTTGATTCCGTTCAAGAAGTGATGAGTCGAAAATCTAAACCGAAAGGTAAAGGTTTGAAAGAATATCTATATAGAGGATTTTTCCGTTGTGGAGAATGTTCTTGTTTCATTACCACCGAAACACAAAAGGGTCATAACTATTTGCGATGTACCAAACGGAAAAATCCTTGTTTGCAAAAATATGTCCGTGAAGAAATCATCACTTCTCAAATTAAAGAAGAAATCAAAAAAGTTTCTTTGCCACTCGATTGGGCAAATTGGATGATTGAAGAAAACAGAAAAGACCAATCATCCGAAATCCAATCGAGTGAGATTTTTTCTCAAAAAACAAAAGATGAAATTTCTCTTTTGGATTCCAAAATAGAGAAGCTGATAGGTTTATATCTGGAAAATGGTTTATCAGTGGAAGAATATCAAACAAATAAAAATCGTTTTATGAGTGATAAACAGCTTCTCAAAGAGAAATTATCAGCTTTTGAGAAAAAATCTCATAATCGGTTCGAACTTACCGAAAAGTTTTTAAAAGCCAACATTTACAATATCGAATTGGCAAACGAGGGAATTCCCGAGAAAATACTTCGGGAATTCAAAAAAGTCGGTTCGAACTTTGAAATCAAAGACCGAACACTCCTTTTTGAGCCACGCGGAGCGTGGAAAACCCTTTTGGATTCTGGATTCGGCGGGGGGAATTCGGAACAGACGGCGCTTCGCGCCGACCATATTTTTGGTTCGGAAACCCTTTTCGAAAATTTGCGGAGGCGGAAGGATTCGAACCTTCGAGGCGCTTTTGGCGCCTACCTCATTAGCAGTGAGGTGCTTTCGGCCACTCAGCCACGCCTCCGTATTTAAGTTTTTCTATTGTAGCGTGGCTTCGTGGTTCCCACTGTCGCGCCCCTCGCGCGACCCTGGGCTCCGCCCGTCGAAAGCTATTTAAACGCTTTCGACCCACGCCTCCGTGCTTTGCACTCTACCACATTTTCGCCCTCATTCAAGCCGAATATAGGAGCTTATATCCTTCCGCCTCCGCTGATATGCATGATATCCTACCTATGTAGGGTTTATTGGCTATTTAAAATATATGACTTTTTTTCTATTAGGTCTTTTCGCGATTCTCGGCTATCTTTCGCTATCAAACCGCATCGGTCGCCTCGAAGAAGCATTACGCTCGCACGACGTACAATCGCCTGATCATGCGACACCAAAACCTGAAAAAGTGCATATGCGTTGGGAGCTCCCGCCACATGCTGAACAACAATCCTACGAACAGCCGACCCCTATGGCGGCAAAGACCTCACCTGCCCGTGACAAAGAATTTGAATTTAAAATCGGCAGCAGAGTTTTTACGGGTGTCGGCGTCATCGCCATACTACTCGGCACGGCATTTTTTCTGCGCTATGCCTTCGACAACAATCTCATCAATGAGACTACGCGCGTAGCTTTGGGTCTTTTGGGTGGCACGGTACTGCTCGTACTCGGATGGCTCGCGAACAAGCGCTACGCCCTTTTTGGGCAAGTCATCACGGGTGGCGGCATCGGTCTGTGGTACCTCTCACTATACGCGGCGTTTAATTTTTATAGCTTGATCTCACAGCCAACGGCATTTTTCTTCATGATTATAACGACCATCGCCGCCGCCGGTCTATCTATGTTCTACGACGCCTTCCCGTTGGCCGCGTTTGCCACAATCGGCGGTTTTGCTACGCCATTATTGCTACCGAGCGACACGAGTAACCACCATACACTCTTTCTCTATATCACTCTCCTTGATCTTGGCATCTTCGCGCTTGCGTGGAAAAAAGTATGGCAATACCTCACACTCGGCGGATTTATCGGCACTACGCTTGTCACCATGGCATGGTACGGCAGCGAGTACAGCAAAGATTTATTTGGCTTGTCGTTTGGATATACGACACTCTTTTTCCTAATCTTTCTCGTCATCACCTACCTTCACCAACTATTTAAAACTGATGAAGAGCGTGGTGTCGATATCGCACTCGCATGCGCCAATCCCTCACTCTATTTTCTCTGCAACTTTCTTACCATCGACGCACTCTACCCCGACCTCACAGCACTCTTTGCATTTGTGCTTGGTATTTTTTATTTCGTACTCGGGAGCTCACTCTACCTATCGCGCAATCAAAAACTATCGCAGCACTTTAGCCAGATATTGCTCGGCATCTCTTTCCTGTTTTTTATCGTCACGATACCCATACAGTTTGAAAAACATTGGATAACTATCTGGTGGGGTGCGCTTGGCCTCATACTCCTCACACTCGGCTTTGTGCTCCGTATGCGCGTGGCACGCCTGTCAGCCATGATCGCGTTCACCCTCACCTTCGTACGGCTCTTTGCCCTCGATATCATACTCACTGGCAATGCAACAGCGTGGCTCAACTCGCGCTTTATGACATTTTTCTTTATCTCGGTACTGCTGGCACTCGCAAGTCTCATCTTTGAACTTAAAAAGCGCGAGGGCTTTGCCCAAAACCTTGTGGGCCTTGAGCAAGATGAATTCAACACCAGCATCTCTTATCTATTCGTATCTCTCTATATCGTCTCTCTTGTGGGTATTGCCGCCGAACTGGGTCAATTTCAAAAAATGTTTTGGCTGCCGACCATGGGAGCTCTGTGGGGCCTTTGGGGTGGTGTATTGTCTTTGGTTGTCAGCAACAAGCCGCTCCGCGCGCTCGCCTACGGTACCTTTGTCATTTCAGCAGCACACATTGTGATGTCCAACGGATTTATACACATCGATACCTACGCATCGATATTCAACACCCGCGTGTTTGTAACACTCTTTTTCGTCGCTAGCGTAGCCCTCTTTGCCGCCGTCGCACGAGCGCGAAAAAGCGCGATGCCGGAAGAAGAAAGAAGACTCATCGCCCCTCTACTCTTTACCGCGATGAACGGTATGATGCTGTGGCTGGTGAGCATTGAAGTAGCTGATTATTTCAACCAACAAATGCGCCGATCGCGCGCAGAGTATCTACGCCTTATCAATATGAAGCGCGCCGCGCTCTCGGTCGCATGGACTCTCTATTCGGTAGCTCTGCTCATCATAGGCATTATTAAAAAATCAACGCACGCACGTCTTTCTGCTATTTGTCTTTTCGGAGTAGTAGTCGTTAAAGTATTTCTCGTCGACACTGAAAATCTCAATGACTTCTATAGATTCATTTCCTTTATCAGTCTGGGCGTGATACTGCTGCTATCAGGATTTCTCTACTACCGTTTTCGCGAACGTATTTTGGAGTTCATCAAGGTTGAACACTCTTAGGCGAGACGGAGCTCCCGCTTGCATCCGAGCGCATCATGGAATTCATTAAAGTGGAAAGCAAATAGATTTACTTGCATTTCGTGTATGCGGGCGCTACGCTCGTGGCAGAACCTCAACAGAAAGGAGGCGCTATGAAAGCGCTCACGAGGATGTTCGTAGCAATCGTGGTAATGGTGACGGCAGGTGTGGCGGACGCGAAATCCCCTCCTAACTTCGAGCTATTCGACATCAACAACCTCGATTCGGTACAGGAAGCGAAGCTCATCAGCCATGTCGAGACGCAGGCGCGCCTGATCTTTGGCGAGTACTTCTTGCGCGTCGAGCTCATGCCGCTGACAATCAAGCAAGAAGGTAAGGGCAAGCTTCATCTACCGGGACAAGCACCCAAAGATGGCACCTTCGAAAGCTTGGTCAAGACGCGCGCCATCATGATCTTCTACGTGCCCTTGCCCCCGCCGCGCGACCCCATGCCCGTTGGGGTCGTACGCGAGAAACTCTCGCAACCCTTCATCTGGCCTGATGGTAGAACCGCGCAAATGAAATTCGGCCACAACAAGCCCATGAGCTCTGACGAGCTCGGCGTGGTCAATCAAAATTCCGAATCTCCGTCGGCTCCCCAAGAATCGAAGATCGGGCTTCTGCCCATCTTCATCGAGCTCACACGCGAAGCGTCACGGCAAGCAGCCTAGACGCACACGGCTTCCCCGCCTCGGGGAAGCCGCTTTTCTTTTTATGAGTATCGCTCCTCTATCCACGGGTCGGCGTGGTTGTGATATCCGCGCGTCTCCCAAAACCCCGGCTCGTCGTGATCAAGAAATTCTATACCGGTCAAAAACTTTGCTGATTTCCAGCCATACAGTGTGGGTACAATCATACGCACGGGGCCACCATGCTCGGGTGAGATCTCTGTGCCTTCTAGCTCGTAGGCGATTAGTACATTTTTACCAAGGGCCTCTGCGAGCGTCACATTGGTCGTGTATTTGTCATATGAGTGAAAGATAACAGTCGTTGCGGTAGGTTTTGGTTTTACCAGCTCGCAAAATATTGAAAACAACATCCCTCCCCACGGAAGATCGTAGCGCGACCAACGCGTGACACAATGAAAGTCAAGCGTGCGCTCATCTTTGCTAAGTTTTTTTATTTCATCGAGCGAAAAATCACGCGTTGTCTCACACAGGCCGCGCACAAAAATCTTCCAGCTCGCATACTGGTCACGCCGTGGGCGAATGCCAAGATCAAGTATTGGGAAACCCTGCGTCAAAATCTGCCCCGGCGGTAGGCGGTCGGCGTGCCCTGCATCGCGCTCGCCTGTCGTCTTATGCTGACTTGCTTGACGCTCTTTGGCCTCGATATACTTTTCGTTGTATTGCGGATCATCTGACATACGAGTATGCTAGCACCTTACTGCTTTGCCCTCCATCCATTTTTGGTACGCTCGATAAATCCCTCTGCGACGAGCATCGCTAGTATTGAAGTAGCACGCTCTCGCCAGTCTGCCAGATGCGAGTCGCGCGCCATATGTGTTTTTATAGCGATGAGCGTCACGCTCGCGCGACCCTGTAAGACAAAATCTAAAAGCTTTGCGCGCGCGTAGCGCTGTGAGCCCTCAAACTTTGATTGGCGCACATAGTGTTTGCTGCGGCGATTTGGGTTTTCCACACCTTTGAGCGCGCCTGCCCCATAATCCATCAGCGCCCAATACCACTCGCGTGGATTTTGCCGAAGCATCGTTTTTTCTATGATAGGTAAAAGTTGCTTGTCGCTTATCTCATCTTTGTCCGCAAAAAAATAATGTATATATATGCGCCTGATATTGGTCTCGATCACCGCTTCGCGCTCATTCCACGCAAACACGCGCACCGCGCGCGCGGTATACGGGCCAATGCCGGGCAATGATTCGAGTGCATCGGCAGTGCGTGGTACCTTGCCGCCGTGATCGCGTACGATGCTTTGCGCCGCCCGTTGCAGATTAAGCGCGCGGCGATTGTACCCAAGTCCTTTCCATACTTGCAACACTTTCCTTGGTGGCGCCTTAGCTAGTGCGCCTACAGTCGGAAATGCAGCTAAAAACTCTTTATATTTAGCGCACACTCTATCTACCTGTGTTTGCTGCAGCATGATCTCTGATACTAAAATACGATACGGGTCGTGTGTACTCCTCCACGGCAAATTATGCCTACCATGTTTGCGGTACCAGCCAAGCACAAGTTT
>SICQ01000035.1 GCA_009691385.1 Candidatus Ryanbacteria bacterium
TCAGGTGCTGCGCCAAAAGCGATGAGGGGGAGA
Source organism: Candidatus Ryanbacteria bacterium (assembly GCA_009691385.1). GTDB lineage: Bacteria > Patescibacteriota > Minisyncoccia > Ryanbacterales > GWA2-47-10b > SICQ01. The sequence goes on from SICQ01000035.1 coordinate 34, forward strand.
AGAAGGAGGGCGAGGATCGCGCTACTTTTTCGCATCGACAAGTCGTTTGCGTTTTAATCGCGCCTCGTTGGTTGCTTCTGACGGTAAGAGTTGCCCGTTGGCGATACTCTCGATCATCTCTGCGATAATAGGCGCGTTTTCTTTCGGGTACTGTTCAAAAGATGATTTTGCATTGAGAACCGATCTTTTAAGAATCTCTGGTAGTGAGTCAACCGCGACAAGATCGCGCCGTGCCGCCACCACCACACCTTTGGAAATGATTTTTTTAAGTTCTGGCTGACTGACAAGAAAACGCGCAAGAGCCCATGCGGCATCATGTTCGGTCGCTCCTTTTGGTACGGTGATCGCGCGTACATCAGCGACATACGCAAGCTTACCACCCTGCGTTTGCGGTACGGGTGAGATATCAAACGCACGGTGAGGATTTTTGTCTTCCAGTTCTTTTTTGTACGAATAGTGATCAAGCATCATACCAAGCTTTCCTTCGATAAAGAGTTCGCGAGGTTCAGCAAGTGTACCGTGCCAAGTGTAGGCGGCCGTGCCCGACTTGCCGTAATCCGTATAAAACCTTAGTATGCTCAAAGATATTTTGTCTCGCTCTTGATCGCTTATGAAAAGCGCATCTTCAAGTGAGACGCCCTGTTGGAGCAGTAGTAGCGCGAGTATCTCTTTGTGGAGTGGTATATTGCGTGCTCGCCCGAGAGCTCCTCCTGATTTGATTACTGCGCCTCCGGCACCGAGCTCTTTGATTTTATTTGATGTACTTAGAAAGTCGTGCCAAGTGGCAGGTGGAACGGCGACTAGTGATTGATTGAAAAGATCTTTATTCCAAAAGAGCACCAAGGGGTCAATCCAAAGGGGGAGACCCCATACGGTTTTTTCATCGGGTTTGTCGTCAAATTTCTTGTGCTCGACGAGTGCCATAGTCGCAAGATCAATAAATGCCATCTCCACATCTTCCGCGCGTATGAGTGACTCTTGAGGAGGGGCTATCTTGTCGCGGTTTTTAGCAATCCAATCGGTTGAGGTAATAATCGCCTGCGGGCTTTTACCTGCGGCGATTGCCTCTAATAAGTCGCGATCGAAAGTGCGCGGATCCTTTTCTATATATGTTGCTTTTTTACGAAATTGATCTGCGTAATCTTTCATCGCATCTTCAAAGAATATTGGGTCATCAACGCCCCAGATGATAACTTCTTTCACATTGCCAAAACCCACGGGTTGAGGTTCGCCTGTACTAGAAAATACAATGAGCGACGCGATGACGACAATAATTGAGATGATGATGGCGATGAGTTGTACTTTATTTTTCATGATTTTTTAGCGATAAGGCCATGGTGGTGTTCACCGAGGGCGAACTCACGCAGTGAGGCAAAGCCGCACGCGCGTACCAGATCAAAAAGTACTGTCTTTGGGATGCGTGTCTCGCGCTTGGGCCCCACCATATGCGCGGTCTCCGGATGCCATTCGATTATTACTAGTGTACCGTGGTCTTTGAGAACCCGAAATGCCTCACGCAATATCGTTTCTTTGTCGGGTGCTTGAAAAAGAATATTGGCTACAATAACCCAATCGGCGATATGGTCTTTGAGCTTACTCCCGCCAGCTTTCTCAAGGTCGCCTCGCAATGTCTCTATATGGTAGAGGTGTGCCTTGCGCGCGGCATTACGCAAGACTTCCAAAGGGCCTTCTTGAACATCGATAGCGTAGAGCTTACCGGTATCTGGTGATAATTTTTTTGCGAGTGGGAGTGCCAAGAGGCCCGCGCCCGCGCCAAAATCAACGACCGTCTGCGGGCCGTAGATATCGAGGTGGTCAATAAGTTCTTGGGGACCCCTGAAATGTTGCATGTAAAGTTAGAGAAGAGCTACTGAGCGCAGTTTGTCGCCCGCCTCGAGCTTCATAATCCGCACGCCCTGCGCCGCGCGGCGGAGTGATGGCATCTCTGTCAGATGAGAACGCAATGCTTTGCCTTTTTCAGATATCGCGATAAATTCTTCAACACTCACTTCAGGAAGGCGAGCGGCTACTACTGGGCCCGTCTTGTCAGTCACATTCATAGCTTTGATACCAGAGCCGCCCCGTGCTTGTGTCTTGTATTCGCTCACTTTTGTCTTTTTGCCGAAGCCGTTGGCACTCGCGACGAGCACTTCAAGCTCTTTACCATCTTTCGGGACTATTTCACATCCGATGAGTTCGTCGCCTGATTTTAGACGCATACCGTGAATACCTTGTGCTTGCCGGCCCATGAGGCGTGTTTTTGCTTCTGCAAATCTGATTGCGTTGCCTTTTTTGGAAAGGAGCATAATGTCGTCACCTTTTTCTACGATACGCACCCATCCGAGTACATCACCTTTTTTGAGTTTCATGGCGAGAATACCCGAACGGCGTATGTCGACAAAATCGTCGAAATTTGTCTTCTTTATCATACCTTGTTTGGTAGTCATCACCAATGAAGAAGTCGAGTTACCTTTTCGTTTTTTAGGAATAGCAAGAATAGAAGTGACTTCTTCACCTGGCGAGAGTGACAAAAAATTTACCGCGGGCTTGCCTTTTGAGGTGCGTGCCCCCTCAGGAATGTCGTACGCTTTAATCTCGTAGGTTTTGCCGGAGCTCGTAAAAAAGAGAATCGAGTCATGGGTACCCGCCGAGACAAATTGTGAGACGACATCTTCTTCTTTCCATTCGCCACCGACGATGCCCTTGCCGCCGCGTTTTTGCGCGCGAAATTCTTGTGGGCGTATGCGTTTCAAATATCCCGCCTGCGTCATGACGACGACCTGCTCTTCTTCAGGTATTAAATCTTCGATGTTGAGCGTGCCCACGGGGCCATCGATGACTTTGGTTTTGCGTTTGTCGCCGTATTTTGTCTTGATCTCGACGAGCTCATCTTTGATAACTTTACGGATGCGTTTCGGATCCTCAAGAATTGCTTTGAGCTCACGGATGAGTGCTTTGGTAGCTGCTAACTCATCTTCAATTTTTTGGCGTTCAAGGGCGGCAAGCGCCTGCAACCGCAGTTCAAGGATTGCGGTTGATTGTTGAGACGAGAACTTAAACTTTTGTATCAAGTTTTTGTGCGCGTCATCTCGACTCGCCGATTTCTTGATGGTAGAGATGATCTGATCGATATGATCAAGTGCTTTTTTTAGACCATCTAAAATATGCGCGCGCTCTTCTGCGATACGCAGATCATGGCGCGTACGGCGCTCAACTACCTCAAGGCGCGCTTTGATGAACTCTTCAAGATAGGTCTTGAGTGAAAGAGTCTGTGGCTGAATCCCGCCAATGAGGGCGAGCATGTTGAAATGAAATATTTTTTCAAGGTCGGTATGCTTGTAGAGTGCGTTGAGCACCTTTTGTGGGTAGGCGTCATTTTTCAGATCAATGACCACTGTCAGGCCGTCTTTGTCCGATTCGTCGCGAATATCTCTGATGCCTTCAATTTTTTTGTCACGCACAAGGTCAGCAACTTTTTCGACAAGCTCCGCTTTGTTGACTTGAAATGGCAGTGACGAGATGGAGATGCTATACCCTTTGCCGCGCTCGATGATATCCGCCTCGCCGCGCATGACCACACCACCTCTGCCGGTAGCGTAGGCCTGATGAATATCAGCTTTGTTAAAAATCATGCCACCGGTAGGAAAGTCAGGACCTTTGACATGGGTGAGCAAGTCTTCTACGGTCGATTTTGGATTATCAATAAGCATGAGCGACGCGTCGATAAGCTCGGTAAGATTGTGCGTAGGGATACTGGTCGCCATACCGACGGCGATACCAAACGATCCGTTGAGGAGTAGGTTTGGCACGCGCGAGGGGAGTACCACGGGTTCTTGTCGCGAACCATCATAGGTTGGTACGAAATCAACTGTTTCTTTATCTATGTCAGCCAACAGCTCGTCGGCAATGCGAGACATCTTTGCCTCGGTATAACGCATAGCGGCGGGCGAGTCACCATCAACTGAGCCAAAGTTTCCCTGACCAGTGATGAGCATGTAGCGCATACTAAAGTATTGCGCCATGCGCACCATCGCGTCATAGACGGCGGTATCGCCATGCGGATGGTATTTACCAAGTACATCACCGACTACCCGTGCCGATTTTACATATTTTGTCGACGAGCGAAGGCCCATCTCTTTCATGGTATAGAGGATACGGCGGTGTACGGGCTTGAGGCCATCTCGTACATCTGGTAGCGCGCGCTGGACGATAACAGACATCGCATAGTCGATGTATGCATTGCGCATCTCACTCGTAATATCTTGGGTGTGAAGTGCGTAGCTGATTTTCTGCGGCTCGTCCGGCGGTTCTTTGTGTTTCATATATTATTGAGAAAAATTTGGTTTTTGTTCTTTTATTTTTTTCCAGACAGATCCGAAGCCGTCAGCAAGTGAGGGAGCAGCGGCGTCTTCGCGCAGTTCATATTTGAGCTGTGCCATCCAGATGCTGATGATAGCAGCCATGATAAGGGTGACCGATACAATCAAAATCATACGCCGCGTACTCGGTGGGGATTGCTGAATGCGTTCGATGCGGTCAATGAGTGCCATATTACGCGCGTTCAAGGACGATGACTCGTTGGCCTTCAGCAGGGAGTCCCTTCTTCTTTATCGTAAGCTTGTCCATTTTTTCCGGTTTTTCACCAAGTTCTTTGATAAAACTATCAAACGCGCTTTTTTTCATCTCGTCGCCCATGAGCGGTATGATGATGCGCGGGTCGATATTCGACACGATTTTTTGAAGAGCCGAAGGCGATCCTGATGGTACCAAGTATAAAATATCAACAGTGCCGGCAAAATCGATGATCGTATCAGCGATATCAACATCATCTAGATTGCCTAAAAAGAGCGATCTGATACCTTCCCACTCGACAAGAAAAGGGGTTACACCCCCCGCGTTAAATCCTACGAAAGAAACATCACCAGCTTCGTATTCACCAGGGATGGCAAACACGCGAGGGTCTCCCGCGATAGAGATATCTTTTTTTGCCGCAGGATCAGTAAAAAAGACTACCCGTGCCTCGAAGCGAGGGGCGGGAAATTCAGCTCCTTTACCGAACGGATCGGCAACGATGACCGCGTCTCCTGACTGAAGCTTGAGGCAGGAGAGCCCATAGTAGCTCACAACCATAAAAAGTACCCTCAGTATAGCCCAAAGGCCTTCTCTTGCAAAGATTTTCGGTTTTCCGTATACTGCTTTGCATGACTCAAGACATCCTAAGTACTGACGGTATCGCTTCCGACAAGGGGGCATTTTCGCGTATGAGCGCCGAATGGCGCATCCCACGCGTGGGAGATGTCGTTGAGGGTACGATTTTACGCGCTCAAGGCTCGGTAATCTTTATTGACCTTGGTTTCGCAACTGGCATTATCTATGGTCGCGAGTTCCAAGATGGCCGCGATATGCTCCGCAATAAAAAAGAGGGTGATATCATTGTCTCCAAAATTGTTGATTTTGAAAACGAGCAGGGATATATCGAGCTTTCGGTAAAAGAAGCGGGTCGTGAGAAGTTTTGGAAAGAAGCAAATGCATACGTGTCCGAAAAACGCCTATTGTCACTCAAAGCTCTTGAGGCGAATCGTGGCGGTTTGGTATTTGAATGGAATGGTACCAAGGGTTTCTTGCCACTCTCACAACTCTCACAAAAGCATTACCCCCGCGTTGAGGGGGGTGACAAAACTAGAATCTTCGAAGAGCTCCAAAAGTTGGTGGGTGAAGAGTTTGGGCTTCATATCATCACCGCAGATCCGCGCGAGGAAAAGCTTATCTTCTCGGAAAAGACTCTCGAACCTGACGGCATGAAAGAGCGACTTGCGAACTACCAGATCGGTACTGAGTACGAAGGTGAGGTTTCCGGCATTGTTGAATTCGGCGTATTCGTAAAACTCGAAGAAGGATTGGAAGGTCTCGTGCATATCTCTGAGATTGACTGGTCACTCGTTGAGAACCCTAGCGATTTGTATAAGGTTGGCGACAAAGTGCAGGTAAAGATCATCGGTGTTGATGCCGATAAAGTTTCGCTCTCAATCAAAGCACTCAAGCCCGATCCATGGAAAGAACTTAAGCTCGAGAAGGGCGATATCGTAGAAGGCATTGTCACCAAACTCAACAAATACGGCGCCTTTGTAAAACTTCCAAAGCAAGGTGGTATTTCAGGCCTTTCCCATGTATCTGAATTTGAATCAGCGCAAAAGATGCGTGATTTAGCAGAAGTTGGTAAAGCATATCCGTTTCAGATCGTGGTCTACCAGCCAGAAAGCCATAAACTCTCACTCGCATTTCTCGGCAAAGACGGCACAGAGAAGAAAGCAGAATAAGATATCAAAACAAAAAATCCCCGTACGGGGATTTTTTGTTGTTACCAGTGGTTGCCGCCGGCACGAGTTGCCTGTGTAAGCAGTGCGATGCCACCACTAAGTCCGCCAATAATTCCTGCGATTGCTAGATACAAAAAGAGAGGATGGACTGATTGATCTTGCGCGAGCCTGATGGCGTACGCAGATCCACCAAATACTACAAAGCAGACGAGCGCGAGTACTATATAGAAAGCTTTTGC
>SICQ01000036.1 GCA_009691385.1 Candidatus Ryanbacteria bacterium
GCGATACGCCAACTATCTTCTTCGTAATGAAATGATGCGTATCCCTTGGTAGCTGATTTGAGTGAGTCAAAAAATCCATTGATCATCTGGCGCAGTGGCAAGCGCGCATCGAGCGTCAGACGCCCTGTAGATCCCACTTTCATGTCACCTACCGCGCCCTCAAATGCCTCAGTCGTGCGCACGACATCCTGTAAATATTCGGGTGGCGTGATGATTTCGAGCTTCATCCAAAGCTCCTCTACCTTTTCGCATTCGTGATGTTTCGGGAAAAGTGCGGCATTGGCAATCTGCTGTTGTTTTCCATCGCGCCAAATGCGATAGGTCACTGATGGGTGGGTCACCACAAAATCAAGATCAAACTCACGGCGCAATCGCTCGGCAGTCACTTCAAGATGTAGCGTACCCAAAAACCCACACTCATACCCGCGCCCGAGCACCATACTCGCTCTTTCTTCAAATGCAAGTGATGAGTCATTGAGCTTGAGTTTTGAGAGTGCATCACCGAGCGCAAAAAAATCTCCTTGATCAGTCGGGAAAAAACTCGCCCAGACTACAGGGCGCGGCTCCAAATATCCGGGCAGGGGCTCGGCACCCTGCACTTTTTGTTTTTGCTCAATAATCGTATCGCCCACGCGTACCTCACCCGGTTCTTTGATACCGGTCACCACATACCCTACCTCGCCCGCTACCAACTTATCTTTTGCCTTCATGGTTGGTGTAAAATATCCGACTTCTTTTGCGACAAACTGTTTGCCGCGTGCGTAAAGATACAGTGAATCACCCGTCTTGAGTTCACCGTCCATCACGCGCACAGATGCGATGATACCTTTGTGACTTTCAAAAAAAGAATCAAATACCAACGCGCGCAAATATGTTTCTTTGCTTTGTGGTGGTGGCACGCGCTCGATAAGTCCGCGGATGAGTTCGGGTACACCCGTGCCGTCTTTGGCAGATACCTTAAAAACTTCTTCGGGTTCAAATCCGCCAAGCTCGCAAAGTTCCGCGATCACCGCGTCAGGATTTGCATGCGGTAAATCAATCTTGTTAACCACCGGCACAAAAGTAAGGCCGAGTTTTTTTGCTACAAAAAAATGTGAGAGTGTTTGCGCCTCAATACCTTGGGTTGCATCTACCAAAAGTAGCGCTCCTTCGCAACACAAAAGTGCTCGCGATACTTCGTATGAAAAATCAACATGGCCGGGAGTATCGATGAGATTTACTACAAATCCGCCCGTCTCCATCCGTACCGGCTGCATCTTGATAGTAATCCCCCGCTCGCGTTCAAGATCCATCGAATCGAGCACCTGTTCTTTCATCTTGCGCTTTTCTACCGTGCCCGTGTATTCCAAAAAACGATCGGCAAGGGTCGACTTGCCGTGATCAATGTGTGCAATAATCGAGAAATTGCGTATGTGCCCGAGATCCATAGGTACCCCGCATTATAGATGTTCAGTCTCGGGTTGCAAGACCTCACGGCGCGAAAAGCGCGTGATGAGTGCCGCTTTGATCTCTTGATATTCCGGCATCTCCATACGCTCCGCGAGCACGATGCCCACCGCAAGCGATACAACTCCCGCCAAAAAGGCATGTACAAATACCGCGAGCGTCGTCTCGAGCGGGAAAGTATCGGCAAAGAGTGAAAGCGTGACATACCCTGCGAGCGCCATCACGACTCCAAGTCCCGTGATACGCTTGACCGCGATACCGAGCACGCGGCGCGTGGTCTTGCCATCAAGACGAAAAATACTGCGCATCAACAATACGGCATTGACGAGCGACCCGAGTGTATACGCGAGCGGAAGCGCCAAAAATTCGATATCGGCGGTTGCTACATCTTCTATACGAATATGCAGCACCCATGCAAAAAACTGTTTGGTGACCATATTTTCTTTTAACACAAATGTGCCGATGAGTGCGGCGGCAATCGTCACAACAAACGACGCAAAATTATACCACAGCGGCTCACGAATACGCCCAAGCGCGTAATACGCACGCACCGCGAGCGTCACAATACTTTGCGTGACAATAGCAAATGAAAATAAAAACAAACTCGCGATTGTCAGATGCGTATCGAGCCACGCAAACGCGCCGGTACCCAGCACCAAGCGTACGATGTGCGCTCGAAAAACAATAAACAACATCATAATAGGTATCGTCCAAAATAAAATATGCCGCAGGGCGTTGGTAAACTGTCGAAAGAAAAGATCTTTTTCGTCTTTGAGAACAAGTTCAGTCATGGTCGGAAATGCAGCAATACTATACGAAAGCCCAATGATGGTGAGTGGGAGTGCGAAAAGATTGTGCGAGAGATTAAAAATGGCGATAGCTCCTACGCCGAGTGTGGACGCAATGGCCGTCAACACAAGGTGGGAGACTTGATTGAGCGAAAGTGCGCACGCACGCGGGAATGAGTACGAGATAATATCAAACGGTCGGGCCTCAAGCTTGATGCGTGGCCGTGGAAACGCGCGGATCAAAAGTAGTGTGGGAACTTGTACGATCATATGAAGCGCAGCGCCCAACACAACTCCATAGGCAAGCCCCTCGATCCCCCACTCGGGCAAAAACGCTACGACACCTACGATGATACCGAGATTATAAAAGATAGGAGCCACCGCGTACGCAAAAAATCGTTTTGATGATTGGATGACGCCCGATATCAAGCTTGAAAGCCCTAAAAACAGAGGCGAGAATAACATGATGCGCGAGAGCGCCACCGTTGTCGCGACCTCGTCTGCAGAGAATCCTGGAACCATCAGTGGAATAATGTGCGGCATGTAGATATACGCGATACCAATAACCACGATCATCGATCCTACAAAAATAGTCACGAGAGAATCAAAAAACTCTTGGGCTTTTTTAGGTGATTCTTCCTCGCGCGCTATAAAGAGCGGAATAAACGCGGTAGACGCGATAAAAAAGAGCGAGAGCGAAAATAAGATATCGGGTATACGAAACGCCGCGTAATAGATATCAAGAGAGCGCGACGCACCGAACTCAGCCGCTAAAAAACGATCGCGCAGAAGTCCGAGGATGCCGTTTACAACACTTGTTAACGCAAGCAGGAGTGCCGTTTGATGCACTCCTGCTAACTCGGTTTTAAAGAAACGCGAAGGTGTCACTCTTCTATCTTATCTGTTCTTCTTCAGGAAGTGGAGTCCCCTTTCGTTTTTCTGGTGGCGGCTGGCCCAATACATCAGCTGCTTTTTTACCCGCACGCAATGCTTCGATGATGGCTTTCACCTCCGCACTATCAGGATTGAGCTCAGCGATTGCTTCAAATTCCTTAAGAGCTTCGGTAGCTTTTCCTTTGCGGTCGTAGATAAGCCCCAAGAAATACCGAGCATTTGAATAGTTTGGCGAGATGCGAGCCACTTCGACAAACATGCCCTCGGCGGCATCAAAGTTTTCTTTCTGGTAATAGAGAAACCCGAGCTGAAAGAGCGCGCCTACATTGTTTGGCGCGAGAGTGACAGCCGCCTCTCCTCGCCCGATCGCCTCATCAAGCTGTCCTCGGTCAAGATATAAGCGCGAGAGCGTAAAGTGCGCCTGCGCGTAGTCTTGCTTGAGATCGGTTGCGTCAGTCAGATATTTGATCGCCTTATCTTGATATTCGCCCGCGATTTTGCGCGAGGTAGACCCGCCGCCACGCAAAATCGTGATATCGGAGAGCGCAAGATAGGTACGCGCAAGATCGACATAGACAGATGGATCATTGGGACTCAATGCGAGCGCGGTCTCATAATTTTCTATAGCTAATTTTGAGATACTTTCTTCGATGGGTATGGCGAGCTCAAAGATCTGACCAAGCATGCGATAGTTAAGGGCATCTTTTTTACCATAATCGCGAGCGAGCTCTGCTGCCGTACGACCTTCATTATATGCGTAACGAAACTCTTCAAATTGCTTTTCGCGCTCGGCTCCTTGTTGGGCAAGAGCGCGCGTCATTCTTACATACTGTAGTTGCGCCACTGTCCTGTAGTAACGATCTTGGTATCGATCAAGCTCAATCGCATTTCTAATATGCCCCGAAGATGTGCTAACCGCTCCCTCGCGATTAAATACATCGACACCGCGCGCAAACGCGACTGAACCCAAATAGCGTACTGTTTGGAAATATACACCGGCGACGCTTGCCACAAGGACAAAGATAAGAATCAACGAAAAGATAAATCCGCGCTCTTTGGTCTCGAAAAGGTTAACGGTACCTGTCGAGACAACACCTGCGTCTCTCAACGATGCGTAAAACAAGCCAAGAAAAACAAATGTCAGGAGCACTAACGCGCCGGAGAGCGGATACAAGAACCACATGAGCACGAGGTAGAGAGACGCGGCAAATGTCGCACGGACATAGACGCTCTCGGGACCCGTCATGCGTGCGAGCGCGCGTATGCCGTTGGCGAAGAAAAATCCGAGTAACACGAGAAATGTAATCGCGCCGAGTATGCCGCCTTCAAGTACTAATTGGAGGAACGAGCTGAAACCTGAATTAAATCGCGTCTGCCAAAAGATAGTGGTATTGACTGTGGGATCTTTGAATCGATCCCAGAAAAAACCGAAAGTATTTGGTCCCGTACCAAATACCGGTGATTCGGCAAGGCCTTTTTTTGTGATCTCTACCGTATTGCCGAATGCTGGAATAACTTCTTGCGTCTTACCAAAGTTGTCAGCACCGCTAAACGCGGTGGCGAGTGTATTAGTGAGCAGGACAAAAAGTACTGAAAGAATCAACAGTACTAATGACACGGCGAAAAGCGGAGATCGTTGCTCGCGATGAGAGAGCGAGAGCGCTACAAACAAAAGCGCTACAACACCGAGTACAATCCATGTGGTAGGAAAATTTCCAAAAAACATTCCTAGCACTGCGAAGCCGAGCGCGGCGTATGCTGCCCAAAAGCGATACCCTGCAAACGGCAAAAAAAGCGCGGCACTCAAGCCAAAGAATGTTGCGAGCGCGTTCCACGAACCAAATAAGTTAAATGAACGAGGTTGCGCAAACTCCCACGAGAACACATCGATGCTGCCAACACTTTGGATTAAAAAGAAAAGAGTTTGGATCACAACAGCGACGGCAAAAAGTGAGAGTGCGCGATGTACCTGACGGATATCGCGAAGTGCCAACGGCGCTACAAAGAGCGCGATAACTGCTATAACTATTTGTGTCCACCCAAGCGGCTCACTGCCAAAACCCCACAACGATTGGATGGGGCTTGTAGAAAATAATGCCGCCGCAGTCCATACCGCCGCGAACGCGATCGCAGCCGAAAAAAACCGTGCACGCGGAAAGCGGATAATTCCTTCCTGCAACATGCCTCCTATAAGAAGCATGAGCGACGCCGAAAGCGTAACACCTGCTAAAAATGATTTATTAATCTCGACGGGACTGAACGTGCTCGGTAAGAACCAAATAGGAAATAAAAGAAGGAAGGCGTAAAACACCCACCTACCGGCCTTAGATAAGGCTGATTCTCCCGCGCCAGCGCTGTCTCCATCGATATCAATATCACCCGATACAATATCGTCTTCGTAGATATCCATTGATTTGCTGTTCATATGACCTATACTAATCTTAAGAGATTGCGATACGCAAGCTGTGGATATAGATAAAACTGCAACAACACGCGAATAGAAAACTATCAAGACTAGATAAACCTTAATCAAGATTATTCAAGTATGGATCAACGCTACTATACTATAAAACAAGCGGCCTCTCTTTTAGGAGTGAGCGCCCTCACTCTTCGTAATTGGGATAAAAACGGCAAGCTCATCGCCTACCGTCATCCGATGAATAATTATCGTGTCTATAAAAAAGATGATCTTGATGGTGTAATAAAAAGCATCGAAACCAATCCTCGTAAATCTCGCAAACTAAGAGTCAGTCTCGAAGAAGAATAAAAAAATCCCCTTGCGGGGATTTTTTTATTCTTGTAGATACATCCGTAAGCCGGGTTCTGTTTTATGTAATCATCTATCTAGGCTTTGGGTTACCCGCAAAGCTCGAGCCTCCACAAACTGCTAACGCAGAATACGGGAGTTGCACCGGGCAAGTGTTTTCCTCCGCACGCAGTTGCCTACGCACGCTGTGGTCTCTTACACCACTCTTTTCACCCTTACCTCCTTCAACATTTTGAGCATTACCTCAAGCTGATGACGATCGGCGGTTTGGTCTCTGTGGCACTATCTCGTACCAAGAAAAGATTCTTGGATGGATGGTCGTTAGCCATTGCCACTTTATCAAAGAAAAAATCTTTGAAATGGTGCCCGGACTTTCCTCTCATGCACTTGCGCACACAAGCGATTACTCAATGTATCTATTGTGTACTATAGCAGATTTTAAGAAAAAATCAAGCTCAGTACTCAAGTCCTCGCCGCGCTTTTTTGCCTTCGTAAAATGGATGTTTTACATCGTGCACTTCTGATACCAAATCAGCGCGATCGATAAATATCTGCCTTGCTCCCCTACCCGTAAATATCA
>SICQ01000037.1 GCA_009691385.1 Candidatus Ryanbacteria bacterium
ACGCGTGCACGAACTGTAGCTGATGTCTCCCCTACTTCTACATCAGAAGATAATTTTGCGTATTCTACTTGCGGCATTTCCAACCACATATCAATGCGGTCAATGATGGGGCCCGAAAGTCTCCGTGCGTAGCGTTCGAGTGCACTGTTACTACAGGTGCAGATTTTTGTAGAACCCTTGTTGCCGCACGGGCACGGGTTCATGGCAGCGGCCAGCATGATGTGCGCGGGAAACGTCATCGAACCTTTCGCGCGTGAAATAGATATCATACGGTCTTCCAAAGGTTGGCGCAGTGTCTCAATCACTCTTCTATCAAACTCGGGAAACTCATCGAGAAACAATACGCCACCATGCGCAAGCGTCACTTCACCCGGTCGTGGGATAGTACCACCACCAACGAGTGAAACATATGAAGAGGTATGGTGCGGACTCCTGAAGGGCCGTTCTTGCACGACGCCTCCACGCAAAACGCCTGCTGCGCTATGTATTGAAGTGATGTCGAGCGCTTCATCAAATGAGAGCGGAGGGAGTATTGATGCCAGAGCCCGTGCCAAAAGGGTTTTGCCGGTACCGGGTGGCCCGATAAACGCTACATGATGATTGCCTGCCGCCGCGATCTCAAGGCCGCGTTTGGCGAACTCTTGGCCTTTGATATCACGCAGATCAAGCTCGGGGTTTTCAGTTTTTGGTGAAAACATTTTTTGTCTCACGGGCTCGAGTATGCGTTCACCCATCAAATGTTTTGTTAGATCAGAAAAATGTTTAATCGCGAAGATAGCGATGCCACCGACAAGCGATGCTTCCTCAAGATTGCCCTCCGGTATGTATGCCTCATCAAATCCGTTTTCACGCGCTGACATCAAAAGAGAAACAGCACCGCGCACCGGCCGCGTGGACCCTTCGAGCGCAAGCTCGCCTACAAAAAATTTTTTCTCGGGCGAGAATTTTATCTGCCCCGACTCTACTAAATACGCGAGCGCTATCGGTACATCAAAAAAAGCGCCTTCCTTTGGTAGGTCTGCTGGCGCTAGATTCACCGTGATGCGATTATTTTTCTTTTGCGGTGGGCGAAAGCCGGAATTTTTTATCGCAGCTGATACTCGTTCGCGCGCTTCTTCTACTGCTTTGTCAGGTAGCCCAACGATGGAAAGGCGGTGCAATCCCGGTACCATATCAATCTCAACCTCGATAGGAAATCCTTTCAGACCTACAATTTGTCCCGAATGGATTTTTGTCGCCACAGTAATTACGAAGAATGTTTGATGCAGGTAGTTGCGGCAGGATTTGCCTCGAGCCGTGCTTCATCAATATCTTGGCCATCAATGGCGCATTTGCCAAAATCGCCCGTAGGAATGCGCTCGAGCGCGGCGTCAATCTCACGCAGTTTTTCTTCGAGAGCAGTTTCCACACCAAGTGCGTTATCAAACTCTTCTACTTCGTCAGCCATATCATTGCGATCAGACGGATCGACATTGAGGTCAGGATATGACGGTTCCCAATCACCCGGCACTTTGGGATTTTTGGTACCGACTGATGAAAGAGTTTTTTCTATTTGTTGTTTTTCGTCACGGAGAAGTTTTTCAAATTTTGCAGTATTCATATCACAAGTCTATCATCGCACCACGAGTCGTTCAATCGCCGCTTTGAGCGAGCGCTCGGTAGTTGCGATGACGAGCAATTCTTTGCGCGCGATGCCATAGCCGACAATATGTTGCGATGGATCAAGATAGCGGCCGAAGCGCGCGTCGGTATTACGGATGATGACATCATGAAACTCAACAATACCCGGATCATTCTCGCGCAGGAGAGAGGTGTATTGTCGCAAGAGCGTTCGCTCCCAGCTAAACATTACACCGCGCGCCGCACTTTCACTTTTGATACCAAAGACAAAAACTAAATCGCGTCCGTAGTAGTACGCGTTCCACTCGCCGGTAAGGTTTGTATAAAAATCACCCGATGGGGGTACAATTTCCAGTGTATCTAAAAATTCTTTTGCCGATGTCAGGGCGTACTCTTTACCAGCGTCTGCGCTCAATACTGGCATATAGACAAATGTGTTGTCCGCGTTTTGTCTACCAAATCGTTCTATTTCTTGGAAAAGTCCAGTGCGGTCACTCTTACGAAATTGAATGACAGATGTTGTTTGTGGGTTGATGATGGGTCGCGGGTACGCAGGCCCCGCTACCGGTCCACCGCCACCCCCGTTATTTTGTTTTTTGGTTACAAAAAAATAATATCCAGCACCGCCCGCGCCCAAGAGCAACATGACAAAAAGAAAAATACCCAAGATGCGTGGTGCCGCACTCACGCGCGCCGTATTGTATGGACGCGCGAGCTGGTAGTTTCCTTCACGGATAGATTTTTGTTGTTGCGCATAAATATCAGCGAACGATGTTTGATCGCGCCGTAGCAACTGTTCCGCATCACCTCTCATGGTGCGGATAAGCGAATCTCTCCGGTCTTGATTCGGAGGCATAATTTTTTTAGAAAAGAAAAAGATTACCTGCGAGGACCGCGCGGTCGGTCACTACCCGGACGCGGACGGCGCTCTTCTTTCTCGGCCGTGCGAGCAGCAGTTTCTTCTGCAGTCTCGGTCATGGCGCGAATCGAAAGATTGACGCGACCCATTTGGTCGATGTCGGTTATTTTTGCCTCAACCTCATCCCCTACATTTACTATATCGGTTACTTTGCCTACACGGAAGCCAGCAAGCTCCGAGATATGCACGAGTCCTTCTTGGCGAGGCGCATACTCAATCATGGCGCCAAACTCAAAGACGCGCGATACTTTACCATGGATGGTCTCGCCCGCTTTATATTCTTTGGTGATACCAGCAACGCGAGCTTGAGCTTTTTCGGCTGCTTCTTGGTTGGTACCCGTGATGTAGACGATGCCAGTCTGTTCAATATCAATAGTGGCACCAGTCTCAGCGATAATTTCATTGATCACTTTGCCACCAGGGCCGATGACATCGCGGATCTTGTCTATCGGGATGGTCATCTTGATGACGCGCGGTGCGTGCGCAGGAAGAGTCGCGCGCGGTGCCGGCATAGCTTTGAGGATGACATCCATGATGCGCATCCGTGCATCGAGGGCATCGGCGAGTGCGTCACGAAGGATTTTGAGTGTTACGCCACCTACTTTGACATCCATCTGTACGGCGGTGACACCCTCACTGGTGCCAGCGGCTTTAAAATCCATGTCGCCATGATGATCTTCGGGGCCTTGAATGTCAGTGAGAACTTTGTAGGTGTTTTCGTCTTTCATCATAAGACCCATCGCGATACCGCTAACAGGGCGACGGATCGGCACGCCTGCATCCATGAGTGCCAAGATCGATGCGCATACCGAACCCATCGATGACGATCCATTTGATGAGAGTGTCTCTGATACGATGCGGATAGTATACGGAAAGTCTTCTTTGGTAGGGATGACTGCCTCGAGTGCTTTTTCAGCGAGCGCACCGTGGCCAATCTCGCGGCGTCCGGGTGAACCCATGCGGCCCGTTTCACCCACTGAAAATGGTGGGAAGTTGTAGTGATGCATAAAATGCTTTTTAGTGCGTACATCCATACCTTCAATAAGAAGCTCATCACCGGGCGCACCCAAAGTCACTACTGACAATATGTGGGTGTCGCCACGGAAGAAAAGGCCTGATCCGTGTGTGCGCGCGAGAAGTGAGGTTGATGCAAAAAGCGAGCGCAATTCTTTCATGCCTCGACCATCAGGGCGGCGATCTTTCTCGAGCGCGTTAGTATGCACGATGTCATTGATCGCCTCTTCGTACATGTCAGATGTCGTACCTTTGGAAAGTGTTGGGAACTGCTCTTTGACGGAGCTCATCCATTCGGCTTTTAATTCACCGAGCGTATGGTCGCGATGTATTTTATCAGGCACAAAGAGCGCATCTTCTAGGCGCTGCATAAAATGCTTGTTCAAAAGCTGTACTACTTCATCGGGAGCTTCTTCGATTTTTGGTGCAAACTTTTTCTTCGAAATCTTCTTGAAAATCTCATTTTGAAAATCATTGAGCTCATTTACATGTTTGAGCGCGAGCTCGATTGCGCGGGCAAATTCTTCTTCGGGCATTTCTTTTGCTTTACCTTCCAACATGTTTACCTTGCCATCACAGCCAGATACCACAAGATCGAGTACATGTGCCGCGCGTTCGGTATCAGTCGGGTTGATGATAAACGCGCCGTCAGTCTTGCCTACGCGCACAGAGCTTACAGGCCCTGCCCACGGGATATCGGACGAACCGAGTGCCAAAGATGCGGCAAGAACTGCCAAAATATCAGGACTGTTTTCTTCGTCGAGTGAAAGTGTAGAGGTGACTACCTGTACATCATGGCGGATACGATGATCAAAAAGCGGACGGATAGTACGGTCGATAAGGCGGCCGATTAACACCGCCTCTTCAGACGGGCGTCCTTCACGGCGCATAAAACGAGAACCCAAAATACGGCCCGCTGCATAAAATTTTTCCTCGTAGTCTACGGTGAGCGGAAAATATTCAACAGTCTCACGCGCGTTGCGCGACATAACAGCGGTGGCAAATACGGTAGTACCGCCAACGGTTACTATCACCGAGCCGTTGGCCTGTGATGCGATATTGTTAAACTCTACGGTTATTGTTTTACCCGCGATGTCGCGGGTGAAGATTTGTTTTTCAAGCATTGTCGGGTGTGTCATTGGTTCGTTGTTTTCTAATTCTCATAATATATTTACCTTCAGCGCCAAGGTCGATAAACTCGTCAGCTGATTCTTTGAGTTTGAGTGATGTACTGCGCCCGAAGCTCATCACCTCTACCCTACGGCCGTTGTTTTTCAAATATTCTACCAATGGTACAAAATCGCCGTCACCCGAACAGATGACTATGGTGTCTACGGTGTTTGCGGTGCGCACTGCGTCAATAGCAAGACCCACATCCCAATCAGCTTTTTTGGCGCCACCATAAAACTCTTGGAGTTCTTTGGCGCGCGTTTCAATGCCGAGGGTGACCAGAGCATCAAAGAATCCCTTTTCCTCCCCCGTCTTGGTGCTGATGACATAGCCGAACGCACGGATGAGCTGGCGACTCGCGACAGCGGTTTTTAAAACTTCTTTAAAATTTACACGCGCGCTAAAGAGTGATCGCGCAGAGTGATACAAATTTTGCGCGTCGATGAAAACAGCGACGCGCTGATCTTTATGTTTTCTAAGGTCCATTATTTTTTGATTCCGAAGTGTCGCTGGAGTTCTATAAGTTTTTTCGGATCACCTTTGGCGAGATACTCGAGCAGCGACTTGCGCTTTGCGACCATTTTCAAAAGACCGCGGCGGGAGTGGTTGTCCTTGCGGTATTTCTTAAGATGATCGGCGAGTCGATCGATTTGCGCACACAAAAGGCCGATCTGAACCTCTGAAGATCCCGTATCCGTCTCGTGGACGCGGTGCTTTTCGACAAGTTTAGTTTTCTTCGCTGTTGTCAGCATGGAGAGTATTCTAACAAACCTTTGGTCTTTTGACAAGCCCCCTTTTTGCCCCTATACTGGCGCCAGCTCTCGCATGGTTGTGCCGACCATGCGGGACATCGCAGGCGCGGCCTTGGTTGGGGAAGGTTCGTGCCGCCACACGATCCGCCCATTCCTCTTCTCGAGGTCGCGCCTGCTCATCTCATTAGTTCTTTCTCAATTCAATTTTTTTGCCGCTAAGCGCGGCTACCTATAAAGGCGAGTCTGATCACGGGCTCGCCTTTCGCATTTTTTGGTATACTGATTGTAATGTTGTGCGACCTATGACGATTGAAAAAATAATGCGGGAATTTTTGGAAGACTTGGAGCTTGAACGAGGCCGTTCACCAAAAACGATAGAAAACTACGATCATTACCTCAAGCGTTTTTTTACGCATGCCAAAGTTTCAAACCCCGCGCATATCTCTGATGATCTTGTCCGTTCGTATCGCCTCGCGCTCAATCGTACGGGGCTTTCCCCTCGCACGCGCAACTATCATCTCATCGCGTTGCGTATGTTTTTAAAATATCTTGCTAAGCGCGATATCAAATCACTCGCGCCCGAACGCGTGGAGCTCGCCAAACTCGGTGACCGAGATATTGATATACCACATGAAGGAGATTTGGATCGACTACTCAATGCGCCAAAAACTGATGCCCTACAAGGACTTCGCGACCGTGCAATACTAGAACTTCTATTTTCTACAGGTCTTCGCGTGTCAGAACTCACAGCGCTCAATCGCGATTCGCTCGATCTCGGTCGTGATGAATTTTCCGTACGCGGCAAGGGTTCAAAAATACGCGTAGTCTTTTTATCAAAAGACGCCAAAGACTCAATCCGTGCGTATTTTGCCAAGCGTGGCGATATGTCAGATGCGCTTTTTGTAGGCACACAGAAAAAAAATCCAGCGAGGTTAACCCCACGGCAGATTGAACGGCTCGTCAAACGCTACGCGATTGGTGCGGGCAT
>SICQ01000038.1 GCA_009691385.1 Candidatus Ryanbacteria bacterium
GCCCGAGCGGGCGAGACCTTCGTGGGTGCGCGCTTGGTAACTAAATAACATATATTATTGGTTGAGTACGCGAAGCTCTGATGGATTGAGCGAATATCCTACCGCGCTCTCCATCGTGATCTCTCCTCTTCGCAAAAGCTCCATGAGCGACCGGTTGAGACTGACCATGCCTTCCTGTGAACTCGTCTCGATGACAAGATCAATCTCGTGAGTACGGTTCTCACGAATCAAGTTACGCACAGCAGTATTGGCGATCAAAAGCTCGTAGGCAGGGATTAGGCCGCCCGAGATACGAGGAATAAGGCGCTGGGAGAAAATACCCAGTAAAGTACCTGCGAGTTGCGCGCGAATCTGCGACTGTTGGTTGCCCGGGAAACTATCGATGATACGATCAATCGTTTGGGCGGCATTGTTGGTATGGAGCGTTGAGAGTACGAGATGGCCAGTCTCGGCGGCCGTGACTGCGGCTGATATCGTCTCATGGTCACGCATCTCGCCGAGCATCAACACATTGATATCTTGGCGAAAGACAGAACGAAGAGCGGTAGTAAAATCAAGCGTATCGGCACGAATCTCACGCTGATCAATAATCGAACGATCCGAGGTAAACAAATACTCAATAGGATCCTCAATCGTCACCATGTGTTCAGCGCGTTCGTGGTTGATCATATCAAAGAGTGCCGCGAGCGTCGTGGTCTTGCCGTGTCCGGTAGGGCCTACGACGAGAAAAAATCCCTGCTCTTTGCGAGCAAAATCTTTGAGCTGGGGTGGAATGTTGAGCTCTTCGAGCGCGCGAATTTTGACAGGCACCAAGCGCATCGCGCACCCCATAAAACTACGCTGAAAAAACACATTGACGCGAAAACGGGCGCGCCCTTTGTGTTCAAACGAAAAATCGAGCTCTTTATTTTTCACATAGTCTGCCATGCGATCCTTAGGAATCATGGCCATCAAAACACCCTCCATGATATCGGGGGTGATAATATATTTTTTAGTCAGTGGGATGAGTGCACCCTGTACGCGGATGGTGGGGTATCGACTTACTGACAAATGCAAATCCGATGCTCCCTCGCGGAGTACGGTTGTCACTAGGTCCTCGAGTTCTTTTTCAAAATCCATAGGGGGTTATTTTTTGCCCAGATGCTGCTTTACCTTCTCAACCACTTCACGCGGGGTAAAATGCGCCTTGATGACATAATCTTGCGCCCCGAGCGCGAGTCCCCGCTCAATATCTTCTTTTTGGCCAAGGTTGGAAAGAATAATAATAGTCGATGTATCGGCGATGTGCTCTTTTTTGATACGGGTGAGCACTTCAAAACCATCGAGCGCTGGCATGACGATATCGAGCAAGATAACATCATAAGTCGCTTTTTTGAGCTTATCGAGCGCATCAGTGCCTGATGACGCGATATCAATCATAAAACCTTCTTCTTTGAATTTTACTGAATACATATCCAGCAAAAAATCATCGTCGTCTACAAGAAGAATTTTTATCGCTTCAGTTGCCATAGTGTCTTTATTATATAACCACCTCGAAGAGCTCTTCAAGGCCAATCGTGCCACTAAACACCTTGAGGATGCCGTCTTGGCGCATCGTGAGCATATTTTGACGCTTTGCTTCCTCGGCGATCTTGTACTCTGAAGGCTCATGAAGAATGACCTTTTCAAGATCTGGCGTCATCATAAGGGTTTCTACAACCGCGATTCGGCCCCGCATACCCTTGGGGCACGACGGTGAAGGTAACGCCTCATACACCATAGTTGGCAGCTTAACTTGTGCCCGCAAAGCATCAGGCATACCGGCGATTTCTTTCTCCATATTTTCTTTAAGTTTGTCTGTAACAGGGATTTCCTTGCGTGATTCAGAGCACAGTTTGCGCACCAAACGCTGGCCCATAGCAAGCGCGAGCACTGATGGGATTAAAAATGGATCCACACCCATATCAATAAGACGCGGGACAACACCGATAGCGTCGTTGGTATGGAGGGTCGAGAGTACGAGGTGACCAGTAAGTGCCGCGTGAACCGCGAGCAGGGCGGTCTCCTTGTCGCGGATCTCGCCTACCATGATCACATCGGGGTCTTGGCGGAGCACGCTCCGCAGACCGGAAGCGAAAGTATAATCAATCTCGGGGCGCACCTGCGACTGGTTGAGGCCTTCCATATAGTACTCAATGGGATCTTCTAGACTTACAATATTGCGCTTTTCATCGTTAAGCACTTTGAGCATCGCGTAAAGCGTCGTTGATTTACCCGAACCCGTAGGACCGGTGATGAGAATCATACCGAACGGCCGCTTGAGTGCCTCATGAATCCGTTTGAGGTTATCGCCATCAATACCGAGATCTTCAAAGCTCTTGATACCGATCTCGGGATCCAAAATACGCAGCGCCGCCTTTTCACCGTAATAGGTAGGAAAAGTAGAGACGCGAAAGTCTACATCACGACGGTCAACATGCACGCGAAAACGCCCATCTTGTGGCTTGCGCTTTTCATCAATTTTCATGTTCGTCATGATTTTGATGCGCGAGATAATCGCCTCATGTACATTCATCGGCAAAATGATACTCGTATACAGTACACCATCAACACGAAATCGTACCCGAAGCTTGTCGGCTGACGGCTCAATATGCACATCAGATGCCTTGCCCTCGACTGCATGGCGTAAGATGACGCTCACCATCTTGGTGATGGGCGCGTCCTCGGCAATCGTCGTCTCCTCGCGGGTACGAGCGTTTTCTTTGCCTGGTAAATCAATGAGCGTATCGCCAAGCGTGGCAATCGCCTTTGATACTTCGCCTCCGATGCCCTGATATTCTTTTAAAATAGCCTGAAAATCTGAACGCGCAATAAGAAAAATCTTAAACGGCATATCAAGATTTGACGAGATAAATTGCAATGCTTCGCGCGCCTCGAGGCTATCGGGCGCTATCATACCTACTTCGAGCACACCATCTTCATACCCCACTGGCACCATTTGGTAATGGCGCGCTGACTCTTCGGGTAAATATTTTAAAACATCAAAAGGGATTTTGGTGCCATCAAGACGCCTGACCGGAACTCCGAGCAAATCAGATTTTGCCTCCAAAATAGCGCCCTCGGGTACACCGAGTTCGATGAGTGTCACTTCGAGCTCTTTGCCGCTATCGCGTGCGTCGTTACGCGCCTTGCGGGCAAGAGCCTCGTCAATAACTCCTTTGGCGACTAAAAGATCGAGGATTGAGCGCATAGTGAACTTAACGCCGTATACGAATCGATCCGCCAGCCGGCGGTGGTGGCCCGACCGCCGAGGGTACCGATTTAGGGCCGGTTGAAGGTACTTCCCAAAGCTCAAAGATTCTTCCTGGTCGAGGCGTTGCTTCAGGGATGATGATAGCGCGCTCTACAAGACCCTTAAATTTTGCACCATTGAAAAATTCGGTATCGAGAGGAATATCAGCGATGGCATTGTAAATATTGAGTGCATTTTGAATGTCTTGAGCCTCCTTTGGTAGCGCATCCTTGTTTTCCTCCCCCACCGGTTTTACACCTTTGGCTTCTTCGGTTCTGACTACGGGGGCATTTTCTCCCGTACCTTGCGTAAAATAGCGATAGGTCATAAAAGTAACCCCAATGACAACAACAATGCCAATGCCCAAAAAGATCATTTGTTTGCTGTTGCCCCCCGACCGCTGCCCAGCAGTTGCGTTATAAAAATTACCGCTATTAATTCCCGGCATAATAAAACTTACCTTGTAATGTGAGTGCATAAAACGACTTTGGCTCACTGGCGTCCTGCACACGCGTGATTTTTAAAACCTCTACATCCATCAATCTCAAGTTTGCCTCTACAGCAGTCAAAAGTTTGCGCATATTGCCGTATGGGCCTATGAGATTTAAATCAAACGAAAGTGCCTTTTGAGCTTGTTTATCAGCCACCTTACCGCCGATATCTGCGATATTGATAGTCTTAGCCTTAAGACCTGACTCTTTGACGATATCATTGAGAAACACATAAAGATCTTCGGAGGCGACCTGATTTGGTACCAAAAGACCCAATCGACGGATATCTCCCTCACTCACATTGGCAAGCCGATCAAGATATTTGATACGATCTTCCTTTGTGCGCTCTGCATTTTCAAGAATCGTTTGCATTTTTGCGATATCCTCCCATTGTTTGCGTACTTCGGTGACCAACGGAAAAGCAAAAAACTGAATCGACATCAATGCACCTACAAAAACAAAAATTACGATAATACCTTTCATAGATCCTCCTCATCAAGGCTGCCCCGAACGGGCGGCGGGGGTAAGACGACATCTTCTGTAGTATCAATAGAAGCGACGGTTGGCTTGGTACGCAAGTACTCGGGCATGAGTACCACCTCGACGGCGAAATCAACCGCTCCACGATCAGTCAGTGTTGGGGGCTTGAACGAATACGATTTGATGATGCCTTTGAGATCCGGGTCACGATAATATTTGATTTGCTGTGCAAATTCAAGATATCCGTCGGCGGTAAGATCCATCTTTACACTCTCTTTTGCAAAATCAAACGCGCGAATTTTGATTGTGGCCAAGGTGTAGCGCTCGGCAAAAATAAAAGCTTGCGTCGCATAGACATGACCATCGAGAACACGCTTAGCGATAGCAATGCGATCCTGAATATCCTTGATATTTTGGAGGGAAGCGAGTTCGGTCTCGTTGCGTAATTCTTTGAGTTTGTCTACGACAGCTGTTTTTTGTTGTTCGTTTGATTTTTTGAGTAAAAAGAGTCCACCCGTAAACGCGAGTGCCAATACCGCGACCACGATAGCGAGAACACTAAAAAGCCCAAGACCCTGTCGGGGTACCGTGGTGGGAGGAGCAAGCTGTGAATGTGATATGAACTTTTGATCTTCCATCGCCTACAAATAAGTATACACCTACTAATCCATCGCGCCGAGGGCTCGCAAGGTTAAACCTGTGGCTACACTGAAACTCGGAGCAATACTCTTGAGCGTTGGCTGTAAAAACGCGGGATAGACCAACTGACCGAACGGATTTGAGAGCAACACTTCGATACCGAGCTTCTCTACCGCGTAATCTACCAGCCCCGGCATCAAACTGCCGCCGCCCACAAGAACCGCATGATCAATCGGCAACCCCGTGCGACGCCGAAAGGTCGTACGCACACGGTCAGCTTCATCAAAAATCGAATCAAGCAAAGGTGTGATGGTGTGGCGTACGCCCGCGGCCTCCGGACGGTTGGAAATACCCACATCATGCTTGACTTGCTCGGCTCGTTTGAAATCTACGCCGAGCGATTGCGAGATAGCCAGTGAAAATGCCTGCGAGGCGCGATCTACATGATGTACCGCCTGCACCACACCTTGGTTTACGATAGAAATTTTACTTGAGAGAGCGCCTATATCAAATAAAAGAGTCGCACCGCGCATGCGTGATGATAAAATACGCGCCGCGCTAAATACTTCGATCTCAAAACCGAGTGATTCGATCTTTGCCTGCGAAAGAATGCGTTTATATTTCTCAACGACATCTTTTTGGACAGCGGCGAGCAAAATCTTGACGGTATGCGAATTATCGCCCTCTGCGGCAGGGATCCTCCACCAGTCTACCATCACATCAGAGAGTGGGATGGGGATGTATCTTCTTGCTTCAAACTGGATTGCCTCGGCCAATTGCTGATCGTTGAGCTCCGGCATATCAATAGTAGTGATGAAGCTATAGCGAAGTGGGATTGAGATAATACCGCGGGTAGCGGTGGCGCCAGCCTCACGACGGAGGTCGACGAGCATCTCGGATACTTTTTCGTCGGCAAGGAGCGTCGCACGCCCTGCCTCACCTCCCGTGTAGGCCGCTGTCGAGAGTTCACCATAGGTTTCAAGCACCGCCTGTTCGCGGTCTTTGCGGATTTGTATAATTTTAAGTGAGGATGCCCCTACATCGATACCAAGAACACTCCGATCCTTGGTAAAGGCTTTGAGAAATCCGAGCGGGTTGAATGAAGAAGAGATACCTTTCATGTATTAAACCAAAAAGCGCGCCGACATACTGGCATAGCCAAATGATATCATA
>SICQ01000039.1 GCA_009691385.1 Candidatus Ryanbacteria bacterium
GATTACGATTACCAAACTACTGTTGCCACAGTGCTTTCTGTAGCACGTAGAGCAAAAACAATTTTTGATAATAGTTCTGAACCTGCAAGAAAAAGAGCATTTTTGAATTACATACTTCAGAACCCGACCGTAAACGGAAAAAAGCTATATTTTACAATAGCTTCTCCGTTCAATTTAGTACTAGAACTAGCCAGTACCCCTAACTGGCTCCGCGGCCTGGATTCGAACCAGGGACCCACCGGTTAACAGCCGGTTGCTCTACCGCTGAGCTACCGCGGAACATCACGCCCTTTCAATGTCATAAATAATACGATACATCCACAGGAGTTTCAAGTAAGTCGTGTACAATAGAAGGCACGCTATGTTTCGCACTATTGCCACGGGCTTATCGGTAGCAGGCATTTTGTTCGCCTCGTTTGTCTTCGTGATGCTCATTGGCGACAGTTTGGGTTTTGCGCTTTCAGACCGGCTCTTGGGTTCGGTCTTTCCTATCACTATCAGTACGCCCGATCTCCACAAAGCATACATGACTGAAAAGATAAAAATACTTATCGTACCAGGGCATGACAACGAGTATGGCGGTGCGCAGTATCGTGATATACGCGAATCCGATCTGACGCTGGGAGCGGCACGCAACCTTGAGGCGTATTTTAAAAAAGACGCTCGGTTTGAGACTGTAACCACGCGCGACACAAGTACAGGCAACTATACTCCTGTCATTCAAAGTTATTTTGATCAGCATCGCGATGATATTGTGGTATTTAAAAACATCGCAAAGAAAAAAATGGAGATGCTCAAATCACACAACTTTCTTGATCGCAATGTATCTATCGAGCGCAACAGTGTCTCAAGTGAGATTGCCTTTCGTCTATACGGTATCAACAAATGGGCAAATGAAAACGATATCGATATCGTACTTCATGTGCATTTCAATGATTATCCGGGGCATCGTGGACGCGCAGGTGATCATACGGGATTTTCCATCTATGTGCCAGAACGGCAATACGGCAATGCTGACGCGAGTAAAGATCTCGCCCGCACACTTTTTGATGAATTAAAAAATACTATTGGCCCGAGTACGCTCCCACTTGAGCGTGATGGTGTGATTGAGGATCAGGAGCTTATCGCTCTGGGCGCCAACGGGTCGCTCAAGAGTGCGTCGGTGCTCATTGAATATGGCTATATCTATGAGCCGCAGTATGTCTACGAGGCGACGCGTAGTCCGATGATGCAAGAGCTTGCGTTTCAAACCTATCGTGCGGTCAAAAAACATTTTGAGAAAAATTCTCCGGTGTATGCTTCAAGCCAAACAGCGCTCTTGCCGTATCGCTGGTCTGACGGGCTTGAGAAGGGCATCAAGGGGTCGGCAGGAGTACTCGCGCTACAAGCAGCTCTCAAAAAAGATGGTCTTTACCCACCGCCTGGCAAATCACTCATTGATTGTCCGCTTACCGGATCGTTTGGTGCGTGTACCGAACTAGCGGTGCGCATGTTTCAACAGCGTCATGCCGCCGAAGTGCTCGGAGGAGACTCGCCCACGGGGCGTGTAGGCGTCGCGACCGCCAAAAAACTCAACGAAGTATTCGGGCGCGATTAGGCGGCCTTGTGCTTTTCTTTCGTTATTTTTTGTAAGATTTTCTCTACTCGTTTTATCGCGTCAGAGTCATGTATCGAGAGGAGCGATGCTGTTTTATTTTTCTTTTTAAGTACGGTGAGTATTTTTTTGAGTTCTTTATCACTTTTCGTATCGCTCTTGCTGACAAATAGATACTCCGTTTTTTCCAAAAGCTCTTTACTATGTTTACCAAGCTCTTTGCGGATGACGGTATAGTCATTTGCTGGGTCGTCAGATTCAGCGGATATAAAATGAAACAGCACGCGCGTGCGTTCTACATGGCGCAAAAATTTAATACCAAGTCCTTTACCCTCTGACGCACCTTCAATGAGGCCGGGGATATCGGCGAGTATTAAATCGTACCAAACGCCCAAATGCGGTTCGAGCGTGGTAAATGGATAGTTGGCCACGCGGCTTTGCGCGCGCGTGAGCTCGTTGAGTAGACTTGATTTGCCTACATTGGGGAATCCTACAAAGCCAATATCAGCGATGAGTTTGAGTTCGAGTCGTAGCACAGCCTCTTCGCCCGGTAGTCCGGGTTGTGATTGTTTGGGTGTGGTGTTGCGTGATGATCTGAAATGAAAATTACCTTTGCCCCCAAAGCCGCCTTTGGCGACAATGAACTGTTCGTCGATATGGGTAAGCTCGTGATTAGTTTTTTTAGTAAGGTTATGGATGACCGTGCCAACCGGTACTTTGAGTATCATGTCTTCGCCGTTGTGGCCGTCGCGAAATTGGTCGCGACCAAAAAGGCCGTCTTCAGCTGACAGTTCTTTTTTGTAGCGAAACTGGTTGAGCATTGAGAGATCCGAGACGCCCTCAAAGATCACATCACCACCATGTCCGCCTGACCCGCCCACGGGTCCGAGTGACATCATGTTTTTATTGAACGCAACTGAGCCCTTACCACCTTTGCCAGCGCGCACTTTTATGGTTACATCATCGACAAGCATATGCGCGCCCAGTATAGCGCGGATAGCGGCTTTCCAGAAGGGTTTGGGGGCGATATGATGGGTGAGTCACAAAATCGGCTCGTGTTCGTTATGATATATGAATGAAGATAGCACTAGTAAAAAAAAGGATCCTCGCGAGTTGATTGCTCGTGCCAAAGACGGCGACCGCGATGCGTTCGGCGAGCTTTACGCTGAATATTTCACTCCCATCTGGCGCTATATTTTTTATCGTGTCAGATCGCGTGAAGAAACTGAAGATATTGTGCAAAATGTCTTTATCAAAGCGTTTGTGTCAGTGAGTCGCTTTGAACAGCAAAAAGTAGATCCGCTCGCGTACTTTTATACCATCGCGCGCAACACCTTGATCGATTATTGGCGCAAAAAAAAAGATGTGCCGATAGAGCATGCTGCTCTCATTCGTGACAATGATGCCGATCCACATGAGCTGGTGATGCAGATGGAAAACCGCACGCTCGCGCAGAAAGCCATTGCGAAGCTCGAAGGCGATCAGCGAGAAGTTATCGTGTTGCGATTTATCAACGATCTGTCGGTGCGCGAGACTGCACACATCATGGGCAAGTCAGAGGCAGCGGTCAGACAAATGCAATTGCGTGCGATAAAAGCAATGCGAGAGCATTTTACATAAAAGATATTTATGAACAAGCAAACACATCACAATCCAATGACTGAAACAGAGCTCGATACGGTATTGAGTCTTTTTGAGTCAGGCGTGTCTCCTGAAGATATTATAAAAAAGTTTTCTGGGCACAAAGAAGAGATTGTAAGTGTCTTGCGTATGATGAGTGCTATCGCACGCGATGCGGATAGCGTGACCCCATCAAAAGAGTTTCTCGCGTCAGTTCTCGAACACGTCACACAAACCGCGCCTGTTCGTTATTCAAAGCGAGGGGTATTCTCCTCCATTACTAGCTCATTGATGTATACATTTGATGTCTTCTCTCTGCATGCCCGCATCGCGCTACCCGCAGTAGCTTTTGCACTTTTGCTTGTGATATTTGTGGCGAATCGCCCAAATGATCCAGCGGGTGCACCAGAGCTTTCTATTGTATCTGAGTCTGCCAAAGAGGTAGGCGAGGATGGGGTGGACGCTACGCAAGTCGCGGATGATAGTGCTGGCCTTGCTATGAAATCGGGCACAGTGCCTCAGATGATGGCTATGAAAGTAGCGCCTCCCGCAACTGGCAATGCAGACGATGCAATATCAGCGTTCTCCGAGAGCTTCTCGGAAGAAGAGGCGATACTAGCGGCAGGCGATGGTGACATCGCGGCATTTATCGCAGATGACGGCGCAAATGTATATCAAAACTTTTATGAAAAAGAATTATAAAACAACTCACTATATCGCCGCGACACTCGTAGCATTCACACTCGCAGGTCCGTTGGGTGCGGCAGCCCAGAATGCAACCTCAACGCCGTCAGGCAATGGCAAAGATTTTTGCGGTCGCCTCGGTACGGTTTCAACAAATCTTGAGAAGCGCATCAGCAATCGTGAAGAACAGTTTCGCAGGCATAAAGATAATCGTCTTGAGACATTTTTGAAGCACGCGTCATCAACCGCAGAGCGTCTTGACGGTACGCGTGACAAATGGGACGAGAATCGCAAAGAGCAGTACACGAAACTCTTGGAGCGCGCTGACACAGATGCTAAAAAACAGGCAGTAGAAAAGTTCCGCGCAGCAATGGACGGGGCAACCGCAAAGCGCCGCGCCGCGATTGATGCTGCTATCAAAACTTTTCAGGCCGATGTAAAGGGCATGCTTGGTTCACGCAAGGGCGGGCTTGAAAAGGCAGCGGCTGATTTTCGCACGGGTGAGCAAGCCGCCATCAAAGTAGCACAAGATGCTTGTAAGGAAGGCAAGAATATAAAAACTACCCGTGAGACATTGAATCGTAAGCTTCAAAGCTTGCAACGCAATTTTGAAGGTGATCGCCGCGATGCCAATCGGTTGGGTGTAGGTCTCGACGGTCTTGCGCGAAAACGCACTGAGGCGTTTCGTGAAGCACGCGAGGCATACGAGAGTGCGGCACGAAAGGCTCGCCAAGATTTAAAGACAGTACTCGGAGTGTAAGCTCTGCGGCAATGATTATGAAAAGGTCCCGCACCGTGATGGTGTGGGACTTTTGACAATGAGTCGGAGCCGCGCTCCGCGTGAGGGGAGGAGTGCAACCCTCCGTGTGGTGCGCGGCTCCGGTCCGGAGCAATGTGGGTGTTGCGGTAGTGTTGTTTGCTCCGAACGCGTATGCGCTAGTTGAGGCGATCCGTGTGATTCGAAAGATCTGACCAGAGGAGTAGAGAAGCCACTGCGAGCACGAGCCCGACCAAGCCGATGGCTAGAACGATCTCCATGGGGCCTCCTTCCTCGTTAACTGTGGCACGAGTGGGAAAGTTTTTCAAAAATCCTGTGCGTATTGACTTATATATAAAAAATGGTATTGTTTTTTATAGACGCATCTTCCAGACGGAGGGGTTATGAAGAAGCCCATATATCGGTGGTATGTGGAGGGCATCGATTCTCACACCAACGCGGCGATCGCGCTCTGGCTCGAAGACGACACCCGCGCTCAAAAGGGTTTGCGCTGTGAGGATGGCGTGAGGCGCAATTTGTGGCTCTGCGACTATTCTTTCGTGCGGCGGCTTCAGTTGAGCCGTCAAGACGCCCAACTCGACTTTCTTGTGTTCAGCCAGCGTGGCAACGGCGCTATCCGTCGTTGGCGGTTCACCAGATCGCGCAAGCAGGTCAGGGTCGCGCTTGCCCAGAAGCTGCGCCAGATCAAAGCGCGTCACCATGAGGCCTCCTAATCACAGGAGGCCCTTTTTTATACTTTGTTGGTTTTTTTGCGCATTGGTACAATATAGCTAG
This sequence comes from Candidatus Ryanbacteria bacterium, assembly GCA_009691385.1. Classification (GTDB taxonomy): domain Bacteria; phylum Patescibacteriota; class Minisyncoccia; order Ryanbacterales; family GWA2-47-10b; genus SICQ01. Next base: position 5,451 of record SICQ01000039.1, read on the forward strand.
GTTACTTTCATTGTTAAAGGTCGATTCTTTTATTAGACCTTTCTCTATAACTTTATCAAATGAAAGCGCTACACATGGTTGCGTTTATCCTCTTGGTTATCGGTGGTCTCAATTGGGGGCTTTACCTTTTTGGCTTTGAGGTTGGCGCAAGATTTTTAGGCGGTATGGATTCAACTCCTGCCAAAGCAGTCTACGCACTCGTCGCACTCTCCGCAGTCTTTGAGCTTGCTACACACAAGTCAACCTGCAAGATGTGCAGCAGTTCGTCGGCTATGTAACCTCATGCGAAAACACTCGGTACTACCCCCGAGTGTTTTTGTTTTGCTACGCGCGTAGCAGCATTTGCTGGCGGAGTAATCCACTTGGCGTGTGGCAGCCAGAGGAGTAAACTAAAGATATGAATTCAAAGCTTCTTTTAGGTATCGTTGCTCTCGGCCTCATAGTTGTCGGCTTCTTTTTATTCTCATGCCAAGATGATTGGTGCATGATGTTTGCTTGGCAA
>SICQ01000040.1 GCA_009691385.1 Candidatus Ryanbacteria bacterium
CTACTTTGATGTGCAAATTTTTAGGTGTGTATATTTTGTCTTTCATGACGATTTCGGCGCCGCCACCCGCTGGCCAATAGACAACGGCACCAAATACCGCGAGTCCTACCGCGATCGCTATTACAAGTATTTTTGTATTTGAATCCATACTACTTAGTGTGCATCAGGTTCCCAAGATGCGCCAGAGTGTTCATGCCATAGCTGAAAAGCGAGAAGTGTCCAGAGACGCTTGCGATGATCGGCGCGCCCACTCGTATGCTCACGCACTAACCTATCGACATATGCACTCTGAAAAATGCCATCACTATTAATCCGAGTAGTATTGAGATATTCGCCCACCATGCCTCGAAAGCCGGTAGCAAGCCACCTACTTAACGGCGGCGCAAATCCCTGTTTTTTGCGAAAGACAATATCCTTCCCGAGATGCGGCGTCATAATGTCCTTGAGGATGTATTTACCAATACCGCGACGTAATTTATATGCATCGGGAAGTGACAGGGCAAATGCTGCGAGCTGTGAATCAAGAAAGGGGTTACGCACCTCGAGAGAATGGTACATGCTGGCGCGATCAACTTTTGTAAGAATGTCGTCACGCATATACTGTGTGATGTATAGATACGCGATTTGTTGCAAACGTCCTGAAAGAAGACTACTGTCTTGCCAACGCACCTCCGTGTCTTCAGAGAGCGCTCTATCCGCATCGACTGGCAAGAACGCGCGTGTGAAAAGTTTTTCGTATTCGCTAGGTTGAAACGCACCTAACCAGCATTGGTTGCGCATAGCATCGCTTTCGTCCGCGACATCAATAAATTTCTTTAGCTTAAAATCGAGACTAAAATAGCTATCTCGTACAGGCAATGCGCGTACAATGTTTTCAAAAAAACGCCTTGCAGGACTTGGAATACGCGCGTAGTAAGCCCACAGCTGATGTGCGAAAAACGTGGAATATCCAAGGAGTAATTCGTCTCCCCCGTCGCCCCCAAGTGCTACGGTGACTTCCTTGCGTGTAAACTCTGCCAATAGATATGTAGGCAGTAAAGACGCATCGGCGAGTGGCTCATCGAGTTTTTTGAATATGCTATGAATGCTCTCGATAGCATGCTGTTCTGATATACGAAGCTCAAAATGCTCAGTGCCAAGACGACGTGCTACCAAGCGTGCGAATGGAGACTCGTCGTAACTATCGACTTCAAAACCAACAGAAAATGTTTTGATGGGATGAGACGAATGTTTTTGAACAAAATACGCGATAGTAGACGAATCAATGCCTCCTGAGAGAAATACGCCTAACGGCACATCAGCCACCATACGCTCTCCAACTGCACGGTCTAAATGCGACTCGAGTGCCCTACGCGCGTCAGTATACGACATTGTCTTTTGATTTTGTACGTGGCTGACGAGAGAATAAAAAGAGGCTTGCTCACACTGTTTTCCATCAAAACGTAGCCATGTACCTGGCTCAAGCTTATGTATGTTTTTAAACAATGACGCGGGGCCGGGTATGTATTCATAAAAAAAATATTTTGCGAGCGCACGATTATCAATTATTTTTTTAGCTGATGGGTGCGCACATAGCGCCTTAAGTTCAGATGCGAAGATGAGTGTATCATCTTGCAATGTCCAGAAAAGAGGCTTTTCTCCAAAACGATCGCGCGCGAGCACCAATGAATGCTTTTGTTCATCCCAGATAGCGATTGCGAACATGCCCTCGAGAGCTCCAAAACAACGCTCCTGCATTTCTTCGTATAGATGAACAATGACCTCAGAATCTGTATGAGTCTTAAAGTGATGACGACCTTCTAAATTAGCTCTTAACTTCGCAAAATTATATATCTCACCATTGAAAATAACTGCTACGGTCTTTTCTTCGTTCCATACGGGCTGCTGCCCGCCCGCAATATCGATGATCGAGAGACGCCGAAAACCGAGACCAATGCGCTCTTTGATATTATAGTAATACCCTTCGTCATCCGGACCGCGGTACTCCATCGTACGCGCCATGGTGCGCAAGAGAGCCTCATCACCCCTACCATAAAACCCGGCGATGCCGCACATATTATAACGTTAGCGTTTCCTGCACGATGTCTGTCTCGGGGCGCGCCGTGCGCGTAATAATTTCAGCGAGTAACCCCATCAAAATAAACTGAAACCCGATGATAACAAATAACGCAATCAAGACTGGCAAAGGAGTTTTGATAAATGAAGTACCCCAATGATATTTCAAATACAGCATACTAAAAAACAATATACACCCCACAAAAAGACTTGCAAAACCAGCACCGCCGAAAAAGTGGATCGGCCGACGCGCATAACGATAAAAAAAGTGAAACGCAAAAATGTCGAGCAATACCTTAAATGTACGAGAAAGTCCGTAGTGAGATTTTCCATGTTTACGTGGAGTAAAGTGCACGGGAATCTCGGCAAGACGCGCACCCTCTCGAGCGGCGTATGCGGCGATCATACGATGCATATCACCTGAGAATGTCATGTGCTCGAGCGCGCGTCGACGATAGGCCTTTAGGGTGCATCCATGATCGTGGAGGGAAACGCCCGTAACGACAGAGATACATCTATTTGCTAAAGCTGAGGGAAGACGGCGAGTAAAAAAACTATCATGCCAACGATCTTTACGCCAGCCAGAAACGACATCATATCCTTCTTCGAGTTTTGCCAACAATGCCGGAATATCTGCAGGATCATTTTCTAAATCTCCATCGAGGGTTATGATAAGATCTCCCTGCGCCTCTCTGATGCCCGCGGCTAGTGCTTGCGTTTGGCCATAATTATGTCGCAGGCGCAAAGCAATCACGGGTGAACACTTCTTTATCTGCGTAAAGGTGCCGTCTTTCGAACCGTCGTCAACAAAAATAATTTCAAATACATACTGTGAAGACTGCATCACACCCAAGAGACGCTCATGAAGTTCTCGGACTGACTGCTCTTCGTTGTAAAACGGTACTATGATTGAGATTTTCATATTTTAATATTTTTTGACATCGTAGATTATCGTATCTTTATTCTTTAGCACAAGTAGATACCGCGTCAAACAATCCTCGGAAATAGCATAATTGGCGCGCTCTCTGGGTCCAAGTACTATATACCGAATATCATATTTTGTGAGAAGTTCATCCATATCATTTGAACAAGCATAAAGAGAAGCTATGTCATTTTTTACCACCGTATTATCAATACCAAAGGTCCACAACCAACTATTCGCAGCGGTAAGGATGCGTGCGCCTGTATAAGCAGAGACCCAATGATCTATCGTATCAGCTATAAGCACCGTATCTCCTGGTAGTAATAAGGAACGAAACCGCTCTGCTAAATCAATATCTGCCCTACTCATAATAAATCGAGTATTTACCGTATCTACCTGCCGAGCGTAAACATACAAATCTAGAAAACCACTAGCTACAATGGCAAAAAATAAGAATATCGCGAGCACTTTCTGGGCAAACTTTTTATGCCACAAATCACTCAAAAAAACTGTTACGGGAATTGTCAGAAAAAGATATGCCCACACAAAAAATTTTGCATTATCCCATATACTCGGCTGAAGAGAAATAAAATTAGCAAAAAGAAAAACAATTACACCCACAACAACAAATGGAGAACGATAGCCTCGTATACAGATCGCCCAGAGGGCTGTAGCGAAAAAGAAGCCCCAATTCAGTATCCAAAAATCAAAAAAGTGTGAAAATGAGAAAGGCCAACTCATCTGCCAACCCGGATGGATTGAGAAAAGGTTTTCTGTAACATGTTCTGCAAAAAATAGGTAAAACCAAAAAAAGGAAGCTGAAAAACCACTAATACCGAACATGAGCCACCGTTTCCACGGTTGCGGGTTTTTAATAAAGAGTATAAACGCAAAGAACAACAATACGATGTATGAGTGGATGTGTACAATCATCAGTGATCCCGCGCTGATACCCAACAACATACTCCGCCACCATAAACCATGATTAACGTGAGACCTCTCCCATCGTAAAAGTAATAATATTAATAAAAGAGTTGCGGGAATACCCAGCGTCAGAGAACGCTGACCTAAAAGCTGGGCTATGGTGCTATTGTTCCAGGCAATATCTTTTGCGTATGTATAGTACTGACTTGGAGGTACTAAATTTTTAACAACCTCTTGCACATACACAAAAAAGGCCAATCCTCCGTTTGCAAAAAAGATCGTCGCCGCGACTAAGGCACGCGAACCAAATTTTAACTCTCTGAAGTAAAATAAATAAAGAACCAGTACTAAAGCTAAAAAGGTGCCGACTGAAAGCGAAACAAATGCGACCTCGTGACTAAAGCCAATTCTAATAAACATTCCGGCAAAAAAATCTGCCGCAAAAGGATAAGCGAATGGCGTATCAAAATACAGCGGATGGTGCGAAGTCCAAAGCGCTGGAGGGTTATAGGCAAAGAAGCTTGCGTAGGCAAAATGTTGTGCAACTTCCCAATTAACAGGCCACGCAACCGTCAGCCCTTGGTCTGAAACATTGATAAGTCTCAAGCCTATATATACAAAGTATCCGCCCCAAAGAAGAAACGCGCAGAGCCCCCAAAAAAACTTATTTGACTTCAAACGCGACAAGGCTGCCATCGGGCTTGATCGGATGAACGACATATTCCGGATAGAGACGTTCTAAATCGACATGTAAAACATCGAAAAGATTTATATTCATAAACAGTGAAAATGGTTTTTCGTACGATATAAGCGTCGCTACCTCTGGCAGCACCACGGCGACATGCTGAGTCTTTTTATCGGTAAAAAAGCGCGTCCATGTAGTCCACTGCCCCTCGACGCCCCAACTATAGTAAGGATACATGCTACTTGCCAAAACATAAAACGAATATCCTTCTTGTTGCCTGCGCGTGTGCACGTAGCGCCCCGTGCCACCAACATCGTTGCCTTGGGTAAGGCCGTCCTCAACATATACAGCAAAAATAGCAATATTAAAAAGAACAATAAACAGCATGCTTGTCAAAAATATCCCCACGCCTAAACGACGTGGAATAAACCACCCGTGATCTTTCTCAAGCCAACGCATACCTTCTGCTACCCAGTAGAAAAAATGCACAATAAAATATGCAATAAACGGCAAAGTGATAAATAGTCGTGTATAATTTGGGGCCTGCCCAACAACAAACATAAACACTGCCCAGAGAGTAAGGAACCCTGAAATCATCAGCCAGTCCATGGCTGTCTTCCGTCTTTTTATTAAAACAGATGCAAGACCAAGCCACAGCAATATACCCGAGATAGGATCCAGAAATCCTTGTTTGAAATTTGTATAAATATAGGCTTGATCATTGATTTTACTATTAAACATAGTAAATCCTTGCCAAATATTAATCTCGACAGCATCCCACGCATCTTTTGTGCCATACCATAACTGTTGATGCGCGCGACCTTCGGGGTAAATGAGAAGCTGCTGATGTCCATAATTATTGGGATCTTCAGGCAACTGACTCATAGCGATAAGATTTGGCCCTGCTGTCATAAAAAATCCGAGCCCGCTTATCGCCCCTATCATGAGAATTTGCCGTAAGCGTATTGCATGCTGATACACAATTACCAATGCCGCCAAAAAGACACACCACACGGGGAAAATAAGACGTGCCAATGGATACTGATAAAATGAAAGCCCTAGGATGATGCCTCCTACGAAAAGCAAAAAGGGCGACTTGCGGCGTACACCTAGTACAAGTATCCAAAAAGCGGCAACAGTATTGAGCGCGAGAACATTGTTTCTATTCACCATGCGACTGATGGCGAGTAAGGCATGGTTTGACATGAGAAGCATTGTCGCACCAGCAGCATAGAGCGGCGACCAATACACACGAAACAT
>SICQ01000041.1 GCA_009691385.1 Candidatus Ryanbacteria bacterium
AAAGATAAGATGACCAATGCCATCTTAGGACTTTTGCTTGCCGCAGGCTCGGTACTGCTCCTGGAGACCATAAACCCAAAACTTATTACGCTTGAAATTGACATACAACAGAGGAATGGAGCTGCTAACCCTGGCCCTGGCCCAACACCAGCTGGCGGACTCCTCCTTGGCGCATTCAGCAAAGAACCTGTGCAGGATAGTGAAGCTACCGGCATAACCACTTGTGGCAACGATTCATATGGCTTATGCCCCTCGCAAAACGCATGCATTCGCAATCCTATTGGCGACTACTACTGCGCAAAAATTCCTCGAGCAGTCTGCCCTGTGGGTATGGACTGTAGCCCTTGCTCGCAGACACAACTTGAACAATGCGTTAAAAACAACCCGCTCACCTCATCGTGTACGGTAGCAAAAAATACATCTGGCAACACAACCATCTGCTCTCATGAATAACAATACACGCAACTATATTGTCGCCCTTGGTTTTCTCCTTCTTGTCCTTGTTGGTATTATTTTTTATTTTATCCTGCGAAGTGATATCGGACCGTTTGGTGGAGGAGGTGATACAGACGGCGTTGGCGCGTTACCTGATACTGGAGGTACCGGCGGAGGGAGTGGGGGAGGGGGAGATACGACCTTTCCACCAAAAAATGAAAATGGTGATCTCGTCACCATCACACCACCACTCACCGAAGATGAAGTAAAGCGTCTGGTACAAATCTCAAAAGATCCGGTTGTTGGTACAACCCTACGAGGCGACGAGCTTTTATATTTCAAGCGCGGTACGGGTCATATCTTTACCTCGCCTTTTGACGCTTCGCGTCCTGAAGAGCGCCTGACAAACTTTTCTATCCCTAATATCATGGATGCCTCATGGTCACCTTCTCGCGCCTATACCCTTGTCACCGCTCTCAATGAAACAACCGTGCGAAGATTTTGGATACATTTTACAAGCACTTCAACAATCGAGAGCGGATTTTTCCCCGACGATATTATGTCACCAAAATTCTCGCATGCTGAAGAAAAGATTGCTGGTATCACAAAAAGTGGATCTTCTTACAATATAGTCATAACCTCACCCCAAGGTAAAACTCCCAAAACCGTGCTACAAACCACCTTACCCAATCTCGAACTCTCATGGATTTCAAAGACGCTCTTAGGTCTCCAGACACGCTCATCGGCATTTATCCCATCAATCCTTCAAACCGTCCCTGCTACTGGAGGGGTAGCATCTACTATCCTCGCTGATGTGCGCGGCCTCGATGTGTTGTGGGATACGGGTAGCAATAAATTTTTAACCCTTGAAGTACTTAGTAATGGCAAGCGTCCAACACTCATCTTGCGCGATAGGCGCACACCCCAACAAGGCAAAGAGCTTGCGTTCAAGACGCTTCCTGAAAAATGTGTGTGGTCAAAAACATCAACTTCTACCGTATATTGCGCAATCCCATGGAGTTTTGGATCAGAACCAGTGCCTGACGGTTGGTGGAAGGGGAAAGTAAGCTTTGACGACTCTATCTGGAAGATAGATGTAAACACTGGTGACGCCTTATCAATACTTGAGGGTGGCGCATTTGATGTCATACATCCAATCCTGTCAGTAAAAGAAGATTATTTCTTCTTTATAAACAAAAAAGACTCCATGTTGTGGAGTCTTCGCCTTGCCGATACCTCATCAAGTACAGTGAGTAATTAAATAACGAGTAGTTTTATCACCACGCAACGAGTAGGGCCTTGCCCCTCTGATTCGGTAGCGATATCAGGATATTCTTGAAGCGCCATATGTACGATACGCCTTTCAAAAGCGGTCATGGGTTCAAGCGTCACTTCTTTCTTAAAATATCGTACCCGTTGAGCGCCCATGCGCGCTTTATCGCGCAAATCATCAAAACGGCGACGCTGGTAGTCGTTGACATCAATCATGAGCTGCGCCTCAGGGGTGCCTGTTTTCCGCTCAATGACACGCCGAAGGATATAATTTAAAGCTTGAAGGTTATCGCCATTTTCACCTATCAGGAGACCGGCATCATCGGTGCGAATAAGGAGGGCGTTTGAATCGCCAATCACCCCTTCCTCTATGCGTGCGTTGATATTCATCACAGCTAAAAACTCGCGGGCGCACTCGATTGCCTTGCTATTTGTTGTTGTGACTTGAGTCTCTTCCATATAGTCTCCCAAATCCTTCGTGCACTATAGCAAAGAGGCTCAAAGTAGTCCAATAAAGCGCCATCGCCGATGGCAGCTGCATACTAATAAATACAATAAAAAGTGGCATGGTAAAGGTCATTTGTTTTTGTAGGGCGCTAGCAAATTCACTCGATGGCTTATGTTGTTTTGGCTGGCCCCAGAGTGTAAGAATTCCTTGTGTCAGCTGAAATACACCTGCTAGCACCGCGAGAACAATATGGGGATGAATTAAATCAATGCCACCGATAAAAATAGGGTTAAAAGGAGGAAAGAGGGGGAGAAATTCATAGGCATCGTGAGTAAGATTATCGAGATTCTTAAAAACCTGAAAAAGAGCAAGAAAGAGGGGGATTTGAACTAAAATAAAGAGAAACCCTAAAAATGGGTTGATCTTTTTTTCTCGATAGAGCTCCATAGTACGGCGCGCCTGCTCGTTTTTATCCTTTGTCTGTTGGCGTATTTTATCGATTTCCGGCTGTATTTCTTGCATCACACGCTGTGACCGGCGCATTTTCATAGAGAGAGGTAGGAGCGCGATACTCACTAAGAGTGTCAAGATAATGACGGCAACACCCAAGCTATGTCCGGGGACAATAGTGATGATAACCCCCAAAATATTGAGGAGGGGGCGGTAAAAGAGACTATTGAATATGGAAGACATTATAAAAGAGATTTTTAATATCACTCGTGGTTATATCCTTTATCGGCAGCTTTGCACTCACCACAAGATCTATGGTTGGCATACGAGTTGATAGAATCCGTATCGCCTCACGAATTCTTCTTTTTATCTTATTACGAACAACGGCACGCTTATCAACCTTCTTCGAGCAAAGAATCGCGGCTCGAAAGGGACCTTTGGGTTTTTGGAGCACCCAAATCATGAGGGGAGTGGTGCTGTGGCGCCTTCCGCGTTTGATGACTATCTCAATATCTCGACTCGAACGAAGACGCTCGCGTCGCGCAAGCATAAAAGCTTAAACGGTAAGGCGTTTTCGCCCCTTTTGCCTACGACGAGCGACGACATTACGCCCGGCTTTTGTTCTTTTGCGCTTCAAAAAACCATGGCTTCGCCCTCGCTTTCGTTTTTTTGGCTGGTAGGTGATGGACATATTTTTATTATATGATGTAGTGAGAGGAAAAATCTAATACACAGCTCATCCACATGTTATAAACAATTAGAACATATTGGCTTTATTTTTACAATATAGGAAAATAAGATGCATCTCAATTATAGTCTATGTATATGAATCAAGAAGAGTTGTGGCAATCCGTACTCGGTCAGATCGAGTTTGAAGTTTCCCGTGCTAATTTTGCCACTTGGTTCAAGCATACTTCAATCCATGGCATCGAAGACGGTATCGCCACCATCGCAGTACCGAATGCATTTGCCAAAGAGTGGCTTGAGAAGAAATTTCATAAAAATATCATCAAATCGCTCCGCTCAACCAACCCTGAAATTAGAAATGCTAGCTATATCGTCTCATCAATTAACTCGCCAGCACATACCCAAGCCAAAAAGCGCCCTGAACCAGTAGAAAACCTTGACGAACAACTCGAATTTAAAGAGTTTTCTGTAGACCGAGACACCAACCTCAACCCTCGATATACTTTTGAATCATTTGTCATCGGCACTTTTAATGAGTTTGCGCACGCAGCAGGCCTTTCTATAACAAAAAACCTTGGTAGTGTTTATAATCCACTCTTTATTTATGGGGGAGTGGGGCTTGGAAAGACTCATTTACTCCACGCGATCGGCAATCAAGTTAAAAAAGACCACCCAGATTTTAAAGTTCTCTACCTTACCTCTGAACGCTTTGTAAATGAGCTTATTTCGGTCATTCAAAACCGCGAACCGCTTCAGAACTTCAAAGATAAGTATCGGAATGTCGATCTTTTGATTATTGATGATGTACAATTTATCGCGGGGAAGGCAAAGAGTGAGGAGGAGTTTTTCCATACCTTCAATTCTCTTTATGAACGGGGTAAACAAATTGTCTTTTCATCTGATAAGCCGCCACAGGCGATTCAAAATATTGAAGAACGCCTTCGTTCACGTTTTGAAGCTGGTCTTAACGCGGACATTAGCGAACCGGAGTACGAGGCGCGTCTTGCCATTCTAAAACTAAAGCAGGGGTCAAAGGAACCAGTTATAGCTGGTGAGGTTTTGGAATACATCGCATTTACTATCCAGAAAAACATTCGTGAGCTCGAAGGCGCTCTTAATATTATTCTCGCCAAATCAAAGCTTAAGGGTCGCCCTCTCACCCTTGAGGAGGCGAAAATTGCCTTAGAACAGCTTACAAAAACTACAAAGCGTATTGCCACCCCATCACAAATAATCAACGCTGTAGCGCAGTATTATGACCTTGGAGAGGGTGGTCTCTTTGAACGATCGCGGCGTAGAGAGGTTGTGCGACCGCGCCAAATCGCTATGTATCTTCTTCGAGAAGACTTTCACGGGTCATACCCATTTATCGGACAGAAGCTTGGTGGGCGCGATCACACCACTGCACTCCATGCATATGAAAAAATTTCTAATGAGTTAAAGAAAGATTCAAAACTTGTGGAAGAAATTAAACAAATTCGCGGAAAGATGTACGAAAGTTAAAATATATTCTCTAAAACAACATTTTATCCAAACACTATACACACCATATAAAAACTTTCTTAATCTATAAAAAATAAATACTTAGTACGCTGTATAGAAAAAATAATTTATACACTTTATCCCTCACACAACAATAACTACTAAAAGATAAAAACTTAATTAATTAATCTATTATAGAATCAGGTATGAAGTGTATAACTATCGCGGACAATTTAAAAAAAGCTCTTAGTGTTGTTGAACGAGCAACTAGTAAAGATATTACTCTTCCTATACTCGGATCTTTTTTTATAACAACTGATGGCGGTACACTCCGTATTATGGGTACCAATCTCGAGATTGGTATTCAAACAACAGTTCGCTGTACAGTAAGTGAACAAGGTAGTGTAGTAGTGCCATCAAAACAATTTCTCTCTTATGTATCTACATTATCTAAAGATGAAAAGATTACCATTGAGAGTAGTGGTGTTGATATTATCCTTACGGTACAAGGACAGGAAACAAATATAAAAGGATACCCACAAGAAGATTTTCCTCCATTTCCTACACTTAAAGAGTTGTATAAGGCGACTATCTTTAAAAAAGATATATCACAATTTTTCTCTCGAGTTCTCACTTCTGTATCAAAAAGCGCTATCAAACCAGAGCTCGCAAGTGTACTAGCGGTTCTTGAAAAGGAAGTACTCCTTATAGCTTCTACGGATAGTTTTCGTTTAGGTGAAGAGAGGTTAAAGCTTGCGGCACTATCTATAAAAAATCCAAAAGAAATTTTCTTACTCCCATCACGAACATTCGAAGAGATTATTCGCCTTACCGATCAGAGTGATAGTGATAAGGTAGAGTTTTTAATAGGTAAGGGTGAGGGATTATTTAAATTTGGAGATATAACACTTTATTCACGACTTACAGAGGGGAATTTCCCA
>SICQ01000042.1 GCA_009691385.1 Candidatus Ryanbacteria bacterium
ACATGAAAAATGATTTCTTTTAATAAGGTATATGTAGTGTATGCCCCACGAACGCTCCGCTGGAAGTGGATAACTCATCATTTTTTCAAAATTGTGCGACCCATGTATGGTATTGTTGCGGGTGCTCATTTTGGGGTCATGTAAAAACGCTCCGTGGGCACGGAGCGTCTGTTTTTTGAGACTTTTGTGTGATTATTTTTTGCCTCGGCGCAAAAATGCGGGGATCGCGTCCCACTCGTCGGACGACTCTTCTTCAGCCGTTGGCTTGATCGCTCGCGGCGCGAGCATTTCTTCTTTTCGTGGAAGTGCGGAGAATAGATTTGGACTTTTGGGCATGATAGGTGCGTATCCGTCACCGAAACCGGTTGCGACAACGGTGATTTTAAGCTCACCCTTGCGCAAACGATCGTCTTTGACGGCACCAAAAATAACTTTTGCATCTTTTGCGATACTTTCAGTGATAATTTTTGCCGCTTCGTTCACTTCCCACATCGTAAGGTCATCGCCTCCAGCAACCGAGAACAAAACGCCGTGTGCACCTTCTATAGAAAGATCCAACAGTGGTGAGTTGATAGCTTGTTTTGCCGCTTGAATCGCTCGATCATCCCCTGTGGCCTTACCGATACCCATCAGAGCAGAACCTGCGTTCTTCATAATCGCGCGGATGTCGGAGAAATCAACATTGATGATGCCGGGGAGTGTTATTAAATCGGAAATACCTTGCACCGCTTGGCGCAATACTTCATCGCATTTTGCAAATGCGTCGAGGAACGAAGTTTTTTTCTCAATCATACTTAAGATTCTATCGTTCGGGATGACAATCATCGCATCAACCGCTTCACGAAGTCTTTGTAAACCTTCATCAGCGATGCGATTGCGCTCTGAACCTTCAAACGCAAATGGCCGCGTAACAACTGCTACCGTGAGCGCACCCTCATTGCGCGCGATCTCGGCGACTACGGGTGCCGCCCCCGTACATGTTCCTCCGCCAAAACCTCCCGCGATAAACACCATGTCAACGCCGCGTACGAGTTCAGTGATTTCATTTTTATTTTCTTCGGCTGCTTGCCGTCCAAGTGACGGATCCATACCAGCACCCAAACCGCGCGTAGCGGATTTGCCAATGTGAATTTTCCGAGGTGCGAGTGAATGATGCAAATCCTGCGCGTCAGTATTGATGGCGACAAAATCAACGCCCGGCACTTTTGCTTTGATCATGTGATCGATGGCGTTACCGCCAGAGCCACCCATACCAAAAACTTTGATCCGTGCGAATGTTTCAGCTTCAGGATTTATGCGTGGCATGGCCCTACTCTAGCGTTGCGAAACAATACGCGTCAAGGAAAAATAACCCTCAAAAGTCCTCTAGACCACAGGGTTTACAATATCGTCAAATATAGTTTTTTTATGGAATCAGCGAACGAAGAACTTTTTTGACTCGCTGGGAAAATGACGATGAGAAAAGCTCCGACATACGGCCGGTAGGCGTATGCTGTTCGGCGGCAAAACGCGCAAGACCAGCCGCGGTCATCCACTCCGGACCCGAGACAAGCTCTTTGCGCTCGCCAAGCCCTGGAGCGCCTTGGGCAAACTCTACGGGCAGGCGCAACTCATCGCGCGCAATCTGCTGTATATCAAAGAGTTTTGACCCACCGCCAGCCAAAATAATACCTCCGGGCAAGAGCTCGGCTCTGTCGATCCGTTTCAAATGCTTTGCTACCAGCTCAAAGATGTCGCCAAGGCGCGCCGATACAATATCTTTGAGTTTACGCTGCGAGAAGCTTTCCTCAAAATTCTTGGGAAAATCGGCAAGGCGAATTTCCTTTTTGCCCTGCTCGAGAAACGACGAGAGGTTCTTTTTGACGCGTTCGGCAGATGCTTGATCAATCTGGAAACCAAGGCCGATGTCATAGGTAATATGGCCGGATCCAACCGGAATCATCTCAAGCGAGACTGGCATCCCCTCCTCAAATACCGCGACACCGGAGGTTTGCGCGCCGATATTGATCAATACGCAACCAACTTCTTTTTGTTTACGCGAGAGTGCGTGAAATGACGCGGCATAAGGTGAAGCGACCATCTCATCGACAGCAATACCGGCAAACTCAAGGGCACGAAAAAGATTTTTCATGTGGGCAGAAAATGCGGCGATAAAAAGCGCCTCTACTTCAAGCTTTGCGCCTATCAGGCCGACCGCCTCGCGAAGACGCGTATCATGATCAACATTATAAAAAAGAGGAAACTCGTGAAGCACCTCGCGATTGCCAAGTCGTGGGAGCGCGCCCTCGGCATTTTCCAGTACACGCGTTACATCTTCGCGCGTCACCTCACCGTCCGCGCGTGAAATTGATACCGCACCCTTGGACATGACGCCTACGATGCGTGGCTCACCGAGCGATACTACCGCGTGGTTCGCTTCAACGCCGTATTGTTTTTTGAGTTCAAGCGCGGCTTTGATAATAGCACGCGACACCATCTCGGGTGACGCGACCGCGCCCTTGCGCATACCTTCGAGTGGCTGTTCGGAAACTCCAGCTACCGAAAGAACGCCAGCTTCATTGCGCCCGAGTGCCACAAAACGAACGCTTGCTGATCCTACATCAAGCCCGATGAAGTAATGAGGTCGCGCCATCAGTAAGGATTACTGCGCTCCGAGCGCGTCCTTGGCAAGTTTAGTAATACGATCTCCGGAAGCGCGTCCTTTGAGTGACGGCATAATAATTTTCATAAGAGCACCAGTATCTTTTTCTGTAGGCGAGCCGAGCTGACGAATGCCATCTTGGATGACACGGATGATTTCTTGATCGGGCAATTCTTCAGGTAGATAGACTGCGAGCATCGCGAGCTCTTCTTTTTCTGATTGAGCAAGCTCGGGTCGTCCTGCTTTTTCGTATTCGGTAATCGCGTCTTTGCGTTTTTTTGCCTCTCGCTGCACAACCGCGATAATATCCTCGCCACCCAAACCTACATCTTTTTTGCGTTCTTCAATCTCTTTATTTTTGATAGCGGAAAAAAGCATACGCAAAACACTCGTACGCTTTTGGTCGCTTGCCTGCATGGCACTCTTGAGATCTTGACGCAGTTTCTCGATGAGTTCCATCAGTGATTAAACATCTTTACCTAATTTGCGAAGGCGGTCGTATTCTTTGCGCTTGATAACACGACGAAGAGCGTCTTTTTTCTTCTTGGTCTTTGACTTAGGGCGGGTACGAACATTGAGAGATCGAGCCTTGAGTAATATCTTTGACTGCTGAACCTTCTTGCTAAAACGGCGCAAGAGTGAGCCCGTTGTTTCTTTTTCGCGTTTTAATACTGTAACCATAATATATTTCTAGTGATAATTTAGGAGAATTCCTTTAATCGTGCTTTTATTGTACCAATAAATTTCTCTGTGGGAAGAGTCTCTTGAACTCCTGTCTCCATGTTGCGGAGTGCGACCGTGCCATCGAGCGCTTCTTTTTGACCTACAATCAGCGCGAGTGGTATCTGGAGTTTTGAGACGATAGCGAGTTGTGCCCGCAAACTATCTTTAGCGAGAGTCTGCATGACCGGCACCCCTATCTTTCGCATTTCCTCAAGCAGTACAAGACTCTTTTTCTTGGCAGCCGGTCCCAGCTGGATGAGAAATATTTTGGGATGCGTCTCGGGTCGTGCCTTGATACCTTTCTTACGGAGAAGATCAGCTACGCGCTCGACACCCAGCGCCCCACCTACTGCTGCGGTCTTGCGAGCGCCCATGAGCTCGGCAAGATCATCATAACGCCCGCCGCCGCCAATCGCTTGTGGTACGACTCCCTCGCCTAAATCCGTCGGTATGATCTCAAAGACGGTGCGGCCATAATAATCAAACCCGCGTACCAAGTGACTATCGAGACAATACGGGATTGTCGACTCATCGAGATATTCAAGAACTTCAGCAAAATGTTTTTTACAAAATTCACAGACATAATCAACCATTTGTGGCGCATGTTTTGAAATCTCGACACAGATCTCTTCTTTGCAATCGAGAAGACGGAGCGGATTTTCTTTGATACGACGCTTGCAGTCTTTACATAAGCGCTCTTGATGTTTGCGATAGTGGTTGATGAGTTCTTTGCGAAACGCGGGGCGGCACACCTTATCACCAATCGTGTTGATGTTGACCATAATCTCTTTGAGACCCAACGACTGGAGCGCCGAGACAAGGATACGGATAACGAGTGCGTCATTGATCGCGTCATCGTCTCCGATGACTTCGACACCTGCCTGATGAAACTCGCGAAAGCGACCTGCTTGCGGGTTTTCATGACGAAAGAATGACCCGCCATAAAAAACTTTTACGGGTTGGGGCATGCTACCCATGCCGTGCTCAAAATACGCGCGCATGATGGGTGCGGTGCCCTCGGGGCGAAGGGTGAGACGATCGCCGCCCTTGGTGCGAAGACTGTACATTTGTTTTTCAACGACATCGGACTCGGCACCGAGCGGCCGTTCAAAAAGCTCAGTTTTTTCAAGATGAGGAGTGGCAATCGGCACAAAGCCGTAGTAGTCGCCTACGCGCTTTACTTCTTTGATGACACGCTCAAGATACGCATAATCATCACCGATGAGATCATGCATCCCCTTAACGCTCGCGATAAGCTCTTTTTTTACTGGTTTTGACATAGGATTGTCTAGAGAAAATTAAATTTATGGATAGGCCAGAGGCGTAAAAATGTCCTGCCTACTATATAGTGTTCTTCGAGTGGCCCCCATACGCGCGAATCGGAGCTATCGGGCCGATTATCACCGAGGACAAAATATTCATCGGGGCCGAGTGTTATAGTCTTGTCCGGCAGGGTAAAGACGCTCGAGCCGATATACGACTCATCTATTGGCGTCAGCTCACCTTCAGGACTTGCTAGATACACATGGCCGTCGCGGATAGTGACCGTATCCTGCGGCAAACCGACGATGCGCTTGATAAAGAAACTCTTTGGATCGTTCGGGTAGCGGAAGATGATCACCTCTCCGCGCTTCAAATCGCTAAAACGAAGCGAAATCTCATCAACGATAAGATATTCCCCATCGTGATAGGTCGGTTCCATCGAAGCACCTCGCACGATAAAGGGCTGGGCTACAAAAAGCCGTATCGGGATGACTACCGCAAGCGATATCAGAAGAACGCGTACGATCTCTCGTATCTCACTTCTTACGGTGCGTGATGTTTCGTCAGGAGGCATAAAGGACAACAAAAGTGATGCTAGTATACATCAAAAAAACTCTTCTGGCAAATGAGGCCTTCTATGGTAAACTAGCGCCATGAAAGTCATTGTAGGGCTCGGCAACCCGGGTAAAGAGTATGACGGCACGCGCCACAATGTGGGGCGTGAATTTGCCACAACTATCGCCAAAAAATATAGCTTTGAGCCGTTTATTGAAAACGCAAAATATGCGGGACTTGTAGCCAAAGGAGAGATTGAGGGAGAAAAAACGCTCATCGTGCTCCCCAACACTTTTATGAACAAATCGGGCAAGGCGCTTACGGAAGCAGGCGTAAAACCCAAAGATCTTATCGTCATCCACGATGATACCGACATCATATTGGGTTCGGTTAAAGCATCGTTTGGTAAACGCTCAGCAGGACACCGTGGCGTTGATTCGGTCATGCGTGCCGTCAAGTCACGCGA
>SICQ01000043.1 GCA_009691385.1 Candidatus Ryanbacteria bacterium
GAAAAAGTAACGGCTGCCGAGGCGCGCAAGCTTTTTGCCGATCAACCTTATAAAATCGAGCTTATAGATGAATACGAAAAAGAAGGCCGCGAGCTGACCGCCTATACCATTGGTGATTTTACTGATTTGTGTAAAGGAGGTCACGCGGACAATACGCGGGATATTGATGCAGGATCATTTGCCCTCACCTTAATCGCTGGTGCCTACTGGCGCGGCAATGAAAACAACAAGCAACTCCAACGCATCTACGCACTCGCGTTTGATACCCCCGCTGAACTTGCCGAATACCGTACAATGCTCGAGGAGGCAAAAAAACGCGATCATCGCAAACTTGGTAAAGAATTGGGACTTTTTACTATCACCGATGAGGTTGGCCCCGGCCTGCCACTTTTCTACCCCAAAGGTGCAATGCTCCGCCGAATTGTTGAGAGCTTTATTACCGAGCTTCAAGAAAAACGCGGATACGAATCTATCTGGATTCCTCACATCACTAAAAGTGAACTGTATAAAATATCGGGGCATGCGGAAAAATATGATGCGCTTTATCCTCCTATGCATCTTGAGCGTGAGGCAGACTATTTCGTCAAACCCATGAACTGCCCGCACTTTATGATGCTCTATAAAACTACGCCGCACTCGTACCGCGAGCTTCCCGTGCGCTGGACGTGTACCACTACCAACTATCGCCACGAAAAATCTGGTGAACTCTCAGGCCTCACGCGCGTGCGATCGCTAACCCAAGACGACTGTCATGTATTTACGCGCAAAGATCAGATTGAAGAAGTCATCGAGGAGATGCTCGACATGATCGAAGAGACCTATGCAACCTTTGGATTTAAAGATTTTTGGGTGCGCATCTCGACCCATGATCCCGAAAACAAAGAGCAATATATCGGCGACCCTGCTGTTTGGCAAGAAAGCGAGAAAGTGCTTACCTCCGTCATCTCAAAACGCGGTTGGAAACACGAGATCGGCGTAGGAGAGGCAGCGTTTTATGGCCCCAAACTCGATTTTATTTTCAAAGATGTCATTGGCCGCTCATGGCAACTCTCGACCATCCAGCTCGATATGAACTTACCTGAGCGCTTTGAACTTGAATATATCGATTCTGATGGCGAGAAAAAGCGCCCCGTGGTCATTCACCGTGCGATCTTGGGATCGACCGAACGCTTTTTGGGTATCTTGATCGAGCACTACGGTGGTGCGTTTCCGTTTTGGCTTGCCCCTGTGCAAGTAAAGATTCTGACGATCAATGACAAAGTGATTGAGTATACCAATGAGATCGCGGGTAAGCTCAAAGGGCAAAATATTCGTCTTGAGCTCGATACACGCAACGAATCAATTGGTAAAAAAATCAGAGAAGCAGAGCTTGGAAAGGTGCCATACATTTTCATCATCGGTGAGAAAGAAGCCGCGGCGGGTCAGGTTAATATCCGTACGCGAGGAGTGAAAGATACAAAAACAATCTCTCTCGAACAATTTTTCGAAGATACAAAAAACTAATACTTGTCAGCCTTGGGCTGACAAAAAACGAGCTCGAGGGGAATGACTCCCCCCGAGCTCTTTGGTTGTGCGCCCGCTAGTGCGCGTGCGCCGTGGTGTCGGCGCCGTTGGCGCGGCGAAGCGCTGACGCACTCTGCGAGCGTGGTGCTGCTACCTCCATCACGCCGTCTATGCGAGCGCGGGCGACATCCTTCTGGAGGCTGATGATCTTGCGATCGAGCCGACGCCGTACACGCATCTGCCACCCAATGTCGATGAGCGCGAGAACAAACGCTATCGCAAGCCCGCTGACCCAACTCCAGAAGCGATCACGATACACCTCGGCCTGATTTGCGAGCGGCTCGAGCTCAGCCACCCTGAGATTGAGTCCGGCATTGAGACCTTCAGTCGCTGCCTGTTCACGCTTGGCAGCATCGCGCTCACCGGTCACCCGTGCGAGCTGATCCTTGAGTCCAGCGACCTCGCTCTCGAGACGCTTGAGCTCGGCCGGCTCGGGATACGGGTTGCGTACCTGTTTGCCCACCGTGAGCATGCCAAGATCGACACCAGGATTTGCTTCACGCAGCTCCTCGAGTGATGGTGCGAACTTCGCTGATAGCTCACTCGGCGTATCGCCCGGTTGAATGACGTAGACGCGTTTCGCCTCGGCTGCGGTTGCGATCGCGAGCGTCGCGATCAACATGAAAAGAACGGTTTTGCATCCCCTCATATGCCCTCCTATTGGCTTTGGGACTGGCTTGATTCGGTCTATATTTTACTATATAATTGCATTTATGGCAAGACCCCACATTATCGTGATTGCAGGCCCTACCGCGTCGGGTAAATCTGCACGCGCATTCAAACTCGCCCGCAAGCTAAAGGGCGAAATCGTATCTGCCGACTCACGCCAAGTATACAAAGGTCTTGATATCGGCACTGCCAAGCCCAGTAAGCGCGAACAGCGCTCTATACCCCACCACTGTATTGATCTTGCCTCGCCCAAGAAAACCTTAACGGTGACTGAGTACCAGAAAGCGGCACTTCGCGCCATCAAAAAGATTTTAGCAAAAGACAAAACGCCCATCATCGTAGGTGGTACCGGTTTTTATATTGATGCCATTTTATACGACACGGCATTCCCTGAAGTACCGCCTAACCCTGCACTGCGCAGAAAACTTGAAAAGCTGTCAGCCGCAAAACTTTTTGCCATGCTCAAAAAACTTGATCCCGCTCGCGCCGAAAACATTGACACCAAAAATCCACGTCGCCTCATGCGTGCAATTGAGATTGCTCGCACACTTGGCAGAGTACCTACGCTTACCAAGGCTCCCCGTTTTGATGCGAAAATAATTCTTCTCAATCCGTCCAAAGCGACGCTTCAAAAAAATATTGCGCGCCGCACAAATCAGATGCTCAAAGCAGGACTACTCGACGAAGTACGCAAACTCGTACGCACACGCATCCCTCGGGCACGCATATTAGAGCTCGGCTTTGAATATAGATATCCCCTCTTGTATCTTGAACATCAAATCTCAAAAGATGAGATGATCGCCAAAATCAACACTGAAAACTGGCGCTACGCCAAACGGCAGCAAACATGGTTTAAGAAAGCATTTGCAAAAGCAAATCAAAACTTCCAGATCAATATCTGGGAGTTAATAAATAAACTAGTGTAGGTATCACTACTATAAGCAAGATAAGTGCTCCAAGAAAAAGAGCTAAGAAAATCCGACGACGCTTCTTATACACATCTGGACTTTTCTCTCCCCCAGATATCTCATCTCTCCACAGACCATAGCTTATAACGGCCACAAAAAAAAGATGAATAAGTAAAGTACCTAGGCCATATACTGGTATCGCGAAGACAGCCAATAAACCTTCACCTTCATCACTCCATAAATACCCAAATATAAAGAAAAGAATAAATATTACGGGAATAAATAGGAGAAGACTGTAAAATGGCAAGACAAGAAAATGCTGAAAAGCATTGTACCGTCTACGCTTTGAAATATCATTTTCTCTAGCGAGATATGCGCCAACGTATTGATGTATTTTTTTTACTGGGAAAACAATAACACTTATTGGCATAACAAATATAAATAAAAGGAGCACGACTAGCTGTTGTACGTCGTGCCATCTTATACCCGAGGTGCTAGATGCTTCGACAAGAAAATAAAAAGATACGAGAATCCCTACTACAAGAGCAAGCCACGAGAATGTTACTTTGAGCGTCTTACGATATATGCGCTTCCAAACTTCCGTTTCCATATCTTTTATTGTAACAAGCTCTGAAGCAAATCGCGAATAGTTTCGGGGTTGCCCTTCCCTTTACTTACTTTCATCGCCTGACCTACCAAAAACTGGAGAGCACCCTGTTTACCTGATTTATATTCGGAAACGGCAGACTCATTTTCTTCGAGTACTTTTTTGATGATACCTTCGAGCTCACCGGTGTCGCTCGACTGAAATACATCAAGATCACGCGCAATATCTGACGGATCACCACCTACCGACACCATAGTGAGCAAGATATCTTTCGCTCCTCGCGATGATATTTTTTTATCAGCGATAAGTGAGATTAGCTCGGCAAAGTTTTCTGGATTACACTTCATATCAGCAAATGCGACTGCCTTTTCATCGAGAGCGCGGGTAAGGTCTGAGAGCATATAATTGCGCATCAGCTTATAGGCATTCTTTGCATCGTGCCCGCCAGCAGACAACCACTCACCGAGCTCTGATGCTGATTGTTCATAAAACGCGGACATTGCAGGATTGCGCACTAAAAACTCGATAGCTTCGGTATCAAGTCCGTATTCACGTACAAATCGCTCGCGCCTTTGTGCGGGTAGTTCGGGTAAATGTCCTTTGAGCTCTTCACGAATAGCGGCAACGCTCAATGGCGGCAAATCGGGCTCAGGGAAATACCGATAATCATGTGCTGATTCTTTGACGCGCTGAAGTACCGTCTGCTGTTTTGCTTCGTCCCATCCTCGTGTTTCTTGACGTACTTCGCCTCCTGATTCGATAAGCTGAATCTGACGCGCTATCTCATACTCAATAGCTTTTTCTACAAACTTAAACGAGTTAATATTCTTGAGCTCTACTTTGGTGCCAAATTTTTCTGAACCCTTGAGCCGCACCGATACATTGGCCTCTACACGCATCTCGCCTTTTTGCATGCGTGCATGTGATGCGCCTACATACTGGAAAACAAGCTGGAGTTCTTCGGCAGCTTCTCGGGCCTCGGCCGCACTGCGCATATCAGGCTCGGTGACCAGCTCCATGAGTGGTACGCCTGCGCGGTTAAAATCGACAAGCGTATTGCCCTCTTTGTCGTGCACAAGACTTCCGGTGTCTTCCTCAAGATGCACACGCGTGATGCGTATCTGCTTGCCTGACGGTGTCGTGATAAGACCGCCGGCTACCATCGGCTCATCATACTGTGAGATCTGGTAACCCTTGGGTTGATCGGGGTAAAAATAATTTTTACGGTCAAACTTACTCGTATCGGGCACGCGTGCGCCGAGCGCCAAACCTACCGAGACTACTTTGCGCACCGCATCTTGATTGGCTACTGGCAAGGTGCCGGGATGCGCCAAACACACAGGACAGACATTAGTATTGGGCCGTTCCTCACTCGAATCATTTTTACAACGGCAAAACATCTTGCTCTTGGTTGCGAGCTCTGCGTGTATTTCGAGGCCTATGACTGACTCATATTCCATACCATAGAGTGTTGCATAAAAACGCTTTTTTGGGTATATTTGGTGGCATGTTAAGTTACTCTGAATTACGCCCCGGCATCATCTTCGTACTCGATGGCGACCCCTACCGTGTACTTGAATATAGCTTTTTGCGCATGCAACAGCGCAAACCTGTGGCCCAGACAAAAATAAAAAACCTCCGCTCGGGCAAAGTGACCAGTCGTACTTTTCATCAAAACGAATCATTTAAGCCGGCGGATATCGAAAAAGAAACCGCCACTTTTTTATATGGTAACCGTGGTGAATATTGGTTTCGCCGAGGTGATGACCCTAAAAATCGCATCGCGCTCACCGAAGAAAAGTTAGAAGATATCGTCAACTATCTTTTGCCCAATATGTCGATCATGCTCGATGTCTTTGAGGG
>SICQ01000044.1 GCA_009691385.1 Candidatus Ryanbacteria bacterium
AAGTGGCACAACATCGAAAAGATCTTGGGTGGCGACTTTGACCAAATCGTCAAAGCGTTTGGGAAGATAGAGGACTAAAAGCTACTGCGCATCTACCAACCTACCGTTTTTGCGGAATTTATAAGGGCTTTTATCGGCGGCATCACCATTGTAGCTCGTACAAATCTCCTCGCCTTTTTTGATAGGCCTTATCGCTGTAAATATCAAAACTTCGTCTTTTTCGCGATACACATACTTGGCATTTGGCGTCCAGCTATGGTTATAAATAGACCCGAGCCCGAGGCAAATCGCCGCTTTTTTTGAATTAGTACCCCAATCAAAATAATGATTGAAAAGCTCGGTTTTCTTTATATACTCTTTCTCAGACGCAGGAATGACAATAACAGGTGCTATCTCGATAACATCGCCTTTTTTAAAATTGCGTTCGGCAATAATCCCCCGCCCTCGGTCTTTTGTTATGACCATACGAATACCATCGCCTTTTACGGAAAGGTTTTTTTTCATACAAATAAATTGTTATCGAACTACGATACCTCGGATAAGATCAATCTGACTTTGATACTTCTCAACTTTGACAAGCACCTGATTGCCATACGCGCGACCAAGTGATGAGCGCCAGTTGCCACCCGCAAAATATTTTGCCGCTGCCGTATGCTCACCCGCGCGTGCGTTTGCGCCAAGCTCGCCCAGATAAATAGCTGATGCCATAAACGCGTCTTCCGGAGTCCATGGGTTTGGCGGATTGTGCCCTGTAGCCGCTGCTACCTTGGGCGCATAAATCTCCCAAGTAGACGGGATAAACTGTGCGGGACCCATGGCGCCTCCCCATCCAACCGACATCGGACATGAGAGCGGCATCGTATCAGGATTGAGACCGAGCGTCGCTGTAATACGCAAATATGGCGCGTGATCGCGCGAGGGCTTCATGATGGCACGCCATTTTTTACTCTCGGAGCTCGTGGATAAATTACACTGGCCTACATTGCTACCCAATGCTGATTCTTGGCCGATGACACCCAAGATAAAGGCGGGGCGTACGCCGGTCTTCTTTGACGCCTTCTCTGCGTATTCAACTGCTTTTTCAAATGGGATCGAAGGAGAGCCCTGCAGTAAAAAGAGCTGGGTACGGATTGTAGCGGCGTTTTTTTGCCTATCGGAGACAAGTTTTTTATATTCTGACTCTTTGCCTTTGGTCGCTTTTAAAATATCCCTGCGTTCTTTTTCTTGGACTTCCAATTGTTTACGCTCAAGAAGTTGCAATGCGCGGACTTCAGACTGCTCTTGTCTACGGTCGACGAATTCATCGCGTGCTACCTCTTCTTCTTTTTTTGTTGTGCGGAGCACAACAAATGATTCTTGCAACGATTCTTGCACCGTATCGAGTGATTCGATATCACCCAAGAAATCTGACATTTTTTCATACGCCAGCATCGATTCAAGCAACGATATCTCGTCGTATTCAGCAAGTGTGCGTAAGCTTTCGGCGAGTGATAACTTTTCACGATCTACTTTTTGTACAATGCTTGTGATACTTTTTTCTTTTTCGACAATCTTGCCCTGCAAAGTTTGAATGGTCAAATCAAGCGCCCTGATCTCAAGCTTCGTCTTCGTGATCTTACTATCTAAGATATTGATATCACGTTGAAGGCTCGCTGCTTCTTTTTGTTTACCCTCTATCTGCGTCTCAAATTGTTTGATCTCGCCCTCGATACCTTCAAGCTCGCGCAAAAGTTTAGCGCGATGATCTATCACCGCTTCAGTGAGCTGTTGGGCGTGCGCAAACCAAGCGGTTGAGGTAATACCTATAACCGCTATACAAAAAGCAAGTAGATATTTATTCTTCACCTGAAGCGTCTTCGGCCTCTTCTTCTTTCTTGCCCTTCTTCATAACCGCAATATCTTCAAGATTGACACTCACTTGATTCTCCAGAGAGGCAAGCTCTTCTTCTGATCGTGGAGGCACCACCTTGGCAATAAAAGCATCCTTCTCGCCGATGATCTCGACACCGTGAGGAGATTTGATATCTTGTAACGAAATAGTGTCAGTAAAGGTGCGGATCATACTGAGGTCAACAGTAATCTCATGTGGAAGATCTTTTGGCAAAGCTTCTACCTCAATCTCATGCATAACTTTGACCAACACACCCCCGAGCGATTTGACCGCATCAGACTCGCCTGTAAACACGATCGGCACATGGACTTTAATTGTTTTGTCAGCCGCTACTTCATGAAAATCAACATGCACTGGTAATGACTTGATAGGATCAAAAGTAATCTCGTGGATCAATACACTTTTTTTACCGCCATCTTTGATATCAAGCTCAATCATGCCTGACTCTCCAGCATGACGATACGCTTTGAGCAATTCTCTAGATTGTACGGAAAGAGGCGCGGGTTCACCCGTGCCACCGTACACTATCGCAGGAACGAAGCCTTGCTCACGAAGATTTTTTACTTTTTTACCGAATACGGTACGCAACTCTGCAGCTATTTTTTGCATTTGTCTATACTACCATAAAGCCTAAAAAAATGCCAGATACCCTTTGTAGGCAAGGATTTTTGTGAAGACTACTTTGCCATGACAATATTGGGTGGTATACGACCCGCGAGTGCTTCGATGATATTATTTGCGGCAAGTTCGGACATCTTCTGGCGCGTCTCGATGGTGGCCGACGCGATATGGGGAGTTAAAAGCACATTTTCAAGCTCAAAGAACAATGGATCGATCTTGGGTTCTTTTTCGTAGACATCGAGTGCGGCACCCGCGATCGTTTTTTCACGCAATGCGCGGTAGAGTGCCTCTTCTTCGACGATGGGCCCGCGCGCAGTATTGATCAAAAACGCGGTTTTTTTCATCATCTTGAGACGAGTGTCATTCATGAGATGCTGAGTCGATTCAAGGAGCGGCACATGAATACTGACAAAATCAGCTTTTGGCAAAAGATCTTCAACGGTTGACATGAACACTGCACCATAATCTTTTTCAAATTGCTCGTTGCGCTTTACATCATAGTAAATGATCTTCATCTCAAACCCGCGTACGGCATGGTGCGCTACGCGCGCGCCGATGCGCCCCAACCCTACGACGCCAAGCGTTTTCCCAAAGACATCGTTACCCAAGAGCAACATGGGGCCCCATGCCTTATAGAGTCCTTTGCGCATAAAGCGATCCCCCTCACTCATACGATGCGCGAGTGCCACCATCAAGCCAAAGGTATGTTCAGCGACTGTTTCGGTCAATACATCAGGCGTGTTGGTGATATATACACTTCGATCGCGCGCGGCCTGCAGATTGATATTGTCAAAACCAACCGCAAAGTTGGCGAATATTTTACATTGCTTGCCTGCGGCGTCAAATACTTCGTCATCGATTTTGTTTGTGAGCAAGCTCAACACCGCGTTGTATTCCTTGCCAGTGAGCGCAGCTACCAGCTCTTCACGCGTGAGCGGGCCATCTTTTTCGCTCATGGTCACCTCGTACCCCTGCTTTTGCAATAACAATATCCCCCTGTCTGGTATTTTTTCTGTAACAAATACTTTTGTAGCCATAATAAATATATCTTACACTTTCCCGCCACTTCCGAAAAGGTCAATATGGAGTAATACTACTTTTTTAACCTCGGCGATTTCGGGCGCCATAATTTTATAAAGCGCATATTCATCTTTTTCTTCTTCGAGCTCTTTTCTAAGTGTGTCGACAAATGCTACACGCAAGTCAGTCGATATATGGATATTGGAAATACCTGCGGCAATCGCCTCTTTGATCTGATCGTGCGGTACGCCCGAACCGCCATGCAACACAAACGCGGTGTCAGGTAACAGCTCGCGGATACGCGCGATACGCGCGATATCCAAATGCGGCTCATTGAGCGCGATACCGTGTATACTGCCAACTGCAGGCGCGAGGCGATTTACTCCCGTCTCGCGTACAAATCGTGCGGCATCATCAGGATTTGCAAGACTCTCGGGCGGTACTTCGATAGCACTCTTATATACTTTCGATGAATCGGTCATGAGGTACCCGATCTCGCCCTCAACCGATATCGCTTCATTTTTTGCGCGTGCGTGATCCACTACTTCTTTGGTTTTACGAAGATTGTCTTCAAGTGGTTCTTTTGATAAATCAATATGAATAGAATCGTATCCGGCGTCGATTGCGGCCTTTGCTTTCTCGACTGATTTGGTGTGATCCGCGTTCAAATAAAATGGCATTTGATGTTCATCACGATAACTCTTTACAAGTGCCACCGCTTGCTCAAGCCCGATAAATTCACGCTCAGATTCGGAAGTGCCAATCATAACCGGTGAGCGTTTCTCCACACACGCTTCAACTATCGCTTTGAGCATTTCAAGATTGGGTACATTAAAATGTGGCACTGCCCAGTGTTCACGCGTCGCGCGAGCCAATATGTCTTTGAGTGATGGAATCATGAAAGTTTTGCAAATTCTTTTGGTTGGTAATCAGCTGGTGCTTCGGCTAAATATTTTTCAAGCTGTGATCTTCGTAAAAGGCCTTCTTGCGCGCCCACATACTGGACGACGGACATTGAGTTGATGGGGGCCCAACGCATGGCATCTTGCAAAGACATACCGAGTGCGAGCGCTGTAGTAAATGTCGAAGAAAACGCATCACCAGCACCCGTTCGCTCGTATGGTGGCTTGGGATCAGGGTACGGACGCATATACCAAATGGTCGTGCCATCGGATGTGTACGCGCCTTTTGGACCGTCAGTAATCACTACAATCTTGGGACCTATATGATGCATACCGCGTACAAGATTGGCGATGTCATCGTCTCTGATCTCTAAGATACGCATCGCCTCTTCGCGATTGCAAAAAAAGAGTTCCGTTTTTTTATACAAATCTCGCAGACGATGCGTGCCAAGCTTGATCTGAAAAGTACCCGGTTGAAACGCAAGCTTGCTGTCAGGATGCTGACGCATAAAAGTCGCAACCTCATCATGAAATTGATCAGCATGCTCGCCTACGGAACTAAAATAAATCCACTTTGGTTCATCGAGCACCGGCAGATGATACGAATACTGTTCATGCTTGATCAAGATGGTCCGGTCATCTTTGTACCAGAGTACATAGTGATAATTTGAAGCAACGCCTTGGTTGCGGTGCACAAACGACGCGTCGACTGATTCTTTTTTGAGCTGGGTGATGATATCGTCACCCGCTCTATCATCGCCGATATTGCTCACAAATGCGGTTTCGAGTCCGAGGCGTGCGGCCGCAACCGCGGCATTGGCACTATTACCAACCGCGGGGATAATATGCGCGCGTTCAAAAGGGATCTTGTCACCATAGCCGAGCGACAGCTTCCCATCTCTCACTTCGGCATTAGCATCAGCAATACGGATAAACGCATCGGTGACGACATCGCCTATCGCTACAAAATCATACCTCATCATTATATGCTAGATCGATTCATAACTTTTTGTGCCGCGGC
>SICQ01000045.1 GCA_009691385.1 Candidatus Ryanbacteria bacterium
CATGGCCATTGATTCGGTAGAACTCAAAGCTGATATCGAAGTAGGTGGTATTGATCAGCTTTTAAATTTTATGCAGGCTCGTTCAGTGATGGAGGCACAGGGGATGAAGCCGGAAGTGGTGTTGACGACGCCACTTATCGAGGGTACGGCGGGTGACGGCCGCAAGATGTCAAAAAGTTTTGGCAATTATATCACGCTTGGCGCATCTGCTGATGATCAGTTTGGTCTTATCATGAGCATTCCTGACACGATCGTTGAAAGCTATGTTGTGAGCTTTGGGGATATCCGCGAAGATGAGCTTGATGAGCTGCGTGCGTTTATCAAAATAAATCCCTTTGAAGCAAAAAAACAACTCGCCATGCTCATCGTCTCAATTTTTCATAGTGAAAAATCCGCGCACGACACACGTGATGCCTTTGAGCGCAAGTTTTCGCGCAAAGAGT
This sequence comes from Candidatus Ryanbacteria bacterium, assembly GCA_009691385.1. Lineage (GTDB taxonomy): Bacteria > Patescibacteriota > Minisyncoccia > Ryanbacterales > GWA2-47-10b > SICQ01. The sequence goes on from SICQ01000045.1 coordinate 444, forward strand.
TTAGTGGGTCAGATGCCATCGACATTCGTATGAAGGTATTACCCGCGCCGCTTTTTGACGCGCTCATGCGAGCGCTCGGTGATGAATACTCGCGTTCACAAATCCGCACACTGATCTCGCAGCGCGCTATACGACGCCTGTCGGACGGAGCAGAGACAGTACTGGCTGATCAAGCGGACCTTGTCCGTACGGGCGATATCATCAAGGTTGGCAAGCTTCATCTTTTTCGATTCAACGAATAAGGTATGAGTCAGACAAGTGAAATAAAATCGCGGCTTGATATCATCTCGCTTGTGTCGGGATATTTAAAGCTTGAAAAATCAGGTATCAATTTTAAGGCATGTTGCCCATTTCATTCGGAAAAAACGCCATCGTTTTATGTCTCTCCCGCGCGTGATTCGTGGCATTGTTTTGGATGTGGCAAAGGTGGAGATATTTTTGCGTTTGTCATGGAGATCGATGGTATTGAATTTCCCGAGGCGTTGCGGCTGCTCGCTGAGCGCACTGGTATCGTGCTTCAAGAATTTCATCGTGAAGAATATTCAGAAAAATCTCGTCTTCTAGCTCTCGTCGAAGACGCGGCAAAGTTTTTTGAGTCAAATCTTGCAGGCGCCGCTGATGTCAGAAATTATTTGACGGAGCGCGGCATGTTGCCCGAATCGATAGCGCAATTTCGCGTTGGATTCGCCCCCGATAGCTGGCGCGTGGCGGGCGAGTATCTCGCGCGCAAAGGATATACGGCCGCCGAGATTGATAAGGCAGGACTTTCAGTGCAGGGTTCGCGCGGACCGTATGACAGGTTTCGTTCGCGTATTATATTCCCACTTGAAGATGCTACGGGGCGTGTGATCGGATTTGGTGGGCGCATTTTTGGTGAAGCGTCAAAGAGCGCCGAGGCGGCAAAATATATCAATACGCCACAAACACCACTCTATGATAAGTCGCGTTTTTTGTATGGTTTAGGTAAAGCAAAATCAAATATTCATCACCAAAAGCGCGCTGTCATCGTTGAAGGATATATGGACTGCATCATGTCGCATCAGGCGGGTATCACCAACACGGTTGCGGTATCGGGCACGGCGCTTACCGAGTCGCACCTGGGTGCGTTGCGCAGGCTCACCGATACAGCAGTTTTTTCATTTGATGTGGATGCGGCAGGAGTCGAGGCATCGCGTCGTGCGGTTGGTCTTGCGCACAAACATGATTTTCATGTACGCATCGTGCCGATTGAAGGTGGCAAAGACCCTGCGGACATTGTGGTGCAAAGCCCCGAGCGTTGGCGCGAGTTTGTAGAAGGTTCAGTAGAGAGCATTGCGTTTTTTCTCAAGCGAGCATCCGCGGGTCTTTCGCCGTCTGATCCTATCGCCAAGAAAAAAATAGGCGAGCAGATTTTGCCGCTCGTCGCTGATTTGCCAAACGAGATAGAAAAATCTCACTGGGTCTCTGAGCTTTCGCGTGTGCTCGGTGTACGCGAAGACGCGCTTTGGCGGGAGCTTGGTAAATACAAAGCGGGGTCTACCGAAGTGCCAGCGTTTACCCAAGAGACGCGTATAGCACCCGAAGTAGCACAATCACGCAAAGCAAAGCTCGAAGAACGCATGGCAGGGTACTTGTTGCTCGAACCGCAGCTTGCCTTGCTCGGTGATCTACCGGAGCGTCACGAATGCGCGCTTGTCACAACGGCAGAGATATTTTCTACTTTGACAAAGCGCTCTTCGTCCGCTACGATTGAGGAGATTTTAGGGGAGCTTCCAGAGGATGTGCGGGGTGCAGCAAACCGCTATCTCTTGGAGGCAGAAATACTCTCGGGGCACTTGCCCGATCGCAGTGGAGAATTTACCAATTTGCTGCATGCGTGGCGTGAATTGTCTATCAAAGACAAGCTGATGCGTCTTCGCGAAGAAATAACCGAACTCGAGCGTGTGGGTGACCGCGAGGCATCAAACGCTCTGATGGCCGAGTTTCAAACACTTACTACTCATTTAGCTACAGCAATACATCATCTCAACTATGGCGACCAAAAAAACAAAAAAGAAAAGCGTTAAACCAAAAGCAAAACCAAAGCCCAAAAAAGCTCCTCTCAAAAAGGCAAAGCCAAAAAAGGGCGGCAAAAAAGTAGCACCAAAACAGGAAAAGAAAAAGCTTTCGATGGAGGCGCAGATGGACGAGCTTGTACTGCGTGGTAAGGCGCGCGGCTTCATCACCTACAAAGAAATTTTAAACTCATTTCCGACTATCGAGGATAATATTACGCTCCTCGAAGATTTGTATTCCCGTCTGGCCACGGGCAGTGTCGATGTACTTGAAGCTCAAGAGCTTATAGAGGTAGATGAAAAAGCGCCCGTCGTCAAAAAAGGCAAACGAGCGTCAGCCGTCCCGCGTCTTGAAAAAGATAGCTCACAAGATTCGGTGCAGATGTATCTGCGTGAGATCGGGCGTATTTCGCTGTTGAAGGGCGAGGAAGAGCGCCAGCTCGCTATGCGGATTGAAAAAGGAGACGAAGACGCAAAAAGTAAACTTACGCAGGCAAACCTGCGTCTTGTCGTATCTATCGCCAAGCGCTATGTGGGCCGTTCATCAAACCTTTCACTTCTCGATCTGATTCAAGAAGGTAATATTGGCCTCTTCCGTGCCGTAGAAAAATTTGATTGGCGGCGTGGATTTAAATTCTCAACTTATGCTACTTGGTGGATCAGGCAAGCCGTAACCCGCGCGATCGCTGATCAGGCGCGTACTATTCGTATCCCCGTGCACATGGTAGAGACTATCTCAAAGTTTCAGCAGGTGCGCCGCCGCCTGACCCAAGACTTGGGTCGCGAGCCATTGCCCGAAGAAATTGCCTCCGAGATGGTGATGCCGGTAGAGAAGATTTATTACATCATGAAGATTTCTCAAGATCCGGTGTCGCTCTATACGCCCGTAGGTGAGGATGAAGAAGATTCAACCCTGGGTGATTTTATCGAAGATGACAAGATGCTCTCGCCGTCAGAAGAAACCTCACGCGGTCTTTTGCGCGATCATATCAACGATATTATCAGCGACCTACTCCCGCGTGAACAAAAGATTTTAAAACTTCGGTTTGGGCTTGATGATGGCATCGTACGAACTCTCGAAGAAGTAGGCAAAGAGTTTGGCGTCACCCGCGAGCGCATTCGTCAGATTGAAGCCAAGGCGATAGAGAAAATCCGCCAGCACGATAGCGCCAAAAAGATCCAAGGGTATTGATTGTGTATTTTGCCGTTGTATAATTTAGGATATGGATGATAAAGAACAGCCTAGTGGCTCAAAGGAGCAAAAAGAGTTTACTCCAGAAGCTATTCAAGTTTCTACAGCTAAATCTTCATTAAAGCGGGTCGTTTTAGGTATTGGAGTTATCGCGCTAGTTATAGTTATCGGTGTTTTTGGATATTATTATTTCTCAGCTGTGCAAGGAAATAATGTTAAAGAAACTTCTGCTCCAGCACAGCCGGCAGCTGTGACAATCCTAGAGCCTGGGGCCGGAGAAGCCTTTGAGCCAGGAGAGACTATTCGAATCGTTGCTGTAGCCCAAGCACCGGTAACGCGGGCTGGTTTTGCGGTACAAGGCGGATCACTTGTTTTTGTCGAGGATGGTTCACTCGCTACAGACTATGAGTTGCCACCGGATGTAGTTGGCCGCGTGCCCCTTGGTATTGCTGTGTACGGCAGCAATCCAGTCCGGAAAGCCGAGGTCGATATAATCCTCGAACCGGATCTCGCGAGGCTCACGAATATTCTTGTCACCGACGAGTTGTCTATCGATGATCCTGGGGACAAGGATAGCCTAATAGTACAGGCAGTCATGCAGGATGGGACCGAGTACTCCCGATACGGTCTTTCAACCAACCTTACGATAACTTCTCTCACGCCAGAACTTGTAACCATATCGTATGATGCTGAACAGCGCTCAGTCTTTCTTAAAGGGCATGATTATGGTAGGGGTACGGTCGAATTACGCACGAGGAACGGTATCGTAAAAACAGTATCAGTACCTATCGGTTTTCCATACAGAAGAGGCAACCTTGAACGAGACGATCTCATTGATGAAAGAGATTATAAAATAATTGAGGAGGCAATTGGTAAGCGAGCGAACATTGATGATCCTAGAGATTTAAATAAAGATGGAAAGATTGACGCAAAAGATCTTGAGATTTTAAAAAATCTTTAATGAGAAGCGTAGTAGGGGGGGGCGTAGCAAGGCGTTGCCTCGATAAAACCCGCTGGTGCCGCCAGCGTTTTTATTTCTTTGCCGCATGTCCGCCGAAGCGGTTGCGGAGAGCCGAGAGGATCTTGCCCGTGTAGCTTGGATTTTTTTCTGACTCAATACGAAATTGGAGTGCGTCTTCGATTACTTTTGCTTTGATATTGAGTTCGCGCGCAGCATCCACTGTCCACATACCTTCACCCGTATGCGCGACGCTGCCAGATATCTCTGACAAATCGTCACCATAGATTTCGAGCGCGTCTTGGAGCCAGCCCGTAAGGCGCGATTCGATGACGCTGCCATGGTTGTAGACTGCGGCAACTTCCGAGAGATCGAGTTTGTAGTCGGACGCTTTGAGTATCGCAAAGCCTTCGGCGAGTGCTTGCATCATGCCGTATTCGATGCCGTTGTGTACCATTTTTATAAAGTGGCCCGCGCCCGCACCTCCCGCATAGATATAGCCACCACCAACAGCCAAATCTTGAAAGAGGCCTTCAAGTCTATCAAATGCTTCACGCGTGCCGCCTATCATGAGACTTGCGCCGTTGCGGGCTCCCGCAGGGCCGCCCGAGGTGCCGATATCCAAAAA
>SICQ01000046.1 GCA_009691385.1 Candidatus Ryanbacteria bacterium
GCACCTCCCGCATAGATATAGCCACCACCAACAGCCAAATCTTGAAAGAGGCCTTCAAGTCTATCAAATGCTTCACGCGTGCCGCCTATCATGAGACTTGCGCCGTTGCGGGCTCCCGCAGGGCCGCCCGAGGTGCCGATATCCAAAAATTCAATGCCAAGCTTTGCCAGATCAGCCGCGCGTCGCTTTGAATCTTTGTACAGCGAATTGCCACCATCGATGATGGTGTCTCCTTTTTTCAAAAGCCCGGCGAGTCCACCAGTACCAAGCATAACGTCTTCAGTCGCTTTACCCGCAGGTGTCATAACCCAGACATTTTTTTGCGAGGGGAGTTTCCCTGTGAGATTTTTGAGTGATGACGCAATCTCAACGCCATGGAGTTCGCCTGTAAACGCAGGGTCGTGTGCCACTACATGCCAGCCTTTCTCAGCAAGACGCAGAGCGATATTTTTACCCATCTTACCAAGGCCTACGATACCGATCGTGCGTTCCATGCCAGCGATATTCTCACTCCAGCGTTCAACGCGTGCGGCATCCAAGGCGATCGTTGTCGTATCAGGCGCATAGGAGGCGAGGGGAACCGCATTTTTCCGCCATGCCTCTATGATAGGGTCGGTAAAGCGCCACATTGCCTTGATCTCTTCGGTCGAGAGAAAGAGTGTCTGGTCACCCGTGATACAGTCACGCAGTAGCTTCGCATATTCTTCCACATATTGTGTTTTTTTCTGCTCAGAGCGATACAAAAAATCGAGTGCACGCCGTTCGGTACCAAAATCAAACCCGGGTTTTTTTGACCAAAATTCTACGCGGATCGCCTCGGTAGGTTCGAGCGCGAAGGTGACGGTATTTTTGTGATGCGGGCCATCAGATGGGCAAAAGCAAGGTGTGGTATGTCGGAAGGTCACGATGATTTCTTTTTGCGCGGGCCCCAGCCGTTTGCCGCTTTCGATAAAGATTGGTACAGATCGCCATGCGGGTGCACGTAAAAAGGCGCGTATTTTAAAATAAGTCTCTACATCAGAGATATCAGATACTCCTGTGATTGATCGGTATCCTGTGTACTGCGCGCGAAATGTTGCCTCGGGTATTTCAGCAGGCGAGAGGGTTTTGAGCTCTTCTAAAATCTCTGCGCGTTTTTTACGAATGGCACCATGATCAAAGCTTGCGGGCCGATCCATGGTGACCAGAGCCAGCATTTGCAAAAGATGATTTTGCCCTACATCACGCAGTGCACCTACACTTTCATAAAACATACCTCGTTCTTCAACGCCGACGCTCTCATGTACGCGGATATCAATGCGTTCGATAAAACGATTTGACCAGCTATTTTCAAAAAGATTATTAGAAAATCGAAAGGTCAAAATGTTTTGCAGCATTTCTTTGGCGAGATAATGGTCGATACGGTAGATTTGCTCTTCACGGTAGAGCGTACCCAAAAGTGTATCGAGGCGTTCGGCGGTGGCAAGATCTTTGCCAAATGGTTTTTCGACGATGATGCGCGTCCAGCCTTCCGTAGGGCTGCACGGATCGGTAAGGCCTGATGATGAAAGATTGCGTGCCAGCGTCTCAAAAAAGTCAGGAGGCACGGCAAGATAAAAAAGCTTGTTTGAGCATACGCCCCATTTCTCATCGATTGCACGGAGGCGTTCGGCTATTTTTTTATAATCACTCTCGACTTCAAAATGTCCTTCAGCGTATTCAAAAGACTCAAGAAAAGACGCGGCGTCTTTCGTATCAATCTTTTGTTTTTCAAGAATGCTTGCGATATGCGCACGAAACTCTTCATTTGAAAGCGGCTTGCGCGCGACGCCCAGTACCCGAAACATCGAGGGGAGTACTTTTTGTTCATTGAGTAGGTGAAGAGCGGGGACGATTTTGCGTGCCATCAGGTCGCCGGTAGCACCAAAAACCACAAATACGGTGGGGATATTTTTTGCAGGGTCGATAGACATAGGGGTACTGTAGCGTATCAACCGCCTGCCTGCCAGATGCGTACCGCGTCGAGCGGATAGACGAGCATCAAAATATTGAGCGCGAGATTGTCGCGGATGAGCCACAAGACTCCGAGCTCAAGTACGAGTAGAGCGCCAACCGATGCCCAAGCAGGCGCACGCCACGCAAATAAAAATCCAAAGATCATAAAGAGTGTGTCAGAGAGTGAGTTAAAAATACTATCACCGTAGTAGTCAAACGAGATAGTCACCGAACGATAGCGGTTGATGATAAACTCGGTATTTTCTAGAATCTCCCAACCAGCTTCTACCACGATGGCGACAGCGAGCATTGTTGCCAGCGACATCGGTATTTTTTTACGAATGAGCCACAAGATCCAGAAAAATCCAACACCATGCAAAAAATGTGATGGCGTATAGATGTCAGCAAACTGTTGTGACATTTGCGAGTTCAGATACACACCGCCCCATAGGCCAATATCGCCACACTTACAAAATAGCGTACGATCCATCGAGAATAATATGATTCCCTGAATCGCGATGAGTGCGATTGATATAAAAACGAGTGCTTTTACGCTAATACTTAAAGGCATATATATATAGTATAGAGTTTATTTCAAGCAAAGAAAAAACCGCACTGACTATGTCAGGCGGTTTGGTGCGGATTCCGTCACTTGATCATGCGATCGCGAGGGTCCATGATTGTGCGGCGCCGTCCGTCTGAAGGTGTCGGCGAGTCGGTCATCAAGAGGCGCCCCGCGCGGCATTCACGTGCGATGTACCGCTCGCAGTTGGCGCGAAAATCACGGTCGGTCATGGGACCATTCTTGCGCGAGAGATAGATCTGCATGTCCACGAGTGCGGCGAGATGATTTTCTTCCTCGTGACAGCGTCTGTTGCCGCCTTCGTTGATGATGCTTACCAAGCGTATGATGCCGCGTCGCAAGCGGACGAGTTCACGCCCACGCTCACTATGCGTCATGTCGCGTATCAGTTTCATAGTACTCCTTTCTGTTAGCACCCTAGCAACCGCAACAAAAAATCGCAACCGTATGATTGCGATTTTCTATATAAAACGGCACGCTGCTCCCCATCGTGGACAAGTTCAGAACTGCTGATTGGGCTAAGATTAAGAGCGAATTGCAGTTTAGTGGTATCCTAAATCTTTTTCCCCAGATAGCTGTTGGCAATGCTGTATAGAATAACCGTTACTTAGACATCAACGATTTCAGCTTATTGATTATCAGTTGTTTTCTTTCTTTGGTAAATTCTCGATAACTCTTTTCGTCCCAATCGCCTTTAGGAACTAGATGAATTGTTTTCTCTTCATCAGTTATTGAGCCCAGCCATTCCTTAAAAGGAATATTAGACTTCTTCTTATTGCTGGTAGAGGTTACGTATCTAATGTTATATATTGAGTTTATTTCTTCTAAAGTATGAAGACTGCTCCTCAACTCATCTTTTGAGAATAAATGGTCTTGCTCAGGGACATTTGTCTTGGAAACTGTCCTTAGCTCAATATTTGGATATAGTAAATTCAAAATTAGATAGCTATTTTTACCTTGGTAACGAACATTATCAAGAAATTCCTCAGTTATATCAAGTGATTTATTCTTCTTGATAAGAGAAGACTTAATTTCTTTAAGAGGAAAAACTTCTTCAGTCTGATTATCGATTTCTTGTTTGATTGAGAATAGGATGGTATCGGCTTGACCACCAAAAAGCCCAGTAAGCAAAGAGGCTAATAGGAAGTTTCTCAATTCATTTTCAACTTCAGGAGATATAATCTTATTTTGATTAGAGTCTCCAAATGACTTAAAATCATATTTGTAGATAAAGTAAGCAATCGGAATTAGGGCATTATTGCTAGAAAGTAGTTTGGAATGGTTAATCCTTGCCCTGTTGAGTAAATCTCGCGCAATTCTCAATGAGTCGATAATTTTTTCCCAATTATCAATAATCTGATGTATTTTAATTTCATCATCAACATTTTTTCTGCTGTATTTAACGTCCTTTTGGGTTTCAGCAAAAAATACAAAACAAGTCTTCAAAATAAAGTCAGTATCAAAATCGAAATCTTCGCCATTCATATCTTTCAAAATTGAAGCGAAGTTCTCTCTAGCCTCCCTCCACCGAAGTTTAATTGTTGAAAACAATAAGTCGGAATATGTTAACTTAGTTCCACCTGAGTTAGTTCTGACGAATATATCCAACACTCTGTCATAATCCTTTTCTTCTTCAGGATAGTAATTGATGATTTGCTGGCTTTTTAACCTATCGTAAAGAATGTCAATATTTTTTTCCGCTAATTGCTTGCCATCACTATCTAATAAGCTCGAAGTAACCTTATTACGAATATCGAATTTGTCCTCCGATTTATTACATTCGTATATCCGTTTAACATTTAACCAAGTAGCATTATTCTCTGAAAAGAATGCATCCTTAGATTTGTCTAAAAACTTAAATTCAAATAGCAGGCCATCGTCATTTTCATCTTTTCCTGTGAGTACATTAAAGAACAGTTCCTTCTCTTTTTTTCTTTCAAAGTAGGAACCTTTCAAGGCGATATAGAGAGATGTTATTCTTTGTTGGCCATCAAGCACTAAAGAATATTCTGAACTACTGTAGCCTAGGTCTTCCTCACTAGTCTGTTTATTGTTTTTTACGAAAGGAAACTTTTTAATTCTGTTCTCTTCCAAATAATCTTTGCTTATTTGCCAAAACAAAAATGTATTGATTGGATAACCTCGCATTATTGAGTCAAACAAGGCATAAATCTGTTCTTGTTTCCACACAAAAGGTCTTTGAATATCAGGCAGGAAATACTTATCGTTAACGCCTTCGATAATCTTGCTAATTGTCTCGTCTCGGTATAGACCCATAAATTTATACTTATTTTGATGAAGCGACTTGTATAAGGTCAATTATATCAACTTTAAAAACGCTGTAAAGTAGAGTAAGGTGTGGGTGATGAAGAAATACTCTGATACCTACTTCGAGAAGAAATACAAAATCCTCGCCAATAAACTTATTCAGAAAGATGGTTTTGACGAAACTGTAAAAACTACGAGGGCTGAACTAGGGCTTCCCAAAAATGGGTTTACTAGCACTCGAGAACTAGCCCAGTTCCTCATAGGCAAAATGAGTAAGGACGAGCAGATGTCCCTTACTTTCTTTGCTTTTGTTGAGGCTTACGCATACGAGAACAAAATCTTTATTAC
>SICQ01000004.1 GCA_009691385.1 Candidatus Ryanbacteria bacterium
AGCGCACTACCCGCGATAAGTCCAATGGCGACCGCGAGCGGTGTACGAAAGGTGCTTGTGATAGTGTTTTCAAATAAAATACCAGCAATGCCCGCGGGTATGGTGCCAAGCATGATGTTGAGCAAGAGCTGTCGCCCACGGGTATCAATACGCGAAGTAAACGAGTGCACGAGATGAATCCAGTCAGCACGAAAGTACCAGATGACGGCCAATACGGTGGCAAGGTGCACTGACACGTCAAATGGGATAGCATCTGCCGCAGAAATACCAAAAAAGTTTTCTAAAACAATAAGATGCCCCGTAGACGATACGGGGAGAAATTCGGTAAACCCTTGCACGACGCCCAAAAGGGTTGCGACCAGATAATTTTGCATATATGTTTTAGTATGGAGGATTTTTAAAAACTGCGCTAGAGAAACTATTGACAAAATGCAAATTTATTGCTATGTATTAATTCGTTCGTTGAAAACTTTCTACTTGAATCGTAACCGCGGACCCGACGAATCGGGCATTGCAGAAGTTTTCTGCAAGTGGAGGTGGTATATCATGAGATTTGTTCGAAAAGGCAGGTGGCTTCGGCCCATGCTCACGTTTCTCGCGGCACTCGCTTTCGGCGCGCTTGCGTCGGTCGCCGATGCAACGGGCGACTCTTCCTGTACGGCGGGGTGTCCTCCCCATGTCGTGCTCCGGCAGCCCGACAGGGCTCCCATCATCCGAGCAGCGCGGTTCAACCCGCTTCGGATCGAGATCACTAACTGGGGAGCTCCCAACACCTACTCGGTCATCGTGGACTGCTACGCCAACAACGGGCAGTCCCACGATGGCCACATCGTGAGGGACAACATCTTCTTGCCTTGGGGTGAGCCCAAGGTGCTGCGAGTCCGATGGGATCCGTGGGAGCCGGGCGTCCACGGGTGCTGGGTTCGCGTCTACACCACATTAGGGTGTCACGTGTACTCCAAGAACGCGCTCAATGTGCGCGTGCAACCGCCGATTTCTTGATGGCGAAGGAAGAAGAGAGGATCGATTATGAAGATCATCACCGCAACGATCATCGCACTCGCCGTCTGTGGCGCGTCCATCAAGGATGCGCGCGCGACGGCGGAGTGCCCCACGACCTCGCCGCTGGCGCACATCCAGACGACCTGCGTGCCGGACAATCCGACGGCAGGTCAGCTCGTCAGCTGTGCGGCTGAGATTGCGAACGTGACGCTGGCGCCCAACGTGCCGGTCACGGTCGTACTCGACGTCTTCCGAGACGGCGCCGTGGTGGGTCACGAGGTCTACCCTGACGTCGTGCTCGGTGCACTGGCGTCCGACACCTTCGAGGTGTCCTTCACTGCGCAAGATGGCAACCACGGCATCGGCGTCGGCCTATACGGGCAGGATGGCTGTACACTACGCTACGTCAATCAGGCGTGGCGGACGTGCGTCGGCCAGTACTGCGGCCAGTGCCCGCCGGAGGTGAACTGCTGTCAGTTAATCTGCGATCCGATCGTGGGCCAGCGGCCGTGCAGCAATACCTTCTGCAAGGCAAACGGCCTCTCTGGCTCACAATGCCGGAGTCGATTCAAGTTCTGCAAGTACAACTGCTGGGGGGGCGCGTCTCCACCCCTGCAGTGAACTGCGAAATCGCTCTGGCGAGGGTAGCAACGGCTACCCTCGCCTTTTTTATTGGTGTGGTATTGACAATTAAGTCAAAATATTGTACGAATATAGTCGTCCCAATTGCTATGGAAAGAATGGTAAAAATCGTAAAACCCCTCATTTCCTCAGCCTTCGAGGAAGTTTTCGGGCTTCTCCCTATAACTATGCGTAAACTGCGCGCATGGTTTTTCTTTGTCTTTAAGTTTCTTGATCATCCGCACCATTCAGAGGCGCGCGGGTATGATTTTGAAAATTCGGAAGATTTTCTCTTTCTCCCCGAGATTCATAGCGCCAAAAAGCATATTTACCATGAAAGTGTCTCTGTGGCATGTTTTGCCGCTGTTTTATTCATCGCGGCTGTAGTGGCGTTGCACCTTACATTTGACTTCTCAACTCTCGCAATAGTGTCTGGCGCAATTGCATTATTTTACTTTACATTCGTTATTTTCAAATTGTATGTAGTGTATAAGGGCGCTCACTATCCATTGATTAGTTTTTCAAAAGAAGAAATCGATGCTTTGGGTACAGATGTACCGATGTATACGGTTTTTATTCCACTTCTCAACGAGGCCGAAGTCATTCCACAGATTGCCGAGGCGATGACATCAATCGACTATCCAAAAGAAAAGATTGAATATATCATCACGCTCGAAGAGTATGACCACGCAACCCTTGATGCGATTAAGGCAGTTAACTTGCCGGACAATTTTCGTGTACTTATCTTGCCTGATACAAAACCGAAGACAAAACCAAAGGCATTAAATGTCGCCTTAAGTCATGCGAAAGGTCAGTATGTTGTCATCTATGATGCTGAGATCATTCCTGATGCTGATCAGCTCAAGAAGGCAGTACTCGCGTTTCGCGCGCATCCAAATATCGGCGCACTGCAAGTTCGTCTTGATCATTACAACGCCGATCAAAATATTTTGACCAAGCTCTTTAATGCCGAATTTGCTTTTTATTATGATCTCTTTTTGCCAGGACTCCAGAAGCTTGGTTTTCCAATCCCGCTTTCAGGACACAGTACACACTTTCGTATGGATGCACTTAAAGATATGGGTGCGTGGGATCCGTACAATGTCACTGAAGACTGTGATATCGGCATGCGTCTTCATCGTAAGGGGTACGGGGTGGGCATGCTCGATAGCGTGAGCTTGGAGGAAGCAACCAGCACGCTTGATTCATGGATTCCACAGCGCACGCGCTGGATGAAGGGTTTTATCCAGACCAGCATCGTGCATTTGCGCCATCCATTTCGATTTAAAAAAGAAATCGGCGGATGGATTAATTTTATGGCGTTTTTGTACATCGTGCCGGGTACGATCATTTTAAACTTACTCAATTTCCTCGCATGGATTACGCAGTTTGTGTGGTTTACGACTGAGGCATCCTTTATCCAAAGGCTCTACCCGCCAGCTATTTTGTATTTTTCAGTCTTTTCGTTTCTCGTTGGAAACTTTGCTTTTATGTACATGAATCTTTTGGCTGTGTATCGTCGCAAACGGTATGGGCTTATAAAGTATGTTTTGCTTACGCCACTCTATTGGGTGTTGTTGGCGATCGCTACGGTACGTGCCGCAAAGCAAATGATTCGCAGTCCCCACAGTTGGGAGAAGACCAAGCACGGCAGTCACTTGCGTCGTAAGGAGGCATCAGCATAATATTTTATGATTAAAAAACATTCATCACACATTAAATATCTCGTACTTATCATAGCTTTTATGGTGAGCGTTATCGCGACGTCGGTAGTCATGTATCTCGATCTCGCGAATGCGAGCGGGGATAGTATCGCTCGATTAAACCTTTCACGACGCGTGGTTGATGGCACTTCACCCGGTTTTTCGCAGCTTGGGTATGTGTGGTTACCAGCGCCTAGTCTTTTGATGCTGCCCATGATTTGGTCCGACGCTTTTTATTACTCTGGCTTCGCAGGCATTCTTCTTTCGATGATCGCTTTTGTGCTCGCGGGCTGGTTTCTCTTTAGAATCGGAGATATCGTAGCGGGTCCTGTTGCTGGAGGTTTTGCTGCACTGATCTTTATGCTTAATCCCAACACACTTTACATGCAATCAACGCCTCTTTCAGAAATGTTCTACATTGCCGCGATGTTAGGTGCATTGATGTACGCGCTTTTATGGGCACGATATTCAAAAGAGATGTATCTGGTCGCGAGTGGTGCTGCGTTTTTATTCGCGACACTTTCCCGTTACGATGGTTGGATCTTTGCAATTGCTACCGTTTGTTTGGTGTCTCTCTATCTCTATCTGACATCTCGTGACTTCAGAAAAATGGAAGCAACGGTGATTTTGTTTGCGACGTTTGCGTTTCTCGGCCCACTTCTATGGCTCTCGTGGAATTATGCGATTTTTGATAACCCTTTTTACTTTGCGATAGGCGAGTACTCGTCAAAAGGTCAGCAAGAATCACTTGCTGCCGCTGGTTTCTTGCCATCCAAAGGCGATCTTCCGAGCGCACTTGCACATGTATGGTACGCCACACAGATGGTGTCAGGATGGGCGCTTCTCATATGTAGTGTTTTCGGATTGCTTTTTGTGTTGCGTCAAATCTTTGTAAAAAAACAATTGCGTTATCTGTTTGTCATATTGCTTGGCGTGCACATCGCATACTATATCTTGAACGTGTTTTCCGGCAACGCGGTTATTTTTGTGCCGCAGCTCGCTCCATATCTTTTATTTAATGTGCGCTACGCACTGATGTTTTTGCCGCTCTTCGCGCTCTTGGTAGGTGTTCTTGGTGCTCGCTTTCATCGATTGGGTATTTTGATGCTTGTCATTATTCTTGCCGAGTACGGAGTGATGTTGATCAATGACAACGTCGTCACGCTTCATGAGGCTATCGAAGGTTTCGCAGGAGCACAGGTTAATGAGAGTCGCCTGCAAGGCGGCAAGTGGTTGCGCGGCAACTATGACAAAGGTTTGATTCTTGTCGATGTGTTCAACAATGACGCTGTGCCGTTCGCGAGTCACGTGCCTTTCAAGTATTGGGTGCATACGGGTGATCCAGCGCTTTTTGGCGCAGCACTCAAAGCACCCGAGCGTGTGGTTGATTGGGTCGTGTTGCGAGAGAAAGATAGTATCGATGAGCGTTTTCGAGGAGGTGAGTGGCTCGCAGACAACTTTGACTGCGTGTATTCGTATCAGGATATTGAGATTTATCATATTCGTACTGATGAGCGTTCTCGCATAGTCGCATCAGACTGCAAGGTAGGCACTCAAAGGGCGGGGGCAGAATCAGGCCGAGAAGCTTTGTAATAGTACCCCGTTTCGTGCTAGGAATATTGGCATAAAGATTACCATATGAGTTCAAAAACAAAGGCATTATCGGTGTATGTAGTCTTCGGGGCTGTCGTGGCCTTGGTAGTTTGGTTTTCTGCATCAGCAGTTTTCGGTGCCGCCGCGACTGACCTGCCAGCTGGTTTTTATCTTGAATCAGTAGCTTCAGGCTTCAACCTGCCGGTTGCTGCGCGCTTTGCGCCAGATGGCCGCATGTTTGTCGTAGAAAAGGGTGGTGTAGTAAAAATCTTTAAAGACGGTGCTGTATTGCCTACGCCATTTATCACATTGCCAAATGTAAACGACTACAATGACCGCGGTTTGCTCGATCTTGCTTTTGATAAAGATTTTGCGACAAACAATTTTGTCTATCTTCTCTATACCTATGAAAACAACGCAGCTGATTACACGGGTACCAAGACGAGTCGCCTTTCTCGCGTCACTGCCAACGGCGATGTCGCTGTGCCCGGTAGCGAGGTAGTCATCTTGGGTACCGCAAGTGCTGCGTCGTGTGCAGATTTGCCCGCGGGTGCTGACTGTATCCCGAGTGATTCACCAAGTCACTCGATTGGCTCTATCCGCGTTGCCGTTGATGGCACGCTTTTTGTGAGTTCTGGCGACGGTGCTTCATTTATCGGAGCAGATCTGCTTGCATTGCGATCTCAAGACCTCGATAGTTTGGGAGGTAAGATCATGCACATCAATACTGATGGCACGGGTATCGCTTCTAATCCTTTTTACACGGGCAATCCAAATGACAATCGTTCAAAGGTATGGGCATACGGTTTTCGTAATCCGTATCGTTTCAATATCAAACCAGGTACCAACACACTCGTTGTCGGTGATGTAGGTTGGTCAGCGATCGAAGAGGTCAATGTCATCACACCGGGTAGTAACTACGGCTGGCCATGTTGGGAAGGTGAAGCACAGCAAGGCAGCTACCAGTTCATGGGTCAGTGCCAAGTGCTCTATACCGCAGGTGGTGATATCAAGCCGCTGTATGCATACAATCATCCGCCCGGAGCCGCGGTAGTAGGTGGTACCTTTTATACTGGTACCGAATTTCCAGTGGCATATCAAAACGCCTTTTTCTTCAGTGACTACGGGCGCAATGAAATGCGTACACTCAAGCTTGATGGCACAAACAATCTTGTTCCTGGTAGCAATCAGGTGTTTAGTCAGCAGATAGCGACTCCTGTCGATATCACAATGGGTCCTGATGGTTATCTGTATTATGTCTCTATCTACCCTGATGAAATTGTGAGAGTTCGCTACACGAGTGACAACCGTGCGCCGACTGCGCTCGTATCTGCTGATGTGGTAGGTGGTTCGGTGCCGCTCACTGTGCACTTCTCAAGCGCTGGGTCTTTTGATCCGGACAATAATGCCCTTACCTATCATTGGGATTTTGGTAATGGCGCGTCATCAGAAGAGGCGAACTCAACCTATGTATATCCCGCAGCGGGAGTATTTCAAGCAACACTAACCGTGACTGATGTATTTAATGCGACCGGCAGCGCTTCTATCGAAATCCAACCAGGAAACAATCAACCGACAGTTTTCATCCTAACCCCTGCCAATGGATCTTCAGCGCATCAGGGTGATACGGTCAATTTTTCCGGATCAGCGAGCGACATCGAAGATGGGGTGCTCTCGGGTGCGAGTCTCGAGTGGACGGTCATTGTGCATCATTGCCCGTTCGGCACATGTCACAATCATCCGCTCTTGGATGCGACGGGTGCCACTGGAAGTTTTGTAATACCTGATCATGGTAGCGATACCTATTTTGAAATTATTTTGAAAGCAACTGACTCCCAAGGTCTCTTTATGCAAAAGAGTATCAATGTGGGATTGGTAGACGCGTCAAATGGTTTTGTCGCTGAATACTACAATACGCAAACGCCTATAGGTACCCCCGCTCTTACGCGTAGTGATGCTTCTATAAATTTTGATTGGGGGCTTGGTTCACCAAATCCTGTTATCCCGCAGGATCATTTCTCTGCGCGTTGGACGCGACAAGAAAATTTTGATGGGGGGTTGTATGAGTTTACGGTAAATGCCGATGACGGCGTGCATCTCTTTATTGATGACGTCGTTATCATCGACGAGTGGCATGATCAGGCGGCTACTGCGCATACTATTGAGCGCTCAATCACGCCAGGGCTCCACACTATTCGGATGGAATACTATGAAAATGCCTATGCGGCAGTAGCTAAATTTGCATACGCGAAGAAAAATATTTGCAGTGCAAAAGCTGCGCGTATCGATATGTCAGCGTATACGTCAGGCGATGCCAAGTGGCGCATGAAAGAGATTGATGTCGTACCAGGCGCTACTTATCATTTTTCAGATTATTCTCGATCTGATGTGGTAACACCACTTATCATGCAGGTTCGCAAGATGGATGGTTCATTTGATTATGTGTGGCTTGGCGAAGCAGGACCATCGACTACATGGACCAAAAACGAGCGCACCTTTGTCATACCCGCAGGTGCGGCAAAGATCGCTATCTTTCATTTGATTCGCAGTACGGGATTTTTGGAGACTGACGCGTATGAATTGTACGAGGGATCAGGTACTACAAATCTCATCAGTGATTGGTCGCTTGAGGTGCTTAACCCTGCTGACTGGGCAGAGAATTCATGGGGAGTTAATACGCCATCCTTTGTCTATCCGGTTGAAGGTGTTGTAGGTACCGATGAGTATTGTGCTTCGTATTTCAACAATATCAATCTCAATGGTGCGCCAAGCGTGGTGCGCCGAGACGCGGCTATCAATTTTGATTGGGGTCTTGATACTCCACATAATCTTATCCAGCCCGATCGATTTTCAACTCGTTGGGTCAAGCAAGCTGACTTTGAAGATGCTACCTATCAGTTTACCGTGACTGCCGATGACGGTGTACGGCTCTTTATTGATGACGTCGTTGCTATTGACGAGTGGCATGATCAGGCGGCGACTACACATACCGCAACCTATCAGACAACTCCAGGTATTCACACTATCAAACTTGAATATTATGAAAATGCCTATGCTGCGTTGGTAAACTTTGATTATGAAAAGATAGAAGCATGCACTGTGCGTGGCGCAAAAATTGATATGACCGCGTATGTAGACGGCGACGCCAAATGGTATCACAAAGAAATATCAGTAGAAGCGGGCGCCACCTATCACTTCGCCGATAAGTATAAATCAACAGTGCCTACGCGTATTATTGCGCAGTTCCGCATGACCGATGGTTCATTCGAATACGCAGCGCTCGCAAACATTTCTGCGGCTGCCGATTGGCAAGACGCTACTGTCATGATCCAAGCACCTGCAGGCGCGTCTACGGTGACATTCTTTCATATCGTAGAATCTGTCGGGTCGCTTACTATTGACCGCGTGTCTGTTGTAAAAAATAGCGATGCGATAAATCTTATCGAGAACACTTCATTTGAAACGCCAGGGCCTGCGTCTTGGATAAAAAACAAATGGGGCGCCAATACTGCCGTTTTTACCTATCCCGCAGAAGGTTTTGGTGAGTGCGAAGGTGTACCTCCACCTCCGCCACCCCCACCTGCACCGATAGTACCTACTAACAATGATGGCGCATTGATCTTCGACGGCGTTGATGATTATGTCGATATCGGCATATGGGATGTAGAAGAACCACAATTTACCTTTGAAGCTGAATTTAAAGCTGCGGAGCTCGGTCGCAACGCAGACCTACTCGCTAAGGCCACAGGTCTTACAGACAACGATTATGTTTGGTCTATCGGCGTAAACGATCAAAACCAATTTGTCTTTAGACTCAATACTGATGGTGTAGTCACGAAACTTGTTGGCGGTTCATTTGGACTCAACGAAACGACGCACATCGCAGCGCGTTACGATGGTACTACTATGCGCTTGTATAAAAATGGTGTGATGGTAGCGACGACACCGAAGACCGGCAACATCGCGCAAACTTCAGCGCCTGTTGTCATCGGTGGCAATCCCATGAACCATACTGCACGAGCGTTTAAGGGTACTCTCGAAGATATGCGCGTGTGGAACATTGTACGCACCGATGCGGGTATTGTAGCGACACTCGGTCAACCACTCGTTGGTCCTCAGATCGGTCTCATCAAATATTGGAAGTTCAATGAAAACTTTGGCCAGGATATTATCGATCGTTCAAATAGCGGTCACCATGGACGATTTGGTTCGGCGGTAGGCGTTGATATAAATGATCCTGCGTGGTCATTGGGCGGATCTGCAGCACCAACCACAGATTTTGTACCAACCCATATCAGCACGATAGTGACCGGCGCGTCTGGCGCGCGTGACATTGATGTGACACTTCAAAATACCGGTACACAGCCTGGTCATGCGGTGCTCGATTTCGAAGTCTATGATGCGGGTGGTGTACAGGTGTTCCAAAAGTTTTACAACGGCGAAAC
This sequence comes from Candidatus Ryanbacteria bacterium, assembly GCA_009691385.1. GTDB lineage: Bacteria > Patescibacteriota > Minisyncoccia > Ryanbacterales > GWA2-47-10b > SICQ01. Next base: position 9,365 of record SICQ01000004.1, read on the forward strand.
CCTGCAAGCAGGGGAGTCTCGCTCGTTTAATTATGAATTTACACCACCAGGCCCAGGTACATACCGCGTGGCAGTCGGTGTAATAAAGCTTAATTGGACAGGGCTATATCAATGGGTGAATAGCGCCGCGAGTATCACTCAACTCTAAGAATATATTCTTGCCATCAATCATAGCCCCGCATTTCGCGGGGCTATTGACTATTTGATTTTTTTATTGTAAACTATGCACGTTATGGATGCCGTCAAAGCATTGTCAAATAAGGAGAAAATAGCGGTCGTGGGACTCGGGTATGTAGGTCTCCCGCTCGTTTTACTTGCCGCGCGCAAGGGGTATGACGTGTTCGGTATCGATGTAAGTCAGCAAAAAATCGATTTACTCAAAAAGAAGCAATCGCCGATACAAGACGAATCGATCGAACGCGCCCTCCAGGAAACATCATTTATACCTACTGATGATTTTTCTGTCATCAAAGATTGCAATATCGTCATCATCTGCGTACCAACGCCGGTATATGAAAATCATATGCCAAATCTTGAGCCGGTAGAAAATGCCACTCGCGCTGTAGCACCGCATCTTCGCAAGGGCGCCTTGGTGATCTTGGAATCAACGGTGAATCCAGGCGTTTCAGAAAGCGTGGTATTGCCGATCCTTGAATCAATCTCTGGTATGGAATGCGGTAAAGATTTTTCTTTGGCGCATTGTCCTGAGCGCATCAACCCAGGTGATGCAAAGTGGAACGTAGAAAATATCCCACGTGTTGTCGGTAGTTTTCATGAGGCAGGACTTAAAAAGGCTGTAGCCTTTTATGAGTCTATTTTGACCGGTTCAGTAAAACCCATGGGAAGTCTCAAAGAAGCCGAGGCGGTAAAAGTAGTAGAAAATTCTTTTCGCGATATCAATATTGCTTTTGTAAATGAACTTGCGCGTTCTTTCTCGCGCCTTGGTATCGATGTGGTCAATGTGATTGACGGCGCGGCTACAAAGCCATTTGCTTTTATGCCACACTATCCAGGATGCGGCGTAGGCGGACACTGTATACCAGTTGATCCATACTACTTGATTGAGTACGCAAAAAAGAATGGTTTTGATCATGACTTTTTAGCGCTTGCACGCCGCATTAACAACGGCATGCCTCATTTTGCCGTTGAGCGATTGATCGCCGGTCTCAATGAAAAGAAGCTCGCTATCAATGGATCGCGCATTGCTGTCCTTGGTCTTTCCTACAAGGCAAATATTGATGATTGCCGCGAGAGTCCGTCGTTTGAAATTGTTAAAATTTTAAAAGAGTTTGGTGCTGATGTGGTTGCATTTGATCCGTTTGTGCTCGGTCGTTCAGATGTACAAACGCTCGATGAAGCACTGCAAGGATCTGTCGGCGTTGTGGTAGCTACCGCGCACGGCGTTTTCAAAAATCTTGCGCCAAGTGATTTTACTAAGTACGGCATTGCCGTGGTAGTCGACGGGCGCAATTGCTTGGATAAAACAAATTTTATCCGAGCAAACTTTGTGTACAAGGGAGTTGGTAGATAGTTTTTATAAAATAACTTTATGCGCGATTTGTTTAAATGGGAATTAGTCAAGGTCTTAATTGTATTGGCAATTCTTGCCGTGTTGTTAGGCAAAATTTTTTTTGGGTTAGAAAACGCTCCAATTTTTCTTATTATATATGGCATCGGTGTGACGCTTGCTCTGGGGGTATCTTTTCTGATCGCTTTTTATTACTATCAAGACCCATATGTACTAGCGATGAAGGATTCGCATGGTAAATCCAGAGAAAAGTATTTCGTAAGTTGTATGGTAGCTGTTCGAAACGAAGAAGAGAATATCGCGCGATGCATTGATTCAATGCTAGGTCAAACATATCAAAAAAAGGAAGTTATTGTTGTAAATGATGCCAGTACTGATGGGACTCTCAAAATCTTAGAAGAGTATAAAAAAAAGAAAAAAATCAAACTAATCTCTTTACCAAATAATGTTGGCAAAAAAAGAGCACTTGCCAAAGCTATGGCAGTTGCTCAGGGAAATATTTTCGCACATACCGACAGCGACTCTACTTGGTCGCCATGTGCGGTTGAAAAAATAGTTAGAATATTTGAACACGACGCTGAAATTGGAGCTGTAAGTGGGCATGGCCGGGCGTTAAATAGAGACCAGAACTTTCTTACAAGAATTCAGGATTCTTGGATGGAGGGGCAGTTCTCTGTGCGTAAAGCATTTGAAAGTGTTTTTGCTGCAGTGACATGTGTCTCCGGTCCTCTAGCAGTATTTCGCAAAGAGGCTGTTTATAATTTTATTCCCGCGTGGGAAAACGATGCGTTTTTAGGTCAGGAATTTAAGTTTGCTACTGATAGAACTATGACGGGGTTCGTACTCGGCGGCGGTACCATTGGTAAGAAAATGAAAAACAAATATGCCGAATCCCCTTTTGTTAAGGGTCATGATTATCCTACGAAAAATTGGAAAGTTGTTTATTCAAAAGCTGCTAAATCTCTAACTATTGTTCCAGACACTTTACCAAAGTTTATTAGACAACAAGTTAGATGGAAGAAGAGTTTTATTAAAAATATTTTCTTTACCGGAAAGTTTTACTGGAGAAGGCCAGTTCTTCCAGCTTTTGCCTACTATGCTCATATAGTTTTTGTTTTGATGGGACCTTTTATTTCATTCCATCATCTCATATATTTACCCCTTAAGGGTGACGCATACGCCGCCATTTTATACTTACTTGGCGTTATTTTTGTCGGTTTTATGTTTGGATTAGCTTACAAAATTGAAAACAAGGATAGTCATGGGTGGATTTATCGTCCGGCTATGAGTGTTATGTCTACTTTAGTGGTTTCGTGGCTGGTCTTTTATTCAGCGCTGACGATTAGAAAAATGACATGGACAAGAGGTTAAAGAGAAAAATAAAAATCATTGAGTATACTTTCGCTATTTTGGTCGCGTTAGTTTTTGTTTTGGTTGCGGGTAAATATGTCTACGATGCTATGGAGAATGCTCTTCATACATATAAGGAAAGAAAAAATGAGGAGAAAATTGAGGCATATAGACAATCGTATATTTGTCCAAAAGATCTTAATACGATCGTTGTTGACGGTGGCAAGGTTTGTAGACCGTCAGGCGTCCAAGACTCTGTTTATAGAAAAATCTTTGACTCCTATGCGTTTAAGAGTGGCGGGAAAGAGCAGATTTATTCATTTCTCTCAGAAGGGACGCTCCAAGATGCAGACATGATGATTGATAATCAATTTCCAGTAGACCGATACGGTGTTACTAAATTACAGGGCGAAATTTCCTGGGAAGAAGATCCGTTTAGGGAGAAGTATTGGAGGTTCCTTTTTTACGGTTTTCGTCCTATGCGTAATCTCTTTTATGCTTTCGATGAAACAAATGATTCGAAATATTTGCAAAAAGCATCTGATATAACAGTCAACTTTATTCGTAATGGACAAAGTAAGCCTTACGCGTGGGACGATTTTCACGCGGTAGCATTCAGGACTATGTTCATGACAAAGACATGGTGGCAACTTAGATCAAACAATTTACTTACATATGATACAAGCAAAATTATCTTGAAAAGCCTTGAGGCTCACGGCACTTTTCTCGCCGATCCAAATCACTACGACAAGGGCTATAATCACGGACTCAATGAAGCTACAGCTCTTTATGTGCTTGCTATTAATTTCCCCGACTTGCCGCATGCTCAAGAGTGGTTGGCACTTTCGAAGGATCGTTTGAGCGAGGGATTGATAAATGTTGTAGATAAAGACGGCGTTCTTATTGAAAATTCTCCATACTACCATTTATATACTCTAGAAAAATATTGGGAGATATATCATTATGCTCAAGAAGAGCATGCACCTATAAGTGAAATATTTAACGTGAGAATGAAAGAAATGGTCGCACATGCTACTTATATTCTGCAGCCCAATCGGGAGGTGCCGCTTTTGGGCGCATCCATTAAGCGCAAAATTCTTTATTCGGGTATTTATAAAGATATCGCGGACGCTTTCCCAGAGTTTAAATATGTTCTCACAGCAGGCAAGTTTGGCAAAAAACCAAGTAAGCTAAATATTGTTTTCCCAGAGTCCGGAGAGGTTATCATGCGATCGGGATGGGGAGAAGATCGTGATTTTAAAAATGAAACACAGGTTATTTTTGATGGAGGCCCATATCGAACTGCTCATAGCGATCTCGATGCGCTTTCTTTCAGTTTGTACTCAAATGGTTTTGCGCTCATGCCAGATGCCGGCTTATATACGTATGATGAAAACGATTATCAGCGATATTTTAATGGTACGGCATCTCATAACACAGTTACCGTTGACGATCTAGATCAGGAGCGAGGTTCAGCTGTACTCGGCGACTTTCTAGAGGGAAAAGATTTTGTTGCACAGTCAGCAACCTCCCAGCTTTATCGTAGTGTTACTCATGCGAGAACTTTAGCGTTGCTTGGAGAAAAATATCTTCTTATTGTAGACAAGTTAACTTCAGATGATATTCATACTTATAAGCAGCTCTTCCACGTTTTCCCAGGGGCAAAAATTACTACGTCAGGTACTACTGTTAAGGTTTTCAGTCCAGAAAAAGATGGGGTGGAAGAAATAAGTATTTTCCAATTGCTACCAGACAATATATTACTTGATACTGCTATCGATCAAAAGAATCCTCCTCGAGGATTGTGCTCTCAAGAGTATGGAAAGGTTTTGCCGTGTCATTCGATAGAGTATACGCAGAAGGCAAAAGATGCTCGGTATATCACAGTAATTGAGTTAGGTAAGCATGATCCGCGCTTGAAATATCAGTACCATGGAACGTCGGTTACCGTGGAGGATTCTTCTAAAAAGTTTTCAGTTAATTTAACTGATCTCGATAGTGTTGCTGGAGGCGCTTTGAGTGCACAACGAGCCCTACCAGCGTCAAATACTGCTATAAAGACTAAGATAGAAATTTCCAGTTTTAAAACTGATTGGGAGATGCAGGGAAAAGGGAAGGCCGAGAATTACTCGGAGTTTTTAGAGTTACGGCCAGAGGCGCCCAACGAGCCACTGTACATTACTATTCCAGCAAAACTGGATTTAAGCGAAAAAAATCTTCTCCTGAAGATGAGGGTATTTGGGCGCAGTGATGTCGGGAGATTAGAAATAAAACTTTCTACCAATCAATGGGCTGGATCTATTGTGAGTGATCTCAAGAATGCATACAGGGAGGAGTATGCTGGAGAGTGGTTGACCGTGTCTCTTGGTAAGGGTTCTTTGCGCAGGGCTGGAGGTCAGTGGCGTGAATACGGTCAAGGGTTCGATTGGTCAAATATTGATGCTATACGAATTGGAGTTGGGACAAAACAACGAGCTGAATCGCTAGTTCAATTATCCAATCTATCTATGACGCCGGAAGGCAAGGAAGGCGAGGTTGTCATTATTTTTGACGACGGGTATGAGTCAATCTTGCCTGCTGTAGAGGTAATGCATAAATACGGTTTTAAGGGCAATATTGCCGTAATCGCTGATAGAGTCGAGGATAATCAGCGCGGATATCTTTCTCTCAAGCAATTAAAAATGATAAAGAATATATATGGTTGGGATCTTATAAATCACTCACAGCATCATGTGGGGGCACTCGATGCGTATGTTCATCAAAAGGATCTAGAAGGTTTTGAGCAAGATATTTTAAGTGGAGCTAAGTTTCTTTCCGAAAACGATTTAAATACGGCGCCAAATTGGTATATTTATCCTCACGGTGAGACAAACAGACAGATCAAAGATGTAGTTGCTAAATACTATACATTTGCCCGCACAACCATAAACCAACCCGAGACTTATCCATTCGGTGATCCATTGGGTGTTAAGACGATTTCCGCAGATGCGTTGGAAGCTTCAGGAGTTAGCGAGTTTACTTCTGCTGACTATCTTTTGTCAGCCGTTCGCGATGCTAAAAAATATAAATTACCTTTGTTTATAACCTTTCATCGTATCCACTCAACTGCGACTGACAGGCCTGGTTATAAAATCAAAGACTTCGATAGACTGATGGGCGCCATATCTCAAGAAGAAATCAAAGTAAAAACACTAAGCCAATTTGATGCGGATCATCAAGTTCCAGAGAGGCATATTCAATTTATATCAAGAAATGCTCCACAGTTAGGTATTGGTATTACATTAAAAAATATATCGCTATTCAAAAGGTTCTTCTATGGTATAGAAGATATTTTTTACCTTGTTGTATCTTTTCTTTATAATATTTTTTCGTTTATTCTTCGGTATATATGAAAAAAATACTGCTCGTTGTTGTTTTTATTGTGTTGAGTATATTAGCTGTCAGGCTTATTTTGAAAACTCAGTCGTATTCAGTGTCAGAGGTTTTTTCAGATTTTCCGCAATCTTCGAGAGTATTTAATTCCGTTTCTTCAACTACCATTACTGCCATTGTTCCCAAAAAAGGGTCGGCGGTTGATGCGCCCGAAAAAGGTATAAAGCAGCTCTATGGAACAAAGAATGGTGGTAGAACTTGGCAGTCTGCCTGGGATGGCGGTACACAGAGAGCGCTAAGAAGTGGACAGAAAGATCCTTTGGATCCCGAGTTTGTTGCGCGGGGCAACGGAGTCGTCTCTATCGATGGTCGCGGTGTTGCTCAAATTAAGGGCGATACGCCTCGTATGTATGTTTACGATTCCTCATCGACAAAGAAGAAGTGGAATGATATTGAGGTGACTATTTATGCAAAAAGAGTTTCAGAGACAGAACAAAAATCTTCCCAAGGTATTGTCATTGGAGCTAGAAGTGAGCATCAAGACGCAGGAGAGTCACCATGCGCTGGCAGGACATACTACGCCAGAATGTTGTATGACGGCAGGGTAGTTTTTCAAAAAGAGTTAATACATAGTGATATATATAGTTCTAATCAACCAGGAGAAAATCATAAGGTTGATTGGGGGACTGTCGATAGGAAAATGCCAAAAAATGTTTGGATAGGTATGAAATTTGTTGTAAAAACTCGTGACGATGGAAGGGCAGTTGATCTCAAAATATTCAGGGATTTAACAGATGGTAAAGATGGAGGTGCTTGGGAGAAAGTTGCTGAATATGCTGATGAGGGTAACTGGCCACAGATACATAAAAATATTGATGTGCAGAAGAGATGTGGGTTTTCGGCGAAGCAGATTTTAACCGAGCCCGCTACTTCCGTTTTTGTCAGAAATGATGCTATAAGTAATATGCAGTATAAATTATTTAGTATTCGAGAAATAAAATGAAAGCTATTATTCTTGCGGCAGGCAAGGGGACGCGCATGCGCCCATTGACTCTCGAGCGACCAAAGCCCTTGGTCCAGATCGGTGGCCGTCCGCTCATCGAACATATCGCATCTCAACTGCCGAGCGAGGTAGATGAGTTTGTGATCGTGATCGGATATCTTGGCGATATGATTCGTGAATATTGTGGTGATGTGTTTTTGGGGCGTCGTGTCACCTATGTCGTTGATGATGAGATCAAGGGTACCTATCGCGCCCTCGAAAAGACAAAACATCTCCTCCGTGAAGGCGAGCGATTCTTCGTAGTTTATGCTGATGATTTGCACGGGGCAGATGGATTTAAGGAATGTCTCAAGCATGATCGAGCTTTGTTGGTGTCTATGGTAGAAGATCCTCGTCCATACGGTGTTATTGAGATCGATGAAGTGGGTTATGTAAGAGCTATTGAGGAAAAGCCTCTTCATCCTAAAACCAATATGGTCAGTACCGGAGTGTTGTTGCTTGATTACTCTATCTTTGATCACGCGCCAGCGATGCATAGTGGCACGGGTGAATATTTTTTGACTCATGCGATAGAGCAGATGCTCTCAATAAAAAAAATTATGGCCGTATCATCAAGCTTTTGGTATCCGGTATCGACTCCGCAAGACGTGGAGCAAGTCGAGATGATGATGCAAGGTGATCGGTACAATCAGCATTCTCAAGCTTTAAAAGCATGGCAGATATAAAGGATGTATGAGTAAAGGCTCTACAAGGGGATTTATACAATATGTCACTGTGGCGCTCGTCGCCGCAGGTTTTGTTTTGGCTTTGCTTTTTTCTCAATACACTAAGACAGAGACAGTATGGGTTGGCGGTGAAGATATGATCATCAATGTACTACCTTTAGCCAATGGCACTGCGAGCTCGACATCGCCCACCGCACTCATCCCAAACCCTTTTGCGCCGCCTCCTCCACGAAAGCCGGTTATACTTCTACCGGTCAAACCAACGCCTCTGCCTCCAGCGCCAAAGCCAGTGACACCTCCACCACCCCCTCCACCCGCAGTGCTTCCGCCACCGTCTCAAGGTGCTGCTCTTTTTAATTGTGATGCCGCAAAGAGCACAACAAGTTTTTATGTTGATCCGACCATGCAGGCGATTCGTGTCGAACGCGAGTTGAGAGCCGCAGGCAATACTGCCGACGCTGATTTGTTGCAGGAGATCGCCTGCAGGGCACAGGGTACGTGGGTAATCGGTGACAATCTGGATACTATCCGCTCACGTGTATCGTCTACGGTTTCTCGGGCGTCTGCGGCAGGTAAAACGCCTATTATAGTGCTCTATAATATCCCCGATCATGCAACTCTGCGCTATTGGAGTGGTGTTACGGCAGGTGAGCAATACGAGCGGTGGATCGCGGTTGTTGCCGAGTCTATCGGTAGCCATGACGCGTTGGTGGTGCTCGAGCCAGACAGCATTGGCCTGATTGGCAATTTGAGTAGCGCTGACCAAAGTGTGCGTCTGGCAGATCTCAAAAAAGGCGTCATGATTTTGAAGGAACGAGCACCTCATGCGCGCGTGTATCTTGACGCGGGTCATAGCAATTGGCGCAAGGCGAGCGATATCGCAAACTTTCTGAAAGCGGCCGGTATCGATAGTGCTGATGGTTTTGCGCTCAACGTTTCAAACTACCAGTATGTATCTGACGAGATTGATTTTGGTACGGCAGTCTCAGCGCAAGTTGGCGGCAAGCATTTTGTGATCGATACGAGTCGCAATGGTTCAGGTCCCCACAAGACAGAGTGGTGTAACACACCTGGCGTGACGATAGGTAAGGCACCAACTACGCAGACAGGAAGCGCACTCACGGACGCTTTTTTGTGGATCAAGCCACCCGGAGAATCCGACGGTCCTTGTAACGGCGGCGTACCCACAGGAAAATTTTGGCTCGAAAGAGCTCTGGAAATGATAAGAAATTCTCCTTATCGTTTTCAATAAAATGAGACAAGTACATCTCTCCAGTGCTATCATTGGGTCAAATAGTTATAAATCTATGGCAGAGGAAATTTGGAATATCGACTATCAAGAGCCAAAAAAGCCGAAGAAGCGCTTTTCGTTCGTTATTATTTTTCCACTCCTAATAATTCTTTTATTGGTTGTTGTCGGTTTACTTCTCGCTCTTTCATGGTATGGCATCAAGATTCCATATTTAGAGGGCCTGATTACATACATCAACTAACCTTGGGCCGGCGGGTGACTTTTTATCAACAAGGGGTTTTTCTTTGCATCTTGCTATACTAATTGTATGGAAGAAAGTCAAAAGACGCGCCTTCCGCTTCTTGTCCTTACCGTCATTTTGTCAGCAGTGTTTGTCATCGGGCTTCGATGGGTGTTTTTTGCGTCCCCCTCGACTGACAGCGCGTTCTTCTATCTATATGATTACGCGGTAGGCCTTACTATGATCTTTTTGCCCTGTACGCTTCCACTCGCATTTGTGGTGGTACCGTTGGCAATGGGCAAAGGATATGTGCGCGGTATCGGTATTGCTGCCGCGTTTGCTGCCGGTGTCACGCTCACTCTTAGTTTTTATGGTGCTCTTTTGGGCGCTATCGGCCAGACATTTTTGGGTAGCGCCGAGACGGCAAAAAATTGGATGTATATGTTTGCGGGCGCCATGGGGCTCTTGTTTGCATTTCATGATATTGGCCTGCGCGGGTTTAAGATGCCAACCTATAGTGGTGCGTTTCCTGATTTTATCCAGAAACAGCAAGAATTTGTCAAAGCATTTTTACTAGGTCTTTTCTTGGGCAATGTAGGTGTGGGTTGTCCCAATCCACTTTTCAATGGCGTGATCATACCGCAGATTTTGGTCAGTGGTAGCGCATTTCAAGGATGGCTCATCATGGTAGTGCAGGCGCTCGGGCGTGTCACCCCACTTTTTATACTGACTTTTTATGCGATCTTAGGCGTGAATGCTACGGGATTTTTGGTCAAACACCGTACCAAAGTCGAGAAGTCAACCGGCTGGGCGATGGTGTTTATCGCGGGTTTTCTCTTTACGCTCGGTACCTTTACTCATGATTGGTATGTGTATTCGGGTATCCATACCTATCTGGAGAGTCTGACACAAGAAGAGGCAATAACGACAATCTTAGGCTCAAATATTGGCAAATTGGGGCATGCGCACTCGGCTCCAGCTCCCGGTAATCTATGGATTGGCAGTTATATGATGGTGACCATTTGGCTTATACCGTTTGTCTGGATTTGGCTACGCAGAAGGCGTGAGGCATACGCATCACTCGAATCTGAACGCGCGCAAAAAATACATGATACGCGCACATATTTTGCCTTAGTAGTTTGGCTTGCGATAGCTCTCTATACAATCTTTGGCTGGCTGCTACCTCACAATTTCCAATTTCATACAAAGCACATGGAGACGGCGGTGATGTTTGGTAGTAGCGTAAATACCGATCCTATCATCCCCAAATCCGGCCAGGCGACAAAGATAACTATTGCGTTTAGAGATGAAAAGGGGCTGCCTCTGCGTGATCTCAAGCTGGAGCATGAGCGCCTTGTACATATGATCATTGTTTCTGAAGACCTTGGCACTTTTATGCATATTCATCCTGATGATTTTGGTCCCATCACTGACGATATGCGCGATAAGGGCGAGTACACGCTCTATGCTACTTTCCCGAAAGTAGGCACCTACGAGCTTGCGACGGGATTTTCACACAAGGGCCATGAAGGTACGGTACGCAATACGATAACGGTACCGGGCGGCAAGCCGACGCCGGTCACTATCACAAAAAATACGATGCGTGAAGAAAAGTTTGATGGCTTTACTGTCAGTCTCAAGACAGGTCCCGACCAGATTCAATCAGGCATGCCTGCTCACCTTGAATACACTATGACCAAAGCTGACGGTACGCCAGTGGGCGATATGGCGAGCTATCTGGGCGCGCCTATGCATTTGGCTATTTGGAGCTATGATCTTGGCTATTTCCTCCATACGCATGGTGAGGTGCCAGGGTATGGCCATGAGGTACCTGCTGACGCTGTATTTGGCCCTATGATCGATGCGCACACTACTTTTCCATACCCAGGTCTCTATCGTCTATTTGCGCAGTTCTCCCGCAGTGGTGATGTCTATACCACCACTTTTGATATCGCAGTTATCCAAGGATCCGAGGGCGCGACTATGATGCAGGGTGGCGGCGGGCACGCTCACTAATCTCTATGGATATTTTCGGCATACTGTGGGCAGCATCGCTTTTGTTTTTTATCGCAGGCCCGTCGGTAGCTGGTATCGCATTTCATAAAAAGAAGATAACTTTTGCGCAGGCAGTGATCGCGGGTCTTGGGGCACTCACGATATCGGCAGCATTAATCTGGTCGCTCGTCACCTTTATTTAATCGTACGCAAACAAAAACAGCATGCTATAGTATGCTGTTTTTATAGATGAGAGTTATTTAGGTGTAGCCGAGTAACCAAGCTCAGCGACCGATTTTTGAATCTGTTCTACAGTTACTTTTGAGTCATCAAACTCAACTTCGCCTGATTTGTTATCCCAGCTCACAGCTGCGTTTTTGATACCGTCTTGCGTAGATAACACCATTTGGATACCTGCCGCGCACGAGCCACAATGCATACCGCCTACATCAAACTGTTTTTTTACGATTGCCATATAATGGTAGTCTACTATGCCGTTTTTTCTCGCGCAATCTTGGGTTCGCGGAAGTATTTGAGCAGGAGTGAATTGCCTACGACGGATACGGAGCTAAATGCCATAGCAAAGCCTGCATATTCAGGCTTGAGAAAGGCGTTGAATGCGCTCTTGCCCCACGGGAGGCCTGCGACAAATGCAGGATAATTTTGCCCGATATAGAAGAGAAGACCTGCGGCAAGCGGAATACCTACGATGTTATAAATAAACGCCCAGAAAAGGTTTTGCCAAATCTTGCGAATCGTTTTGCGTGAGAGATCGAGGGCGGTGACAATATCACGCAAGTCGTCTTTGATGAGTACGATACTGCCAGTTTCAATGGCCACATCAGTACCCGATCCGACAGCGATACCAACCTCGGCTTGTGCCAGCGCAGGGGAGTCATTGACCCCGTCACCAACCATAGCGACTTTTTTACCTTGTCGTTGAAGCTCTTTGATGACTTCTTCTTTTTTCTCAGGCAATACTTTTGCCATGACACGATCAATACCTACCATCTTTGCGATTGCGTCTGCAGTCTTTTGGTTGTCACCGGTGATCATGATAACCTCGAGGCCTCGCTTTTTGAGCTCGGCAATAGTTTCCTTGGCATGTTCTTTGAGTGTGTCAGCCATAGCGAGCACTCCTATCAGCTTGCCGTCGTAGGCGATAAATACGGCAGTCTTGGCCTCGCCCTGTAGGCGATCGAGATCTTTCTCGCCCGCGATATAATCAATATTCATTGATTTCATCATTTCATCATTACCTACCAGTACCATTTTGCCTTCGTAAAGAGCGGAAACTCCTTTGCCTGAAACATTTTTGAACTCTTTGGGTTCAGGTGGATTCAGATCTTTGGCGGCTTTGACGACTGCTTGTGCGAGTGGATGCTCTGATCCGCGCTCGGCGGTTGCCGCTATCTTGAGCACTTCGTCGCGCGACATCCCGCCCATAGGTACGACATCGGTGACAGACGGTTCACCTTTTGTAAGGGTGCCTGTTTTATCAAACGCTATAGCATTGAGTGATCGTGTCTTTTCGAGTGCTTCGCCACCTTTGAGGAGCACACCAAACTCGGCGCCGCGGCCCGTACCTACCATGATGGCGGTAGGAGTTGCCAAACCCATCGCGCATGGGCACGAGATGACGAGGACCGAGACCGCAGCCAAGAGGGCTACGGCGATAATCTTGCCCGCGATGTAGTACCAATAGAAGAATGACAAAAGTGCGATGACTACAATAGTAGGTACAAAGTATTCAGATACTCTATCAGTAAAGTCTTGGATGGGCGCTCGTGCGCTTTGCGCTTCTTCTACCATCTTTACAATTTGGTGCAGTAGTGTGTCTTTGCCTACTTTGGATGCACGGCATTTGAGGAGTCCGTAGCTGTTGACTGTCGCACCAATGACTTGGTCGCCAGCTTTTTTATTGACGGGGATTGATTCGCCGGTGATGATTTTCTCATCGATAGCCGTCTCACCTTCAATGACGAGGCCATCGGTAGCTACTTTTTCACCTGGTTTTACCAAAAATATATCACCAATCTGGATATCAGCGATCTTCACCGTCACCTCTTTACCATCGCGGATGATGATAGCGTCTTGAGGGGCGAGTTTCAAAAGTTTGCGGATAGCGCTCGATGCCTGCCCTTTGGCTCGGGCTTCAAAGTAACGGCCTAAGATTAGAAATGATATGAGTGCGGCTGATGATTCCCAATATGGATGACTCAATCCTTGCCACACACTTTGCTGAAGCCCAAAGTCAGAGAAATACCTATAATAAACATAAAATGACTTTTTTATGTAAAAAATATTTGGGATATCTCCATTAAATGTAGTTGAAAAGAAAAAGCCAAATGCCGAGAGGAGATATGCGGTCGTGGTGCCCAGTACTACCAAAACATCCATATTGGTGGAACCCACGCGGAGCGCGGTAAACGCGTTGCGGTAAAAGGGCCATGCCACAAAGAATTGGATGGGCGTAGTCATGATGAGGTAAACCCAATTGAGGTCAACCAAAGTGCCATTGCAGGCGCCGTCGATTACTTTAATAAGATTATCGGTTCCCCCCACACAAAGCGCGTGCCCATGCTGGAGATTAAACATATGCACCGACATATAGTAGAGGATAATCGGGGTGGCGAGCAGGAATGAAATGATCGTGCGATTGCGTAGATGCAATATTTCAGCCAAACGATGCTTTTCGACTTCCTCTTCTTCAAGCGCGCCTTCTTTAGGTACGATAAGTCCGTAGCCCAGTTTCTTGAGAAGGGCTCGCATCGCATCGAGCGTGATGGTCGCAGGATCATATTCGACGATAAGGCGCTCGGAGCTGTAGTTTGCGTTGGCTTTGGTGACGCCTTTTTGCGCGGAGAGAATCTTATTGATGAGTACTTGGCAGTTTGCGCAGTGCATGCCTTGTACGCGATAGCTTTGACGAATAGTTGCCATAAGAAATGAGAATTATGCTATAGTAATGATATTAGCTCTATCTTATCACGGGAACGCAAAGCTCCCTGTGCATACCTATGGGTAACAAATATATCGTTTTTCTTTTGTTCGCAGTGCTTTTGATAGGTAGCGGTGTTGTCTATGAGAAGTTTTACCGACCAAAAGATGTCGGTGCTGTCGCGTGGGATGGTGTGACGATACTCGAGCGCGACATGGTATCACTTGCAAATAAGTGGCGCTTTGAACCGAGTGAGTTGCAAACCAAACGCGGCGCTAAAGTGATCCTGCATATCTACAATGAAGATACCTATGACCACGGCATTGGCCTTGATAATTTTGCTGTCAACGAACGGCTCTTTCCAAAGAGCACGACAACAGTGACATTTATTGCTTCAGAAAAAGGGGAGTTTCAATTTTACTGCTCGGTTGCGTGTGGCGAGGGTCATTACGATCAAGTAGGCAAGCTGATCGTCATCGAATAGGATTTTTCTTGGCTCTGCATATCTTGTGGATAAGATATGCATAGCTTGTGGAATACACGCATCGTAAAATAAGAGTATGTTGCGGTCTTTTATCGTAGTTGGTGTTGTAGTATCTTGCTGTATATCGGCGGGGATTGCTCATGCAGGGCTGCGGGAAGTTTTTTTACAGGGCGAGCTAAAATTTGTCGATTTTCAAAATCCGGCACCAGAATATACGCTCTCTGCGGATACACGCACCAAAGTAAAAGATCATTTTGTTTCTATCTATAATCGTACACTCGCGATTATTGTTCGTCTCGAGCACGGGGCGGAGCGCACAGAGCGGGCTATCGGCACTCGTGAGCTTGCGAGTGAAGCCGAACAGTTGCGGGTAAAGCTTGCGTATGCGCGTACGCGCCTAGCGGAGGCGCGTGTGGCTTTGGATAGTATTAAAACTGACTTTGAAAAACTACTTATTTCCGATCCCCATACGACGCTGCGTACTCGTGTGGGTAGGATGCGCGCTCGGTTTGAAAAAGAAGTTGCCGTGCCTATACGCAGTGCGCACATGACGCTTATCGGTATCGCACTCAAGCTTAAAGAAACCCAATGATTCCTCGCATTAAAACTCATTTGCCTATTCTCGCTATAGTGTTGATATCGGCGCTCGGGACTTTCGGTATCTTGTGGGCACATGATGTCGTACGGATAGTAGAGCCGGCTTTGCAGGCAGCAGTCCTTCCCACGCGTCCCGTCATCAATGATCCGATGATCGAAAAAATACTTGCGTCGGGTGATTCGACTAGCCCCGCCAATATCGAGAGCGATCTGCGCACGCTCGAGCTCAATGTAGTTGGCGAAGAATTAGCAGACATTCAGGTACTACTAGGAAATCAATAATGATGTGGCCAGCAGTAGCTCTTGTAGGATATTTTTGTTCAGCGCTTTCTAAAATTATCGATAAAGGGCTTTTGGCACGGACCATTCCTGACCCGCGTGTATATACCGTATGGACAGGCATTTTGAGTAGTTTTATCGTTTTACTTGCGCCGTTTGGATTTCATTTGTTGCCGCCAAAAATTATGGCATGGGCGCTGTTGTCTGGGGTCGCGTTTGGTGTATCGTTATATTGTTTTTATACTGCACTTCAACGGTTTGAGGTTTCGCGCGTGGTGCCGCTTTTTGTGGGTATCGCGCCGTTTATTACTATCACACTTTCAGCTCAAATGCTTGGTGAGCGGGTGGATGGTTGGAATGTTGGGGTATTTGCACTTTTGATTATTGGCGGCGTGTTGCTCGCGTGGGAGGGCAAGAGGCAGGCGCTGTTCAGTGCGCTTTTAGGCGGGCTGACTCTCGCGGCTGCATTCGCTCTTTCGGTGCATTTTGTATCTGCGCGCATTGTTTTTGACGCGACACCGTCTTTTATCAATGGGCTTATCTGGACGCGATTTGGATTAATTCTTTTTGCGCTTTCATTTACATTGCTTCCGAGTGTGCGTCGCGCCTTGCGGGGCGCCAAGCGCCCCGCAAGGCGCGGTATTGCGATTTTTGGTCTGAACAAGCTGATCGGTGCGACTGGTCTTTTTTTGATAAACTTGGCACTCGCCAAGATGTCAGTCTCTTTGGTACATGCATTGGGTAGTTTTGAATATTTGTTTGCATTTTTGCTGGCGGGAGTCTTGTCATACCTGTTGCCGCAATACAAAGCAGAAGATTTTTCTCGTGGCGCCGCTCTCATGAAATTGTCAGGAGTGGCGGCGTTGGGCGTAGCTTCATATCTACTTTTCATCGCATGAGATATCAGAAAAAAAGGCGACACAATATATTGCGCGCGTTGGTGGGAGTTTTGATATGTGCAGTGCTCGCTGTATATAGCTTGGCGATGCGCGTACCCATACAAGAACCTCGTGTGTGGGGAGTGACATTTTCGCATATCTATGCGCGTTCACTCGGTGTTCCGTGGGTTGAGGTCTACGAAGCAGTGCTGCAGGATTTGGGCGTGCGACATCTACGCATACCCGTGTATTGGCCAGAAATCGAACATCGACAAGACCAATGGTATTTTGATGATTACGACTATATGGTTGGTCGCGCTGGTGATATGGATGCGAAGATTATTATGGCGATTGGCCGCAAGGTACCGCGTTGGCCTGAGTGCCACGAGGCTCCATGGACTTACGGTATGACTGATTCAGAAAAAGACGAGCTCCTTTTGCGCTACATGCGTACGGTTGTCGAGCGTTATCGGAGTTTTCCGCATATCATCGCATGGCAAGTTGAGAACGAACCCTTTTTGCCATTTGGGATTTGTCCGCCGTTTCGCAAAGAATTTCTTGATCAAGAAATAGCACTTGTGCGCTCACTCGATCCGTCACGGCCTATTATGATTACAGATTCGGGCGAACTTTCCGCATGGATTCCGGCGATGTCACGCGCCGATATTTTTGGTACCACGATGTACCGTACTATCTACAATGGACGCATTGGCTATATCACTTATCCATTGCCGCCGTCATTTTTTCGGCTCAAGCGCTCGATTGCCGAGCTGGTTGTAGGTAAACGGCCCGGAGTTGTCATCGAATTGCAGGCGGAGCCGTGGGGGCCGGGTGCTGCGCAATACTTCTCACGCGCCGAGCGCGAAAAATCGTTTGGTGATGATGATTTGCCGGCTATGGCTGCGTACGCTTCGAAGACCGGTTTTGATAAGTTTTATTTTTGGGGCGTTGAGTTCTGGTATGCACTCAAAGTAAAGGGGGAGCCACAGCTTTGGGAAGACGCGCGGACGCTTTTTGGCCAGAGTCACAAATAGGGCGTAGAGTCGTTATACTTTATATATCAAGTATTATTCGTTATTGGTTTAATTGATTAGTATGAAGAAAATTTTAATTATCACAGTAGTCGGCTTACTGGTGTCTGCGGCGATATTGCCGGTATTTGCCAGAACCGCCGATGAAATTCGTAGTGAGATAAAAGATCTAGAGTCAAAGCTCACCATGCTTCGCCGCGAGCTTGCAGGCATCGAGGGTCAGGATAATGTATGGTGTTATAGCTTTGAACAAAATTTACGCGTAGGTGACAAGAATAGCTCTGTCGCAGATCTCAAAGAAGTCTTGCGTCGTGAGGGTCTCTATACACAAAAAGACGCACGGACTGATTTTGATGAAAGTCTCGCGTCTAGTGTGACAGCGTTTCAGGAGAAATATCGTGATGAGGTGTTGCGTCCCGTAGGACTTTCAAATGGCACAGGATATGTAGGCAAGGGTACGCGCGCGAAGCTCAATGCGCTGTATGGCTGTACGCGTCCGCCTGTCGGCGGTCAGACGATCGATGTCAAAACCCCCGCTACCTTTACGCTCGTGCCTGATATGACAGCGCGCGTGGTGAATTATAGCGATATGTCGATCAAGCTCAAGGCTATTGTGCTGACAAAAATTGTTTGCATTACAACTCCTTGCATCTCGCCAATATACGCACAGGTGAGTATTGGTGCGCCGGGTGGATGTGGCATCAACGCTGATCCACGATGTCTCGGTGCTCCGAGTTTTCAGCAAGACTATAGATTCGCGCGAGGCGAGACTATTGATGTGATGGGTTTACCAATCACTCTTTCAGAGATTAGCGAGAGTAAGGCAAGCTTCAAAATAGGTAAAGAAGACTCGTCTACCAATCAGCCACCGGTGATTAAGAGTATAAAAGGCCCCGCGCAATTGAGTGTTGGCGAAGTAGGCGGATGGATCATCGAGGCGTATGATCCTGAGCGCGCGAGTTTGCGCTACTCGGTAATGTGGGGCGATGAGCAAAACTTTGTCTCTCCGTCTGATATGCGCAGCGGATCTACCAACGCGCAGACGACAACCTTTACTCACTCGTATGCTCGAGCGGGGGCCTATACGGTACGCTTTGTAGTGAGTGACAACGCAGGACAAGAAGCAAAATCAAGTATGACAGTACAGGTCGGCGA
>SICQ01000005.1 GCA_009691385.1 Candidatus Ryanbacteria bacterium
ACCAACCTCACCTGCAATGAAACAAAAAAGAATGATATAGAGGCAAAACGCAAAAATTTTGAGTATTTTTTTGATTACACTATCTTCCATAAAAAATTATTGTAACACGTCCTGTAAAATATTTCTTACCTCAGGTACGATCTTCCCATACGAATATATCTCTCGTACCTTCTCTATACTCGCCTCGCCCATGCGAACTCTTAACTCTTTATCGGAGAGTAATTTTGCGATTGCATCATGCCACTCGATATCGGTACGCGCATGAAAACCCGTCACACCATCCTCCACCACACGAGTATTTTCTCCTACGGGGCTTGCCACTACCGGCACGCCACACGCCATATATTCGATAGCTTTGAACGCGCACTTGGCACGATTAAATGGTGTATCTTTGGTAGGCATCAATCCCACATCAAATTGATATTGGTGTATTGCTGATGGCACGGCACTGGGATCCGACCAATCAAGCTCGCCCGCAAAAACAACCTCAAATGCCGCACCCTTGAAATAATCCTTGAGCGGTTGATGGTTTTGACTACCGATAATCACAAAACGAAAATGCGATTCACGCGCAAGCATATCGAGCGCGGGGCGAATCATATGAAAGTGACCATCTTGGAAATGCCCCTTGCCGGTACCAACCCAACCGATTGTTGATATCTCACGCTGCCCATACTCGACACGAAACGACGCATAAAGCTCAGCATCGACAACCGTCGGCACCGATACAACGCGCGTATTGTGACGCCGCGCCCATTGCTCAATAATCTCCGAACCCGCGAACACCGCGTTTGCGAATCTAGCGAGTAAAATTGTTTTGAAACGCGAGTGCACCCATTCGGCATCATCAAGGTCGTATATCAACGACTTACCTAATATATATTTGCCATACAAAATAGCGACAATTGTTTTCCACGAAAACAAAGATTTATGTACGATGAGTACGCTATGCTCACGAATAGTATTTTTCAAAAAAGTAAACGAGCCAAATTGCTCCATGCGCGGATAGAGTATTTTGTTTTGAATCCCGTACGCACGCGAAAGTTGCTCGGCCATAAGCCATACTCGTTGACGCGATGAACCTACCGATTTATCGCCTTTTGTAAAAAAGAGAAGTGACATAACGAAATAGTGAATTCTTATATGTGTAAGTATATTCTTCTTTGGTTACCCCACCAAACGACATTTTAAAAGCGGTGATACCTTTTTTTGACTCATCAGTAGTATTGATACCACCTAAATCGAGTCGCCTATAGCCATGATTGCGCGCGTATTCGATCAGCTCAAATACAAGGCGGCGCGTAGCAAAACTGACATATTTACTCTCCTCTCCCCCATCCTTACGCACTGAAACAATCGCGTTGATCCGCAAAACAGGTTTGGCATCGTAACAAATAATACTCGCGATAAGCTTCCCCTTCCAGTACGCGCCCGCAAAAAGACTTTCTCTAAAATACTCGGCCTTGCGTGCAGGGCGGTCTCCCATCTCTTCGAACTCGCTATAGAGCCCTAAAACCCCTTTACGATTTGAGTCTGGGAGCACAAACGAAAGTTCGGGCATGGTAAATGTCCTCCGCACTTCATTACGCGTGGTATCACGAAACGAAGCAATTATCTCTTCATCGGTCATTTCGCTCGGCTCAATGATCACTGTTTGTTTTGATTTCTTGGTGATGCTCGGATCATTATTGGCAAAACTGCCATCATACGAAAGCCCCGTGATATACGCATATTTCTTTTCGCGCAGAGCTTTGGCGAGCGCCACATCATCAAGTATGACGCGGAGCGTGCGAAATAAAACAACATTTTTCTCGACTACCATAGTTTGAGAGTTTTCCAATAAAAAACCTCTAGCGAATCGTCAGGATCGGGGCGTACCTTATAAAAAGACTTGCTAGCAGTTGTCATCGCATAGCCCACCTCACGCGCGATCACTTCGGTCTCGCCCGATGCACGCCCGTGCGGATACGAAAAAACTGTCACGATCCTACCTATCTTTGCCTCAATAATTCTTTTTGACTCCGCCATCTCCTGCCGTACTTCTTCTTTTGATATCTTAGTGAGCTTACGATGCGATACCGAATGCGAGCCGATTTCCCAATCACCACCGAGTGCCGCAATCTCGTCCCATGATGCATAGCTAGCTGGATCGCGCGCACCATCAGCATACGCTGTTGTCACAAAAAGCGTCGCGGGAATATTTTTTTGCTCAAGGATTTGTTTTGCGTTGGTAAAAATATCATGAAATCCATCATCAAAATAAATTGCCGCCACACGGCCTTGAGCTGACGCGAGCTCAGAAAATTTTACAAACCGATACCCACGCGCCGCAAGATACTCGACATGATAAGTAAAATCTTTTATAGCGATACGGATATGATCGTACTGCCCGCTATCGGTAATACTATGATAACAAATAGCGAGACGTTTAGGTTCATATACGGCGCGGAAAAGCGGGCCAAGACCTATCTGCCACAATAACCCCGCGACTATTTTTTTAGGCTTATTCATAAAAGGGTTTTGATTGTTTTTGCTCGAGCATCCCAAGTATAACGCACGGAATCATGCTTTGCGGTATCGCTAAGCTGACGCATCTTTGCAGGGTCACTGAGAAGCTCATCAACTGCATGAGCAAATAACGCAGAATCCGCGTCGTCAAGTAAAACGCCGTTGCGACTGTTTTCAATAACTTCATCGTTAGCACCGCCCCTCGTTGATATGATCACTTTACCTGCCGCAAGATATTCATACAGTTTTGAGGAGATACTGCTTGGATACGTAATTTTCAGTGGATTGAGCAAAATATCAGCAAGCAACAAATATGGCGGCAATAATGCCGGCGTCACTCGCCCAATAATATGTATGCGATCACTCGCCCCCAATGATTTGGCGAGCGCTTGGAGCTCTTGCTCCTCATAAGCTTTTGCGCCTACGATAACAAGCTGTGCGGGATGTTTGATCTTGAGCATCATCTCTAAAAGAACATTGATATCATACCAAAGGAAACTCCCCGCGTAGACCAGCACAGGGATATCTGGCGCCAAACCTAATGATGTCCGTAAAGTACGGAGAATTTCTGGAGAGACAGCAAAAGAATCAAGATCGACGCCACTCGTATGTGTTACTACAAAAGGCTTTCGATACCGATAATACTCTGCGAGTTTCTTTGTGATGAAAACTGCGGAAGTACTCACCGCAAGCGCTATGTGCCAAAAAGGCGCGCCCATGCGCCATTCGTAACTCCCATGCACTTCAAAAATAACTTTTTTGTGCAATACAAATCGCGCAAACAGCGCGATCCACCATATATATGGATCGCGAAAATATAAAACGCTGAACGATAATCTCTTTTTAAGTACTGATATAAAAAGTGCTAGAGAGTTTTTTTGCGCGACAAGTTCAATGGCATCGCCATGCTGACGCAACGCTTCTACCGTTTTTAAAATATTTTGTGTATGCGCTCGAGAAAATGAAAGATTTGCTCGCGTAATATAGAGGATACTCATATGTTTTAAAAAATACGGTACATCTTCTCAAGAATATCGCTCATATGAAATGTGAAATCGCCCAATGTGACTGCGCCCAAGACTACAGCTGCGCATAGTACAATTCGGCGCGATCTTGATATATGAGTGAGCGCGTACGCAGCAAATATTATCAAGAAAAGAAAAAATGGATACCGATATCGGGTTTCAACAATGAGCGGAATAACAGACACCGGCTGTAACAAGGCAGCTCCCAATAAAAAGCGTGTAGCAAGATCTTGGCGCTCCCATACCAACATCCATGCGCCAGCAATCCCCAACACAAAGAGTACGCTCGACCAAAGAGCTGAAGCTGCCAGCGTCGCGTATAATTCAAGCGCCCGTGCATACAGATGCGGCCAGTACCCACCAGGACGCGCGAGACTAAAATATAAAATCGTCTTGCGTACTTGGAGTACAGTAAACTCAAATGGTTGAGTGACAAGAAACTCCCAATATTTTTTCTTGGAATACGCATCAAGATCTTTGTGACTCATTGTGTTACGTGCCTCTTGTACTTCAGGTGTTTTTTCAAATCCACCCGTAGCGCCTGGGCTGTTCCCTACCCACAAATCATACGCGCCAACTCCCGTCGTCAAAATAAAACGATCAAAACGCAAAGTCGCAAACACTGACCATGAACCGACGATACATATCGGCAACACAAGCGAGATCAAAAGTTCTTTCCATCGCTTTTGGTAAACAAGTATCGCGCAAAAAAGCATCAATACAAACAATGTCGTTGGACGCACAAGAAGAGCTATCGCAAAAAAGAAACCAGTAATAAGTGTCACATTTTTTGTAGATCGCTGGCGCTCAAAAACAACCAATACGCCCAACAATGCCGCTAACATTACCGCGGCATAAAGCGTTTCAGTGAGCAACAGCCCACTTATCAAAATAAAATCGGGTGAAAGCGCAAATAACCATGCGGCGATCAAAGCTATGCGCGACTCATCAGGAAAAAGTTTGCGCGTAATCAGCCATATAAGTACAGTTGATATCGCACGCAAGAGTGCATGCGCAACCCACACAACCCATATCTGATGACCAAACAAAAAATAAAGGCCTGCGAGAAAAAATTGATACCCAGGCCCCACACGATTGATTGCCCAATCTTCTGCGGGACGATCGATGTTTACTACATCTTCGATATACCCATTGCCTTGCGCGAGATTCCACCCAATACGATCGTAACCGAGCGCATCGGTACGCGGACGATCATGATAATAAAACGCGTAAGCAAGCGACAGCATCGCTGACAAACACGCAACGAATATAATGGCACGATATTGCGACCTCATGATCTGTCGATCAGATTGAAATAAAAAATGGCGGCGAGTGCAGCAAATCCGTCACGCCAGCCAATTTTTTTCCCCTCCTCATAGGTACGGCCATAGTAATTAATGGGCACCTCAAAGATACGCCAATGTTTGCCATCGTGGTTGCGGCCATGCGCAACTCGTGCCGTCATCTCAGGCTCAATACCAAAACGCTTCGATCTGAGTTTTGGTGTTATAGCATGTATCACCTCTTTACGAAAAACCTTATATCCCGTCTCCATGTCGGAAAGATTAAGATTCGTACATATATTTGAAAAAAGCGTCAACGCATTATTGCCAAGCTGATGCCAGAAATAAAATACACGCTGGTAATCACCGCGAAACCGGGACCCAAATACAACATCAGCTTTACCACTCGCAATAGGATCTAGAAGCACCGGATAATCCGCAGGGCTATATTCAAGATCAGCATCTTGCACGAGCACGATATCACCTGTGGCAAGCTCGAATCCTTTTTTGAGTGCGGCTCCTTTACCCTGATTGCGCGTCATCTGTACTAATCGAATATCAGAACGCCTTGCGAGAAGTTGGGAGGTGGCGTCGCGTGAGCCATCATCGACGACGATAATTTCGCGCTCGGCGTCAAAACCGAAAGACGCCCCTTGCACGGTATCGATAACAGACCCTATGGTCTTTTCCTCATTATAGACAGGAATGATAATAGACACCTTCATATGTTACAAAACGCAGGCTATAGAGACCCGGTTTCAACCACTAAAAAAGAGTATAGATAAATGGCGCAACCGCTGACCCCTGAGATAGGACGATCAACATACCCATAGCAACCAAAAAAATAATGATGGGAGCAAGCCACCACTTCTTTCTCTCTCTGAGAAAACTCCATACTTCACGAGCAAACGCAAGCATTGACATGTCAGCATTATAACCTAATTCAAAAGTTTTTGCGAGCCGATGAGTGCATCATAGGTATCGGCTAATTTTTCAATACCAGCGCGCGTGTAGTGCACCAAATCGGTAAAATATTGCTGACTACCTCCGAACAATATGTCGTTATCAGCGAGCGGCACACCCTCTACTCGCGCCACTTCACGAATGATGTCGTTAAAGCGATGATGATGCGCCAAAAATTCTTCATGCAACGGATAGATGGCGATATCGTTATATGTTTTGTAGCGCATATGACGATCCCAATACTCAAGAGAAGGTTCAAGTGGTTGTGTTGCAAGTATTATTTTAATACCACGCGCTTTCGTTAATCTCACGATCGTCTCCCAATTTCTACGAAATACCTCCTGACCTTCTTTAGGAGGCTCATTGGTATACGAACGGCGATGGTATACATCACCACGCAAATCATCGAGTCGATAGGACAGTGCCTGACCCCTACTCTTAAGAACCCAGTAAAGTCGCGACCAACCGAGAAGCCGCGAGGTCGTAGAAGGCGACGGCAAAAACGATGGCGTCTCGTATTTGTTTGCATAATCGGGAACAAAGTTTGGGAAATAACTAGCTAACAAATCATTAATATTTTCCGAGGCGACAATAAGATCAGGCTGCCATGAGGCGACATCGAGTGTAAGCAAAATAATCATCTGCGCGGTTGAATATCCTGAATTGCCAATATTAATGACTTCTATTTTTTTATTTGGATATTCACGGGATAGTTTTTCTTCAAGAAGTTTTGGCCAGTGAGTACCTCCCACAAAGTTTTGCGTGGTTGACCCGCCCATCGCTACAACACGATAGGTACCGAATTCTTTTTTGAAAGGATAATACTCTCCATGACGCGAAACGATATGCCGCACGCCATTTTTTTCTTTATATAAATCGTGGCCAAACATACGAAACGGGATAATCGGCCGCTGGGCACGGCTTTGATTATAGGCAAAATCACCTCCCTGCAAGGTATCAAATATGCGAGCGCCAATCTCCCCCAATCCTAGCAGCGCAGTGATGGTAAAGCATAGCAAAAAAATATTTTGGCGGATCATCTCTTTAGCGATTCGTGCGCGAAATCGTATCGTACATAGACCAAAACTTATCAATACTACCTCAACTACCAAGACAAGTATCGTATCAACCATATCAAGTGCACCGCCAAAACTTAAAAACTTCTGTACCGTCAGTGGATTGATACCAATCCCCAGCGCAACACAAATAACACCGAATACAAAAAGAAATGCTTGTTTATTAAAACTGATGTTCATAGTTTTCTTTTTTCCATATGCCCACAGGCCTGCGCTCCCAATAACTTATTGCTTTTTTATCAAATGATTGCACAAGAAATTTTTTACCCATCATACGCATCAAGAGCCCCGTTGGCGTGACAATAACAAAGAAGAGAGTACTTATGATAACTCGCGTCATCACCCACCCAAGCATGACCGCGAGGCCCATCCATACTTTTTGAAGTGGTAACAATGCGCGTGGCATCAAAAGAGCGCCGATAACCAGCGCGATTCCCGGCACACCGAACACCGATGTCGAATGACCACCACGATACCAGGAAATTATAGCGAAAGCTGTTAACACTCCGCCGACCACAAAGCCAAACGACCGAAGATCTTTTCGGGTACTCGATATTGATTTGAACTCTTCAAGAATATGCATAACCATCAATCGAGCCCGTAAGTTTTTTTCCAATCTTCCTGTTCGACCAGCTTTGGTTGATCTTTTTTATCCAGCAAAAAATTCTCGAGCACCAAGTAATCCATACCTGTGCGCATAAAACAGCGATATGCATCCTCGGGACTCGCGACGATAGGCTCACCTCGCACATTGAACGATGTATTGATAATCACGGGACATCCTGTCTCGACCTCAAATGCCTTGATGAGGTCATAGTACGCGGGGTTTGTATCCTTGTGTACCGTCTGCACGCGCGCCGACCAATCGACATGCGTGACCGCGGGAATATCAGAACGAGAAACTTTGAGCTTTGCTAAACCGAAAAGTTTCTCCTGTTCGGGTGTTGTTGAGTGGCGATGATTTTTTGCGATAGACGCGACCAAGAGCATATAGGGACTCGGCCTATCTATCTGAAAATAGTCAGATACGCGCTCGGCAAGTATTGATGGCGCAAACGGACGGAAACTTTCACGAAACTTAATCTTTACATTCATCACCTCCTGCATGTTTTCAGAGCGCGCGTCACCAATGATCGAACGGCCACCGAGCGCGCGTGGGCCGAACTCCATGCGCCCCTGCACCCAACCAATTACATTGTCTTGAGCAATGAGCCCTGCGACTATTTTAGAAACAGTATTTTGTTCAAGTTCACGATATGCGATATTATTTTTATCAAGATATTGCCTAATATCATCACGCGACCACCGAGGGCCGAGATACGTCCCCTGCATAGCATCGTGTACGCCATCGACTTGACGAGTATTGCCAAGATACTGGTACCACACCGCGAGCGCTGCTCCTAGCGCACCTCCGGCATCACCCGATGCTGGCTGAATCCAAATATCATCAAAAACCCCCTCTCGCAATAGCTTGCCATTGGCGACACAGTTGAGCGCAACACCTCCCGCAAGACAAAGATATTTCTTACCAGTCTCGCGACGTACATGTCGCGCAATACGCAAGACGATTTCCTCAGTGGCGTCTTGGAGTGAACGGGCGATATCCATATGATGTTGAGTAAGTTCTGATTCGGGAGAGCGCGGTGAACCACCAAACAATTGATGAAATTTTTCCGATGTCATCGTAAGGCCCGTGACATAATTGAAATACGACATATCCATGCGAAACGAACCATCATCTTTTAAATCAATCAATTTTTGCAAAATCAAATCGCGATATTTTGGCTCGCCATATGGCGCGAGTCCCATCACCTTATACTCACCCGAATTTACTTTGAACCCCAAATAATAAGTAAACGCTGAGTACAGTAAGCCCAACGAATGCGGAAAACGAATATCGGCCAAGAGCGCTAGCTGATTGCTCTCACCTACGCCGTATGAAAGCGTTGACCATTCGCCCACACCATCCATAGTTATAATTGCTGCCTCAGCAAACGGTGATGGAAAAAATGCCGACGCAGCGTGAGATTCGTGATGCTCGGGGAAAAGAATCTTGCCGTGGAAATTGAGCTCTTTACTAATCAAATCTTGAATCCAAAGTTTTTGCTTGATCCAAAGCGGGATCGCCTTGAGAAACGACAAAAATCCTTGCGGAGCGTACGCCATATAACTTTCTAAAAGACGCTCGAACTTGAGAAGAGGTTTGTCATAAAAAGCTACATAATCGAGATCAGCCGTTGTGATACCTGCCTCGTCAAGACAGTACGCAATAGCTTTATGAGGAAACGCATGATCATGTTTTTTACGCGTAAAGCGCTCTTCTTGCGCCGCAGCCACAATACGCCCGTCGATAACGAGACACGCAGCACTATCGTGATAATATGCGGAAATCCCTAGAATCTTCATATGGTTGGCTTTCGTAAGAGTGTATATCCACGCACCGCCAAAAGAAAGAGGATTGATGTAAGCGCAAAACGAAACCGCGCAACCGCGAGAGTCCCTGCGACAAGCGGCACATAGAGCATTATGAATGCAAAAAGAATCGTCACTGCGCCCCTTTGATGATTAAAAAGATCGTGATAGACTGCGATACCAAAAAAAATAAAAAGCGCACACCATATCAGTCTCATACCAAGTACAGCAGTACCCAACACAACTCCGCTCGATGAACGAAAAAGCGGCTCCTTACTCTCAATATCAATATGTCGCAACATATCACGGAGGCCATCATCGTAGAAATAGACAAGACTTTCTTTAATATGCCAAAAGCCATACTGTACGGGATTTTTTAAAATAATATCAAACGCATCTTTATAGTAGAGCGGTTGATATACAATACTGCGAATATCATAGGTACTCAGCCCACCCAAACGCCGATCGAGATCTGATTTCACCTCTTCTTCTGTCAGACCATAGTATCGATCAGCGCCGGTAAAACGCTTTGCTAAATAAAAATATAGATTCCATCCCCCCTGTGAACTGATATCAGCTACACCAAACATAGCCTTGTTGCGCGTAATCCATGGGCTCACGACAAGTGCGGCGGCGATACTCAGCGCAAGTGCCGAGCTTACGGCAATCTTCCAACCATGCGTACGCATGAGTGCTATGACCATGACTATGGGTGCGGATACAACAAAAAATGGCCACATCTGAGGTCGCACTAAAATCGAAAAACCTACAACCACACCGGAAAGCGCCGCGAAAAATATTGAGCGGCCGCTCGATGTTTTAGTAACGCGCACGAGCAACCATGCCAAGCATACAACCAAAAATGCGTACAAAGATTCTGTCATGGGGCGCGATGCCATATGGATGCCGTATGGCTCAAAAGCAAAAAGTGTTGCGGCCCAGAGCGCATGCTGGGGTGAGAGAAGCTCGATCCCAATCCTATAGATACCATACACACTCAGCGCACCAAGCAAACTTCCTATCACTCCCACCGCAAAAAACCAACTTCCAGAAAGCCAGTACCAAAACGCCAACCATGCAGGATACCCGGGCGTACGAAAACTATGTGGAGTGCCGTAGAGAGTAAATGTTCTGTCTTGAAGAATACTTTTCGCAAGCTCGATGTACTGCGCCGCATCACTATGCACGCGCGTAGCCTCAAATCCCTCTGACCCCAGCCTCTCCCAAACAAGACCTGCGAACGCAAGCCGCAAGAGTAACGCAACACAAACAACAAGAGGAATTCGTCCCAATCGCATGGAGCAACAGTATCATAAGAAAAGAAAGAAAAAAACCACCAACCTTTTTATGGATCGGTGGCTCATAGTGTACCTCGAAGAATATATGAAGGAAGCTGGCCCATTGAATGCTCATAGAGCAGGGCGGGCACAGATTTGTTGAATGGGATGCCAAGTGCATCCCGCACGGCTACCTCGAGTGCGTCGCGCTCTCGAATAAGCTCATCAGATGTAAGAAAATCAGTGAAAACATACGCAGAGTATTCGCCAGGGATACCCTTATAGTAATTGGCAGTCTTTACGTAGTCGACCTCCAAACTGTATAGACGATCGCCTGTCTTCTTACATGTGTAGACCCAAGTTGCGGGATCATCTTGCAATGGTAGCGCAAAATCGTAGTAGGGCGTGCCAGGATATGTGGTGATGATTGTCACGTCAAAGTCATCGGGACGCATTTTGAGAAGCCAGTCGCGAGTCTCGTGGACAGTTTCGAGAGACTCACCTGGGTGCCCGATTGACATAAGGGCTTTCACCTTGAGGCCGTGACGGCGCGCTATTTCCATACATCTAGTGTTCTCATCCCGTGTTGCGCGCTTGTTGATATTCTCAAGAATCCGAGGTGCACCGGACTCGAATCCAACAAGAATCCAACGAAAACCTGCTCGATACATCGCCTCTGCCTGCTCGTCGGTGAAAAGCTGCGACTTAATGAACCCACGAAATCGCCATTCGACACCGATCTTCTCTTGCGCCTCATAAATGCCGCGCATAAGCTCCAGCATGTTGCGATTTACATTGAGTTCATCGTCATACAACATGACGCCTCGTACACCATAAATCGTGGTAAGGTGAACGATCTCTTTAATCACATGGGCACTTTGGCGCGTACGAACTCTGCGGAGAAATGGTGACTGTCTTCCCCCACAAAATCCACACTCGAATGGACACCCGAGCTGTGCGATAAGACTAAGTGCTCGCTCACCTTCAATGGTGTAATGGTAAGAATCAACATCTACAAGATGTCGCGCTGGAAATGGTAGCTGCTCGAGATCTTGGTTGGTAAGAAAAAGTGGCTGTGCGGGATCGTCAGCATCGATGAATTGAGGCGCCGCTGATTGAAGTGCAAGCTCTACTGCAAGCTCACCATCTCCCGCCACCAGCACGTCAAAGTGTTCATACAGCTTCTGGAATGATCGCGATGCCCGACCGGTAATGCCGAGCCGACGCTCGCCCTTGACGGCAGCTGCGACAAGAGTGACATGGGGACCGCCGAGAATGATACGAACATTGGGACGCGCGCTTCTAATTGCCTCAGCAATGGAAATCGCTGCTGGCATTTGTGGCGTTGTGGCTGTAATGCCAAAATATCGAGTTGGTGTTAATCTTGCGTAATCATGAACAGCTTCAATGAAGTTCTTGATACCGGACAGATCAAGCACCTCGACTGGGCGCCCCCTCAACTCGACTGCTGCCGCAACTTTCAGAACACCGAGAGTCATGAACACCCGCTCATCAAGCAAAAATGCTGACGGTGGGATGATGAACGAAATAGCTTCATACATATTTGATTACCTTCTTCCTAAAGAAATTGACAAGGAACAAAACTACCCCTCATTCAATAGCAACTGTAACTCGCTTTGGCAAAAATTAACAATCTTGACAAACTGTGCAAAAACAGCCTCGAATCACACTATACCACCCTCTTAAAGCGCCATTTTATGATCGTTCGGAGAATCTTGACACCGTGATAAAAACGAATTTTTTTTCCATCACCATAATCACGCGGATAATAGTGAATCGACACATCAACAATGCGAATTTTTTTTCGAAGAAGCTTGCATATGAGCTCGTTGTCAAAATCAAAATCATTTGTTTCAATCGATATTGTATCAATAACACTTTTACGGAATGCCTTGTAGCAACCCTCATATTCACCAGCATTGTGCCAATAAAGGATATTGGTTACGACAGTGATGAACTTACTGCCAAGCCATGAAATCCAATAATATGATTTCTTTCGGCGCGCATCGCGCGGTGGCTGGATTCGCACACCATTTGTTATATCCGCATATCCTTTAACAATAGGGTCGATGATGTCTCCATAATCTTTCGGATCATACTCCAAGTCTGCGTCCTGGATAAGAAGGATATCCCCCGTAGCGTGGCGAAACCCTGTTTTCACTGCCCCCCCTTTGCCAATATTTTTTTTATGAGTAACAACGCGAATGTCGGGGATGTTTCTCACAATCTCATTCGTGCCATCGGTAGAACCGTCATCTACGATAATAATTTCCTTCTCAATAGCGCCGACACTCACTGCCTGTACCCGACGTATGATTTCTTCGATCGTCTCGCGCTCGTTGTATGCCGGAATAACAATAGATAGTTTCATTTTAAAATAACTTATCTACGAATATATAACATAGTATTGCTAAAAATTTTGATATTAGTTGATCGATAGTAACGATCAAGAACTTCTTCAAACCCCTCGTACCTATCATCGTAACTAGCAAGATAAGTTGGAAGTTTTTCTGGCGCGTACGAAAGCGGATGTACACCATATGTCTCGTGCCCGCCGATATCACCAAATTGGTATTTATGCCAAGAATCAACAAAGGGTGCGACGGTTGGTAAACGCACAAAACCGATCGTTGCCTCTGGATGCGTGCTCAACAACACACGGACCGTTTGACTCGCTTGTATCGCCGTACTACCCGAAGGAATATTAGAAAGGAAAAAATAGTTTACCATATGCAACACTACAAATACCGCCACAAATGCTCCTTGCGGCAAATGGATTTTTTTTGCAAAAAAGAAAAGTGCAGGCACAACACCTATAAGTATCAGTACCTCGTACCCAACTAAAAAACGAAACCATCCGGGACTTCGCAATACATACACGAGCGCGCATATGCCATAGAGTAAGACAAAAAATATCATACGCTTCGACTGACTATCAAAAAGCCTACCCCGCTGCGTATACACTACTATGGCTGTCGTCATTAAAAAGTAAAAAATTGTCGAGTGGAAGAAAAAACTCCATAACCCCGTGGGAAATTGTGACAACAGCGAAGCCTCGTTGAACGGCTGCTGGTAAAGCGCGATCATCCCTTGCCAGCTTGATAACTCAAAAAATTGCGGAACAATGATATAAAACCACAACAACAATATCGGAATCACGCCCTGGGCAAGCTTTAATCCGTCTTTCAAAAATAACCCGCGGCGCGTAATGATTACCTCTAGAGCAATCGCGGGCAAGACCAAAAGATACATTGATGGCTTCGTCACGACTGCCAATCCAAGCAACAATCCTCCCCACCCGAGCCATTCTTTTTTATAGATAAAGAAAAGCGCCCACAATAAAAATACAAGTCCGGGGATTTCTCCAGTCACCGTCCGACCATTAGCGTAAAAAGAACTAAATGTCCCCACCAGCATCACCGCCGCGAGAGATTCGCTTTTGCCAAAAAAAGATCTCGCCACAAAAAAAACTGACGCGAGTGCCACAGCGATCCAGACAAGCATATATACACGCGCGATAAAAAGACTCGCGCCAAATATCCAAAATACGATCCCGAGAGGAAGTGTCACCGGAAAACCGGTAGCGTGAGTTAGATAAGAAAAAGTGTTGGTAATGCCGGGTGCCACCACTACATCGAGCATACCGGTCTCTGCCCATCCGCGCGCGATCTCAAAGGGGATCGCCTCATCACGCCAAAAACGCGGTGTTGAGGTGATATCGCCCCCAGGGCTCCATACCATAAACAGAGCAAACAACCCAACAACACCGACCGGAATCAACCATTTCCAAAGCATATAGAGTATCTTATACTGAAGCCACAATTCTATCTATGCCACTCCTCACCATCATCATACCCGTCTATAACGAAGAGAAAACTATCGGAAAAGTCATTGAGCGCGTCAAAAACGCTCGTCTACCGGATGGTTTTGAGCGCGAACTCATCATCATCAACGATGGATCAAAAGACGGCACCGCCGAAGCCCTCAAATCATTTGAAGGAACTCATCAGGTCATCCACCAGCAAAATACTGGCAAAGGCGGAGCGACACGCCGTGGTTTTCATATGGCAAAAGGAGATTTTATCATCGTACAGGATGCAGATCTTGAACAAGATCCGAATGATTTTGCGAATTTACTCCAGCCACTTTTGCGTGGCGAGGTTGATGTGGTCTTTGGTTCTCGTTTTATGGGCAAGTACATCCCCAAAAAACTCATCATGAATATCCACTATCTCATGAACCGTCTTTACACGGTCGTATGCAATATACTCTCGGGCTATCACACTACGGACATGTGGACAGGATACAAAATGTATTCGCGCCACGCGCTTGATGCATTTCTCCCCCACCTCACCTCTGACGGCGTAGCATTCGAGCCAGAGATCCAAATTTTACTCTCTAAACTCAACTTTAAAATTGTCGATGTACCAATTTCCTATAATCCCCGCTGGTACGCGGAAGGTAAAAAAATGAATTTACGCCAAGCATTTAAACCTATGTGGAAAATGTTTGGCTTTGCGTTGCGCCGCATCCCCCCCGTCAAAAAAGCATGAAAATACTCATCACCGGAGCTACTGGTTTTATCGGCACACATGTTGCTAAACATCTCGCACCCGACCATGAGATCATTACTTGGTCTCGATGCGAAGGAAGCTTGGACAATCTTCCTGCAGACATTGAATGTGTCGTGCATCTGGCAGGTGCGGCGGGCGGCAATCTCGAGACATGTATCTCAAGCAATG
This sequence comes from Candidatus Ryanbacteria bacterium, assembly GCA_009691385.1. GTDB lineage: Bacteria > Patescibacteriota > Minisyncoccia > Ryanbacterales > GWA2-47-10b > SICQ01. Next base: position 15,308 of record SICQ01000005.1, read on the forward strand.
TCGTACCAACCGCCGAAGTGCTACGCGCGATGGAACACGCGCGTATCCCTCGTATTGTTTTTCTCTCAGGTGCTGCCGTATATCAAGATAGCTCGGAGATACTAGGCGAAAACGCACCATTGGGATCGACGGCACCCTACGGTATTTCAAAAATAGCCGCTGAATCATTGATCAAAAAATGGCATGAACTTGGCTATATCAAGACAGCCATCATTTTACGAGGCAACAATATCTATGGCCTGGGGAGTGACCATGGTGTCATTTCGGGATTTCTCGCCCAAGCAAAGAATGGCGCCATCACGGTTGATGGTGATGGCTCACAAGTACGAGAACCTGTGTATGTAGATGACGCCGTATCAATCATACAAAAATCTATAGAGGTCACCCGTGAAGGCGTGCGTATATACAATGTCAGCGGCCCGCGCGCATATACGCTCCGCGATATTGCTACTGAAATTGGTTTGGCACTTGGTAAAGAAATATCATTTCATCTATCAGGCAAGCTCGCAGCACCGCCACTCGCCCTTCGCCTTTCTATTTCCAAAGCAAAAGAAGAACTGGGGTGGACACCACATAGTGATCTAGGAGGTGGTCTCGCAAAAATACAGAGAGCATGATAAAGTGGAAACCAATGAAACCTAAAAAGAATATACTGGTAGTGGGAGGCGCGGGATTTGTTGGCGGAGCAGTCACCGATATCCTCAAAAAGAAAAAAATACCCTACACAGTTTACGACAATCTTCTCTACGAAGATCGCTATCTTAAACAGGGCGGAGATTTTGTGTTTGGCGATGTGCGCGACACAAAAAAGCTTAAAAGCATTATAGGCAAATTTACCGATATTATCTGGCTCGCCGCTATTGTCGGCGATGGTGCCTGCTACCTACATCCCCTCGCCGCCGTCGAGATTAATGAAAAAGCTATCGGCTGGCTTACCAAAAACTATCGCGGACGCATCATCTTTACTTCTTCATGCTCGGTCTATGGCTCAAATGAACAGCTTCTCGATGAAAGCTCTCCCGTAAAACCCCTATCACTCTACGCTACGACCAAACTCAACGCGGAAGATATTCTCTTAAAACATCCGAACGCCATCATGTTCCGCCTTGGTACTGCGTTTGGTATCTCAGACGACTACGCGCGCCTCCGCACTGATCTTCTGGTAAATACTCTTACAGCCTCAGCCATCAACCGCGGGGTACTAACCGTGTTTGGCGGCAACCAACGACGACCCCTGATCCATGTAAAAAATATTGCCCAAACTCTTGTGCATAATATCTCGACCAAAAAAACTGGCATCTATAATGTCGCGACGCATAACTATGATGTAAAGACTGTCGCAAAAATGGTTCAAAAGTTCACTCATTGCAAGATTGAATATACCGATCAACGCTTTGAAGATAACCGCCACTATCATGTCAGCACCAAAAAAGCACTAAAGGACCGCGTCATCTCAGCCGATACAAAAAAAGATGTGGCGTTTGGTATCCAAGAAGTAGCAACTCTACTCAAAAGTACTCGCATAAAAGACATCGATAGCGACACCTATAGCAACATCAAGCATGTTGCCAAAAATAAGATTTAGTGGTATAGTGCGTTTGAACTAAAAAGCACCAAAAAAAACTCGACCACCTTGAAAGGAGGTAGTTGTGCGTTTCGAGGAAGATCTTTTACGGGAATTCGCGAGCGCGATCATTGGGCCGCAATTCCACCCTCATCGGACGGATGCGGTCATCGTCCTCGACTACTTCGATCCACAGAGTACAGGAGACATGGAGGCTCGCATACGCAACCTCGAGAATGTCGAGCGTGTCCGATTTGCTGCCGAGATTTGGCATCATGTCGCCGACAAAGCGAGAAAGAAGCAGTGTCCAGTTCCGATATTTTGCCTCAATGGGCTAACACTGGCTCTTCCTCATCTCAAAGAGCTGGCGGAAACCAACGGTATCCCTCACCACAGGATCCATCTTCTGGACAATGGTGCCGTCGGTGAAGGAAACACCCTCACACAACTCAAGCTCGTCGCAAACGATCCAGCCATCGGGCGGGCGAAGCACGTCACGATTGTGAGCTCTTCGTACCATCTGCCGCGCATTCGCCGAACCGCCAACACCTGTCTTCCTCCCGATGTGAAGATGTGGCACAGCATCTTTGGTGTTCCGTTCGAAAGGATCCCCTTCGATGTCGCCACGGTGCAAGCGGAAATAAACCGTATCATCGTCTATTCCGACAAGGGCGACATCTCTCGCCATGGCCGCCACTGACGGCCATCACCTCCACCTTGCAGCTGCAAGGTGGAGGTTTTTTTCTATAGTTGAAATTTTGGGCAAAAGCGCTATACTCGCAGACATGGAACATATCCCCCACGCCAAAGATGGATCCGTCTTCGTCGACGATCGAGGGCATTTTGCGCCCTTTCTTGATAATGCCGAGGTTCCGGTCAAGCGTGTGTACTATGTAGTCAATCACTCTCCCGGCACTATTCGTGGCTTTCACTTTCATGAGCGCGAATGGAAATACTTTACTATCCTCCAAGGGATGGCAAAATTTGTAGCACTCAACCCGCAACATCCTGAACAAAAATATACTTTTGTAAGCTCACAGCGAAAACCCAACGTGGTGGTCATCCCCCCGGGATATGCAAACGGCTGGGTATCTCTTGAAAACAATACGATCCTTCTTTGTGCATCAACCGCAACTACTAAAGAATCAATAGAAGACGACAAGCGCTTTGACCCACACCAATGGGGCGATGTCTGGTCAGTTAAAGCGCGCTAAAGTTTTTTTATATAATATACGGTTTGGCCGATGCGCTGCCATCCTTCTTGCTCTGCGTACAAAGGTGCGTACTCCCACACAACCCAGTGTGCACCCGCATCAGCAAATACCTTGAGTACGCGTATGCGCATCTCGATACTCCCATCGACGAATATCTTTTGTCCTTCTTCAGGAACTTCAGCGATAATATACACTCGTGCGAGACGCGCCCAATAGGCGTTCATTCCGCCTGACGCATGGCCAATATACGCCATCGATTCGCCCGTTGGTACACCTATATCCTCGAGGCCCTTTGCCACCTCTCCATGATAATGCCGCGGGCTTGAGATAAATGCATTGGTAACATCATTAATATTACGCCCGCCAGTAAGTAAGATCGCCAAAACTGTCCCCGCGACAATAACAATACGTGCGTAAGGTAAATCTCTTTTTTTGGTGCTAGCATAAATCGAAACAAAAAGTGTAGTAGGCACAACCATGAGAAACGGTGCCGTATAACGACTCTCAACAGATACGGCGACATACAGCCCAAGAATGATACCGCTCGAAATCACTAAAGGAAAATAGGTGCGCCAAAACCCTAAAAGCATTTCTTTTTTATCTTCTTCACGCCACCAAAGAACAACGACCATCAACAGGATGAAACTAAAATAATATATCATATCGCTGACGAGCCTAGAGAAACCGACCCGAAGAGTATACATGGTATTCAACAAAGAAATATGTGGCGTAAGACCCGCGTACCAATGTCCTGGATCAAACCATGGTGCATAAGTCACTGTATAACCATCATTGAATTCATATACTACAGGGTTGTCAAAAATTTTTCGGGTAGGGTGAGTGGGCATCCCCGCATCTCCCTCTCCCTGCCAGTGCACAAAAGGACGAACGCCATTATTAAACCACGCATAATTAATAGTACCCGTCTCACCAAAGGTAAATTGCTCCTTGGCCGCTGACATACTAAATGCCCAGGGCAACATGCAAAGTAAAAAAATACTTCCTGCAACACCTAATCCAAAGTTTCTTTTCTGATCTTTTTTGACAACAAAAAATAGAAGGACAAAAACCACCAATGCATAGGGAAACAAAATTGCCTTGGTAAGATACCCTAGCCCGAGCATACTGCCGAGCATTACATAATGCCGTACCTTTGGATGCTCCAAAAAAATGATAAAAAGGCCGGAGACAACATACATAACTAATGCGACAAGCACGTCGGGCGTAACATAACTAATAGTTATCATACTCAACGCTACCGTCAAAAAAATACTTGTACCAAAAACAAAAAAGATGGAGCGATCATAAACATCGACTATCTTTTCTCGATCAAGCAATGTACGAAGAAAAAAAAGAAACGCCACGAATGAACCGAGATACAATACAAAATTTACTACATGCACCACCGTAAACTCCATAGCGGGTGGAGATCCTGTAAGCCATAACGCAAATCCCAAAATGAAAGGATAGAGCGGGCTCCAATAGGTTGTTAGCACAGCACTCCAGTCGCCACGCCAAAAAGCATCGCCAATATCAAGATATGAAACGCCGTCAGGATTCATCGCATAGCGAAACACTATTGTATGCGCAAGACCCAACCCAAAAACAACTAAAAAAAGTGCAGCGAAAAAACAATGTTTCAGCGACACACGAGTCATGGTAGCTGACGCACAAACCGCACGACATTCTCCGCGCGTTTCTCCCAGTTCAAAACGGAGACTTGTTCACGCCCACGGATAGCTTTAGCGTGTGCCTGTTCGGTGTGCGCCATAATATATTCGATAGCACTACGAAAACCCTCGACCTCCCCTTGCTCAACAAGCCACATATATTCATCTCCTGCGATCTCACGGATAGATTCTAAATCCGTAGCAACAGTAGGAGTACCTGACGCAAGATACTCCATCATTTTGATAGGAGAAAAATATGCTCGAGCACGCAAACTGTCCGTGCGATATGGCGCGATAAGTACATCAGCAGCACGCAAATAACTAGGCACCCTTCTGTTTGATACCGAGGACAACATCCATAAGTTGTTTTCTTTTTTCTCCTCTCTAGCACCTAAAACAACAAACAATATATGCGGCAACACTTGAGCAAGCATGTACACCGCATCCACCCCCTTCCATGATTGAAGACTCCCCGCGTATAACACGATTGATTGATCTTGAGGTAACTGTACGGTTGCCCGCGCCTCCGCTCGAGATGGTAGCGCATCAAAGAGCTTAGCATCAAACCCGTTGGGTGCGACAAATATACATCTCGCATCAACACCGTAGACTGACCCGATGACTTCTGCTTTGGCTTTATTAGTTGAAACAACACCACGAGCATTTCGGAAGACCCTTCTGTAAATACTTTTGGAGAACTTATCGAGCGAATGACATTCGAATACAAATCTTTTACGAAACTGCGGCGAGAAAAGTGTAAGGAAAAAAGCGAGCAATATATCACGCGTATAAAAAAGAGTATCGGGTGGCGCCATGCGGATGATACGACGAAATGCTAATGCGCGAAAGAAACTCTTGGGCCATAGCACGCCGAATGATTTAGGAAGTTCTTTTATGGAAAGGTTTTCAACAACACCATAACTCTCGAGTATTTCCTTTTTCTTGCCACCTATGCTCGCCACCCAGAGCGTGATATCCGCATGATGCGAAAAAGCCTCCGTCATTTTTATGACCTGGAGGCGGTTGGCGAGCGTTGAAGGATATGTGAGTGTTGTGAGATACCAGACTGTCATCGTTGAAAATAAAGGGTTTTTTGGGTACCATAATGCTATCATGGATCGTGAGAAAGTTCATTCGCTCGGCTGCAATATCGACGACGACCGTACGCGCGATATTTTGGCGTCTATCACTGCACTACCATCGCTTGCCCGTCCTGCCGTATGCCTCCCCGACCTTCACTTAAAAGAACGCACGGAAGGCCCCTCTTCGTTTGCGGCCGCCACCCGCGGCACCATTGTACCCGAACTCACCGCGCCTTCGGTCGGCTGTGGCATGGGCGCACTCGTAACCTCGCTCTCGGTCAAAGATGTCGATCACACTTTCTTTGAATCGTTTTTCTACGAGCTTCGTGCGAATCTCGGCCCACGCTACGGCCATTTTAAAAATATTCTCTTGTGGCTTGGTATCATTGGCCGCCCACACAAACCCTATGATCTTACCGAAGAAGAATTTGCCGATATCATCAAGCGCGGGGCGAAGGCAGCAGTAGAACGCTACAACCTGCCAGCCGAGTTTCTCGATCGCGTTGAATACCAGGGATCAGTATTTTCAAAAGAAGAACAAGAATCGCTCGATCTTAAAACAATCCTGCCACGCATCTCATGGCGCTCGGGGCGACATGATCTTGGCTATGGATTTAAAGGCAACCATTTTTTGGAGATCCAATATGTCGAGGAGATGATTGATATTAAAACTGCGCGTGATTGGGGACTTAAAGAAGGCTCGATCGTCATTATGTACCACGGGGGTGGGGGTGCCGTCTCGTATCATGTCGGCCGTTACTTTGGTAACCGTAAAAAAAATACGGCAATACAAAAAATTGTACTATTCTTTTTCAAAACGCTCTTTCATTTTGGTAATCCGAAAAACTGGAAATATGCGACAAAGCGTTTTCGCTATTACTTCCACCCAAAGCCTTTTATGGAAATCCCGCTCGATACTCCCGAGGGTAACCGTCTTTGGCAAGCCACTATGGCATCACTCAACTACAGCTATGGCTTTCGTATGGCGATAGCGCGGCGCATCATTGATACGCTATCAAAGGTTTCTCCAAAAAAGGGTGTTACCGCCTCATTGATAGTAGACTCAACTCACAATGCAATCATGAAAGAAAAAATCGGCGATGAAGAACTTATCGTACATCGTCATACCGCAAACCGCGCATTCCCAGGCAAACCGCTTATCATCTCTGGATTTAATACTACTAACTCGTATATCGCCATTGGTCTTGATAAAGCTGAAGAGCACCTCTTTGCGTCAGATCATGGTGCGGGTGTGACTATCAAAAAAATGCAAAACGAAGGCCTTTCGCGCCCTCATCCCAAAAACTTTGTCACCCACATCTACCAGACACGCTCACCCTTCAAGCGTGTGGTAGAACACATCACCAACGAAGGTATTGATCATGTGACCGAAATACTTGAACACGAAGGCATCGCGCGCCCCGTCGCCCGTCTCCGCCCACTCGCAGTATTTAAAGGATGAGCTTTTCTTGCGACAATATTGAACACCCAGAAATCCGTGGCAAGCTCGGGCGTATTGCGCGCGTCCGCAGCATGGCGCGGCCTCCGGTGTGTCTTCCTAATATTCACCCTAAAGCTGGTCTTGAATCTCCTCCCCAATTTGTAGCGGCGACCAAAGATACCATTGTGCCGCAACTGACCGCGCCCGCGATGAACTGCGGCATGAGCGTGTTTCGTACAACACTCAAAAAAGAAGATTTCTCTCCTGAATTTCTCAAAGACTTTGCCACGCGACTTCGTAGCGGTGTATTGCTGCGCGAGAGTAAGTGGAAAGGATTTTTGGCGTGGCTTGGTACCTATGAAAAACCATCGACCAAATATGATCTAACACGCGAAGAGCTTCAGTCATTCTTTCTGGAAGGTGCGTCGGCGGCGGCACGCAAATACGGCGTAGCACCAGAAGAGCTCGGCTATATGGAGTACGGCGGCAACATTATCACTGAATCTGAACAAAAAGATATTGATCTAGGTGACCTCGTCCCCCGCTCATCATGGACCAACGGACGCCATGAGATCGGATACAACTTTGGCGGTAATCACTTTCTTGAACTCCACACGGTAGAAAAAATCGATAAACCCGACATAGCATCGGCATGGAATATTTCCCAAGGAGATATTTTGATGTTTTACCATGGTGGCGGAGGCCATGCGACCTATCACCTTGGCCGCTACTTTGGACGACGAGAAAAAAATACCCCGCTCGAAAAATTTGCGCTCTTTTTCTTAAAGCTCATGTTTCATTTTGGCACACCGGAAAGTATAAAAAACTTTGGTGCGCGCTGGCACGCGTATTTTTCACGCAACCAATTTCCTGAAACGCCTATCAATTCGCCTGAGGGCAAGCGCCTCTGGCAGTCCATAAAAATAGGACTTAACTACGGCTACGCGTTTCGCTTGGCACTTCTCGCGCGTATCAACGATGCGCTCCCCAAGGGCAAAGCGCACTTTGTGTGGGACGCCGCGCACAACTCAATCATGAAAGAAACTATTGATAGCCAAGAGCTTATCGTACACCGCCAAGACGCAATGCGCGTCTTTACCGGCAAACCAGTCATGATCGCGGGTGATGTAGGCACGCTCTCATGCCTTGCAGTAGGTAAAGATGCTGTCGAGACCATGTGGTCAGCGACACCTTCAGCGGCCAAAGAAATCGGCAAATATATCAAAGATGGCCGGTCACAAAAAATAACACCTCCACAATATACTCTTGTCTCCAAACGCAAAGATCCTGAACTCATCAAAAAAGAACATTATACGAGTGAGGGCCTCCATGCAGTAGTCGATGAGCTTACAAAATCTGGTATCATAGAGCCAGTGGTTTGGCTGCGCCCCTTAGGCGGTATTAAAGGACACTAACCATGGAATCAACTAAAGAACTTCGTGAGCGCCTGCAGGGCGGCAAAGTAAACCCTGACGGATGGCATCGCCCACCCGGCTATGTTTTTTTTCAGCGCGGCCCCTCTATCTATATCACGCGTCTACTCGCCCGCACGCGCGTCACGCCAAACCAAGTAACCATCGCCAGCATCATGGCGGGTTTTGCTGGTTGCGTGTTTCTCGTAGCGTTTGGCTGGCAATACAAACTCATAGGACTTGGCCTCCTCTACCTCAATATCATCCTTGATAAAGTTGATGGCGAGCTCGCCCGTCTGCGCGAGACCTATTCACTCCGCGGTATTTTTTGGGATGAAGTCAATCATCTCGTGATCCCACCTCTTTTTTCAATCGCACTTGTGGTGGGCATGACAAAAATATATATCATCTTGCCAATATTTTTAGTTGTAGCAGGCGCACTCGGCAGCATCGCGCTCGCGTCCCTCCGCGTCATGCATAGCTTGGCGCCTCAAATTTACGCCAAAAAATATCTTAAACATCCAGAACATTTCCCGATCTCATCACTCGAAGTATCTGCCGCCAACAAACAATCTCGCAGTGTATTGCAAAGTATTCTTATCTTCTTCCGCCCGCTTCATTTTTTTCAAGATTTTTTTATCATCATTGCGACAACAACTACTGCACTTGTCATAGAGCAGCTCTTTTTTGCAGACAAAATATTCCATCCGATTCTTGCGTATCTTGCACTCGGTTTTGCTACTCTCTGGATACTATTTGCCATTGAACTTGCTATCAAAAAATCCCGCTCGATTGAACGGGACATCGCCGCTATCGCTACTCAGTCACGAGAGCAGTAAAAATCTTTGCTGCCTCTGGTAAATCGTAGCGCGTAACCCACACTTTTGCTTCGGCACCAATATTCCCCGTCAACACACTATCATCAAGTAAGCTTTTTATCTTTTGCGCAAACAGATCATTATCGCCCGATACAACAAAATCTTGCGCGCCTTTGAGTACAATCTCGCGTACACCACCCACTGCACTCGCCACAATAGGTACACCCATTGCCATTGCCTCTAACAACACATTGGGGAAGCCTTCTTCTTCTGATGGCATCAAAAACACATCGGCTGCCGCAAAATAGCGCGGCATGACATCTTGGGGTACACTCCCCACACGCCGTATGTTGCCACCCACAATGTCATCTGCGAGCGGACCGGAGCCGACAACGATAAAAACTACAGACTGATCGTCAGCGAATCGTTTGGCAATCGGTTTAATGCGATCTGCTCCTTTGCGTCGTGATAAATGATGTACGAATAAAACCACCTTTTGCTCGGAGGTGACGCCGAGCTCCGCGCGCGACTCTGCGCGTTTTGCGCGCCACGGTATATACCGTGCGAGATTGATACCGTTTGGCACCACGCGTACCCGACCAGCGCTGAGCTTGTATTCTTTGATATACGCAGCCTTCATGCCCTCGGTACCCGTGACCAAGATATTTTTTTTCATTGCGCGCCGAAAGAAAAACTCTTCTACCTTGCCACGCCTATACAGCCACGGCATGCCGCAATTCCAATAAAAACT
>SICQ01000006.1 GCA_009691385.1 Candidatus Ryanbacteria bacterium
CTACCAGATACAAGACGCATGTGACTATGCTATCCCTACTACATTCCGTGCGATTGCCGAGGTGACACGATTGGGCGTCACAGTGAGCGCTGGTACTGATGTGCTGGTCGGTACTCCTATCTCGCAACCCCCACCACCTCCACCTCTAAATTGCGATGGTAACCCTATGCCCGTTGAGCAGGGGGGTCGTTGGAATCTGAAATGGGGTACATGGGCGTCTGATGTCGTTGAACCGCCAACGCACAATTGCCCGCAAAATAATACATCAGCAAAATTGACGAGCGCTGGCGCTGCGCCATCTCATGCGTCAGGTCTTATGCTTGCCGATAGTCTCGGAGGCAATGATCGCAAAATTTCCGCAAGCTTTATGGTCCCGAATTTATCTAATTGGAGCCATATCGCTGTGATGCCCGCAATCGAAAAACCTGGTGATGGCTCGGTAGGATATGGGCGTATCGGTGGTGATGTATTTAGAGATTTTGATCAAGCGACCGGCAGATGGGTTTACAACTTATATGTTCAATACAATGTGTCTGCGGATGTTGGATGCAATGGACCGACATTAAAAAATCCAGTACGCATACCAAATGGTATCCAAGAAAATTCTTGGTATCGTGTGAGCACCAACATCGAAGACCTTGGTAGTAACGGTCTTAAAGTGGCAACAAAGCTCGATGATATAAGTTCTATTGAATCACAGATGGTAACGACATCATATACAGCGCCCGCATCGTGTAGGCCTTCATGGTATGACTCACGACATAATAGTATGATTGTCGCTAATTCTGCTACGACTGCCAATGTTAGCATGAATGTCGATGACATTATGTGGGATACCGCAAGTCGTGTAGTGATTCCTCCACCTCCACCACCACCGAGCGGTCCTCAAGTCGGTGTGCAAGGGCTTATCTATGAAAAAATTTCTACACGCCCCGGGGTCACGGGTACTGTCAATTTGAGTGGCGTCGGATCTATTACTACTGCGAGTTCTGGCTCGTATCCGGGGTGCTACCTTTCAGGTGGTAGCTGCATCCCATTTTCATTCCAATGGACGAATATCCCTCAACAGGGACGCAGTGTGACGCTTGCGATACCCGCAGGATTCAGATCCGCTGAGTGGAGTATTTGCTACAATGCGGTCGGTACTTGTCACGATTCATCAGCATGGAACGCTGGCACTACAGCAAACATTGCACCAAACTATCAAGGATATGCTGATGTATGGTTCCGGTTGACGCGCTAGTATATGTATTTTCTTTTTGATGTAGGAGGCACTCATACGCGCATAGGTTTTTCGCGTGATGGCACTACCCTTGAAGGTGATTCGACGATCATCCAGACGCCACGGCGCTACGAAGACGGTATCGCACTCTTGGTTGACGGCGCAAAAAAATATGCCGCGTTAGGTCAGATCCAAATCACGGCGGGCGGGCTTCCCGGCGTCATTGATCAAATACAAGGTACGCTCGTACGCGCACCACATCTTGAAGGTTGGGCGGGCAAACCGTTTGTAGCTGACCTGTCAGCCGCGCTTGGTACAAAAGTACTTGTTGAAAATGATGCCGCGCTCGCAGGTCTTGGCGAGGCAATACATGGTGCGGGCAAGAGCAATACTATTGTCGCGTATCTTACTATCAGTACCGGTGTGGGAGGCGTGCGTATTGTAAACGGCGCGATAGATGCGCACCGCATCGGGTTTGAGCCGGGGCATCAAATAATCGCGCATCATGATCAAAGTTATATCACACTCGAATCTTTAGTATCAGGCTCGGGTATTGAGCGGCGATTGGGCAAAAAACCTGAAGATATCGTCGATCCCGCGGTATGGCAAGAAGTAACCGCAAAATTTGCCATCGGCGTTGCAAACACGATTCTTCTTTGGGCGCCTGATATTGTGGTGATTGGCGGCGCGCTCAAAGATCGCTTATCACTCACGACGCTCGAACAACATATCGGTCAAATTATTTCCGTATTGCCAACATTCCCAAAAATAACACTCGCGTCGCTCAAGTCCGCAGGTGGTCTTTATGGTGCGCTCGAGATCGCGCGTGGCGAGGCATCAAAAGAAATAAACTAAAAATGAAAATTCGCATCCGTCGTATTGATAAGTCATTACCTTTGCCTGTCTATCACACAGGTGGGGCGGTTGCGTTTGATCTTGCCTCGCGTGAGACAGTTATCATCGAGCCACGCTCGCTCAATTTTATTCCACTCAATGTAGCGATTCAGATTCCCGAAGGCCACATGATTTTACTCGCGCCGCGCTCATCGACACCAAAGCGCGGTATCTTTTTTGCCAATAGCGTTGGTATCGTTGATCGCGATTATTGTGGCAACAACGATGAGTATAGGGCATTTGTCTACAATTATACGGATGCGCCGGTGACCATCGAGCGCGGTGAGCGTATCGCACAAGGTATTATACTCAAGACTGATGCGGTAGAGTTTGAAGAAGTTGATGATCTGGGTGCGTCTGACAGAGGCGGGTTCGGTACCACCGGACTTTAATTCATTGACTTTTGGCCAGTTTTATCTAAAACTAAAAAGACTAGGAATCTAAAAACTATGAATAAATTTCTTATAGGTATTGTCGTTGTCGCACTTATCGGCGTTGGAGGGTTTATCATGCTGACGGGCAAAGAGGATGCTCAAGCTCCCACGGGTGATGAGGTAATGAAAAAAGAAGATACTACGGTAATTGAGAAAAAAGAAGAAGTGATGGTCAAAGAGACTGTGGTAAAAATCACCAAGACAGGTTTCGTGCCAAATCAGGTCACTATCAAAATGGGCGAGGCAGTTCGCTTTCAAAATGAAAGTGGTGATGCAAGCTGGCCTGCGTCAGCTATGCACCCTACCCATACCATGTATCCCGGTTCTGATATCAAGAAATGTGACACCACCGAAGAACCAAAAATCTTTGACGCGTGCCGCGGGCTCGCAGATGGCGAATCGTGGTCGTTTGTGTTTACCGAAAAGGGTGCTTGGAAGTACCATGACCATGTGGTATCAGGCAAGTTTGGTGGTATCACTGTCGAATAATATCCTCGTATATTTTTTTCAAAAACCCCCTAGCATCTAGGGGGTTTTTGAGTATAATAAAGAAATGCTCGATATCAAGTTTATCCGCGAGAATCCAAGCCTTTTGCGTGATGCCGCGCGCAAAAAGCATATTCCATTTGATGTCGAAAAATTGCTCGACGCTGATCGTTTGCGCCGCGAGCGCCAAGTCGAGGTAGACGCTTTGCGTACTCAGCTCAACACTACTTCCGAAGAGATCAGCCGTATTGAGGATGCTGAGGCAAAGCGTCAGCTCATCGAGGCAATGCGTGAGCTTAAAAAAGATTTGGGCGACAAAGAAAAGCTTTTTACTGATGCCACCGCCGAGTTTGAGAATCTTATGTATCAGGCGCCAAATATCCCTGACCCGTCAGTGCCAGACGGCGCATCTGACGCTGATAATCGCGAGATAAGGCAGTGGGGTACCAAGCCATCATTTTCTTTTGTACCCAAAGACCATATTACTATTTTGCGTGATTTGGATCTTGCTGATTTTGAAAATGGTATTAAGGTCGCTGGTTTTCGCGGATATTTCCTCAAGCGTGAAGCCGTGTTGCTCGAGATTGCCCTTTGGCAGTTTGCGATGCGTGAACTCTCGGGTAAAGGATATATACCTATCAATGCACCCTCACTTGTACGCGAAGAAAATTTTACCGGTACCGGATATTTTCCGCAGGGTAAGGAAGATGTATATCAAACACAAGACGGTACCTATCTGGTAGGTACTGCCGAGGTGTCGGTGATGGGGATGCTTCAAAATGAAATTTTGAGTGAGGATGAGCTACCCAAAAAATTTGTAGCCATCTCACCGTGTTTTCGCAGGGAGGCAGGGAGTCATGGCAAAGATACCAAGGGATTGTATCGTGTGCATGAATTTCGCAAAGTTGAGCAAGTGGTTGTGTGCAAGGCTGATCATATGGAATCGGTACGATTACACGAAGAATTGCTTGCAAACTCCGAAGAACTTTTACAAAAGCTCGGGCTCCACTATCGTGTGGTACTCAATTGCGGTGCCGATATCGGCTTAGGGCAGGTTAAAAAATATGACATCGAGACTTGGATTCCATCGCAGGAAAAGTTTGGTGAGACGCATTCGGCGTCCTACTTTCATGATTTTCAAACGCGCCGGCTCAATCTCAAATACCGCGATGCAGACGGTACTTCGCGTTTTGCGCATTCGCTCAACAATACCGCGGTGGCTACGCCGCGTCTTCTCATCAGTCTTCTCGAACAAAACCAGCAAGCCGACGGATCGATTCACATTCCCGAAGTACTCCAGCCGTATATTGGTATGGATGTCATCAGGCGCTGATGGCCAATATCAAAAAAGGATACATTGAGTCGCAGAAAAAAAAGCGTCACAAGGCGCGCGTGCGGCGTCTTACGATAATAGTAATTGCGAGCGTTGTGGTACTTGTCGGCGCAGGAGTCTATGTTTTGTCTGACCGATTTTATATTGTTGATGTCTCAGTAGATGGCGTGGTACGTACGCCGCGTGAAGATGTTGATCTGTATCTTGCTGAGTGGCTCGGGCAGAAAAAGTGGGGCATCTTACCCGTCCGTTCATATTGGTTGTTATCACGCGACAAACTTGCCTCTGGTCTTGCGTCCGCCTTTCCTACTATCGAGCGTGCGGAGGTTGCCACTGAGTTTCCCCGTGCGCTGAAAGTTACCATCAAAGAGTATTCGGGGTGGGGTGTGTTGTGCCGTACTAGCGATGAGGGATGCTTTTGGATTGATAGGGCAGGTGTCGCGTTTGAGGCGGCGCCCGCGGGTTTTTCAGGCACTATCGTTCCCAAGATTACCGACGAACGAGAGCGCACCGTAGTGCTCAAAGAGCAGCAGTTATCGAGCGAGATGATGCGGCTCATCACTTTTTTCAATGAAAAAGCGCCCGAAGATCCACGCATTCAAAGTGTTGAATTTACCATCGCGCGTACTGACGAGACGATTCGTATCAAAACGCGCGCAGGGTGGGAGATTTTGGTACTTGAGAAGACCAGCCCCGAGTATGTATGGAGCAACCTCGATACTGCGCTTGTAGGTGATATCAAAGACAATATTTCGCGCCTTGAGTATATCGACCTTCGTTTTGGTAATAAGCTGTTTTACAAGCTCCGCGAATAATTTTTATGGCATTCGATACAGAAAGATCGCGGTGCCGGCGCGGCCAAAGGGCTGGAGGCCTCGGAGCCACGGGTAGGCATCTTTCGGGTCGCCCGCAGGGAATCCGCCTATCGGCTTCGCCCATTTACCAGCCAGTTCGTTGATAGAAATAGCAAAGATCGATCCCGATGGTGGCGGGCCAAAGCTTGAATACCACGGGGAAAATTGATTGCCAAGCCAATAGCGTTGAGCGGCATCGCCCGCGGCGGATCCACCAAAATAGTGAAGATATATTTTTTCATCGGGATTGGCAAGCGCAAAATCACGCAAGCGTTTGAGATCTTGACCCCAATCATAATTTGAGTCAGTAGCAAAGTACCAGCCGTTGTGCGTGCCGCCGGCAAGCTCGTTATAGTATGACAAGTAGTGAGGCCATGAGCTGATAGTGGCACTACCCATCCAGATGAGCATCAGTGCGGCAAATAATATTTTTGGCAAGGGACGAATAAGTGATTGGTAGATGAGTGAGATTTTATTTTTCGCAATCACCGTACCGGGCAGGATCCAGAGGGCGAGCTGTCGCGCGGTAAGTATATAGATAAAAGGAAAGGTAGGGAGTACATGGCGTACGCCGATATTGAGCGGATTTGCGATCGATGACGCCCAATAAAACGCCACAAAAAAGATGCTCGCAAATACCGCAAAATGTGTATGTATCCACGCGCGTATGGAAGACAGAGATTTTGATCGTGCACGCATGATGCGCAGGAGCGAGAGCCCCAACGCCAAGATTGCAAAGATGTGCAACGCTAGTGTTTCTTTGAGAAGATAGACCGTGGGGAAATACGCAGCCCATCCGTCAGCAGATACTTCACCCCAAAAGTATGCACTGTTACCGCCCGCGGTTCGTTGCGTCACCATCATCACACCCAATAAATACTGTCCCAGTGGTCGGGTCGCGCGGTGTTCAATAAGCCAGTAATCAAGCTTGGCAATTGCTTGGGGTCTAAATGTACCTACGAGCGTTTGTGCATCGCGCAGTTGGCGCTCTTGGGGGTAATCCCACACATGCCAAAGATATATAGTCCAGATGACGCCAGCACCGATAACAAACGCGCACCCAATCTTGAGATAGAGTACAAACGCATTTTTAAAAAAATCTTTGATTCGCCCTCGATGTGTCACCAAGAGCCACATGCCTGCGAGCACGATATAGATCGGTATTAAAAGAAAAAGAGAAAACTTGAGTACTTGCGTGATACCAAACACGATACCGAGCGTGACGATGCGCCGCGTAGTTGGTGTTTTGATAAACCATACAAATACTGCGATACCGATGAGAAATCCAAAACTTGCAGCGATATCAGTCGTGACATAGCGCGAGTGCGCGATGACGGTAGGTGAGAGCGCCCAAAAAAAAGTAGCGAGGAGTGCGGCGATACTACCAAATTGCCGTTCAGTCCAGCAAAAGATAAAGATGCCCGTAAGAAGCGCGAGAAGCATAATCGGAAAGCGCGCGGCGCGCAATATCAAGTCAGCATCATTGCCAAATGAAAAGATAAATTCACCCCCCTGATCCCATTGGCCATTGATCATCTGATCCCACCCTTTGGTATCAAGTGGAAATTTAAGATCCAAAAAGGCGAGTGGCAATCCCGCCAAGTCTTTGACGAGCGGTGGATGCTCCGGGTTCAGGCGCATGTCGCGTTGTGTTACATAGGAATAGCCAGCACCGATATGCGCCGTCTCATCAAAGATCGCTGATTCATTCCACGATGAGGTAAATGCGAGGAAAAAACCAAGCGCGAGTACTAATCCAGCGATGATGCGAGGCTGCGTTTTCATAGGTTATTCAAATTGGGGGTGCGCGGGTTCTGCGACCAGTACCGATCCGTAGCGTGTAGGGCGCAAAGTAGGAAAGCGCGCGCGGACAGCTTCCAACACGCGTTCTTCGTTGCCGATAGGGATGATCATACAGTCACGCGTGCAATCGATAGCATCAATGTCGCGTAGTGTGTAGTAAAAAATATTTCGGGCGCCAGGAGGTTCAGGTAGATAAGTCTCAGATGCATATAGTATCGGCTGGAGTGCCATTGGGCGACCGGTACGATCAATAGTATCAACTTCATCAGTGATCACATATTTCGCTACAGTGTCTTGTGAGTTTTTGAGAAATACGCCGATGTCATAGAGATTGCCGCCAAACGCCGCGCGTACCTCGGGTCGTGGTGCCCACTCACGAAAATACATATTGTAAGTACGGATGCCGCCTAAGAGCAGTATCAATATTGCCACCAATCGCGCATAGTCAGGGTGCATCGCGCGCGCCGCCCAGCGCCAAACCGCGTCAAAGCCGATAGCGGCAAAAACGATAACTGGTGGAATCATGATGATAGCGCGAAGCGCATGAGGTAATCCTTCTGATGAGATAACAACTGGGAGGAGCATGACCATAAACCACAAAAACAATGCCCAGTATTTTTTACGCCAGCTCTCCCAAAGTCCCACGGTAAACGCGATTGATACGGGCCACCAGAGTGATGGCGCGCCTGCAAAATTGTGCCGCCAATTAAAATCGCCCGCAAAATAGAGCATTTGTACCGTAAGACCAATGTTTTTTAAAAATGCCAGAAGTGGGTTCTCGGTAGAGAAGATTGATATCTGTGAGGTGCGACCAAAAAAATCCTGTGGTCTCTCCAAAAAATACCACCCGAGCGGCGCGCCCGCCACAAACGCAAAGAGTAAAAAGAGTGCGGGGACGCACAAAATACAGTGGGACCGCTCTTCACGCGCACTTTTGAGAAAAAGCCACAACGGTGGGATCAGGAGCAGTACGGCGGCGCGATACGCAATATATGAATGAAACCCAAGACCAAACAGTAACCCGCCTAGTGCCGAGACCGCTAGCACGATATCATGTCTTCGCGCGTTGCGTCTGACCCACACCTCGTACAGAAGCCCAAGTCCAATAGTGAGAAAAAACGGCGCCATAATAGCGCGAAACCCGATGCGCGAAAACATTAGATGCCAAAAGCTTGTAGCCAGCAGGGCGGCGCCGATGAGCGCGATGCGCGTATCACGCGTATAGGCGCGTATAAAAATATAGATAGCAGCAATAGTCATGATGCCGAAAAGGGCGCTCATGAGACGAAGCGCAAAAAAAGTATGTCCAAAGATATTGACCGAGATCGCTTGTAAGTTGATAAAAAATCCTTCGCGCCCGTTGTTCTCAGGATAAAAAATCTTAAAATGACCCGTGCCAAGCGCTTCGTGGGCGTTGTTGCCGTTCATGGCTTCGTCGGGGAAAAGTCCCGGCGGAAACTCGGAGAGCTGTGAGAGGCGCAAAAAGGCACCAACGAGTAGAATGCCTGCAAGGATTGCCCAGCGTTTTTTGAAATTCACTCTTCTATTATACAACGGCTTGCATGGTCTGTGCTATACTCAAATATATGGAAGGTGAGACAAAGTTTTCCACTCCCCAAGAGGAGATTCGCTATTTAGAAGGGCGCATCGCCGAGAAAAAGCGTGAGATGGGTGATGCTACGCCACATGCCGCGGCGCGCGAAGTTTTGCGCGAACATGCAACACTTGCGCCAGCACCCACGACTCCCATGCCGCAAACGGTACCCGCCGAGCCAGCGCAAGATGAACTTTCGCGCAGCGTAGCGCTTTTGGTAGATGAGGCGATGTCCGGCGGTGTACTCGATGCTATTGCTCGCGCGCGTGAGACGCACAATCCCTACCTCATCGATGCTTTTCATGATGCGCTCGTAGAGCGATTCACCACCGGTAACCCATAACAGCATGGATCCGCTTTTTGCAGGCATTATCGCGGCATCAGTCGGGTTGGCGCTCATTACAGCACTGCTATTTTATTTTTTGGTGATGGGGCCGCGCCGTGAGGCGGAAGTCTCGGGCGCACTTGGCATGGTGCTCTACGCGGTACTGATACCGCAGGATGAAAATCCACCGGCTGGCGAAGCAAAGAAAAAAGAGCCCAAAGATATCATGATAGCCATGGAGCAGCTTTATGCCGCTCTCTCATCGCTCAAGACGAGTGGTCTCCATCATATGCGGTTTGGGAGCCCGTCGATAACTTTTGAAGCAGCCCTGCCACATGTGGGGCAAGAGGTTATTTTTTATGTAGCGGTGCCGCGTTTTGCATCTCAATTTTTTGCAAATCAATTAAATTCGTTTTTCCCTTCAGCAAAAGTGACTGAGTCAAAAGATTACAACATTTTCCACCCATCAGGAGTAAGTGCCGGATCCGTCGCCGTGACGAGCAAAAATGCTTTACTGTCACTCCGCACCTATCATGAGCTTGGTTCCGATCCACTCGAGATTATCACGGGTGCGTTTGCAAAATTGAAAACAGTAGGGGATGGCGCGGCTATTCAGGTGGTCGTCCGCCCCGCACGAGACCCACTCTATCAGAAAGGCAATGAGGTCGCACGCAAAGTGCGTGCCGGCGCGTCACTCAAAGACGCACTCGGGGGTTTTGGTAAAGAATTGCAAGACGCTGTTATGGGTGCGGGTTCAAAACCAAAAGAAGAAAAAAGAATCGAAGAAAAACCAAAAGCCGCCGATGAAGATCTCGCCAAACAAATCGAGACCAAGGCGTCACAACCCGCCTTTGATGTAGTGATTCGTATTATTGCGTCTGCCGCTACTCCCGCCGAGACTACTACGATCATGGCGGGGTTGGAAGCCGCGTTTGAGCAGTTCGGCAACCCACAAGGCAATCAGCTTGCGTTCAGGCGCGTGGGCGCAAAGCCACTCGAAGAGCTTCTCTATCGATTTTCATTTCGTCTTTTCAGCGAGTCAGAAAAAATATATCTTTCGTCATCCGAGCTTGCCAGCATTTTTCACTTACCATATTCGGGTTTCGCGCAGCCCAATGTGGCGTATCTCAAATCGCGTGAAGCCCCACCTCCTACCAATATACCCACGACCGGTATGTTGCTTGGGGATAGTGTGTTTCGAGGCGAGAGCCGCCCTGTCTACATGGCTGATGATGACCGCAGGCGTCACATGTATGTTATTGGGCAGACCGGTACGGGTAAATCAACATTTCTCAAAGAGCTCGCGCGCCAAGATATTTTGGCAGGTAGAGGTGTGTGTTTTATCGATCCGCACGGGTCTGACATCGAGTCGCTCCTCGAATCGATACCCAAAGAACGCGAGGATGATGTGATCTATTTCAATCCCGGTGATATCGAGCGGCCATTAGGGCTGAACTTTTTGGAGTATGATACGCGCTTTCCTGAGCAAAAATCTTTGATCGTCAATGAGCTTTTGGACATTTTCAATAAGCTCTATGACATGAAGACTGCGGGCGGGCCGATGTTTGAGCAATATTTCCGCAATGCAACTATGCTCGTCATGGAAGACCCGCAGTCAGGCAACACGCTCATGGAGGTCAGTCGCGTGCTCGTTGATAAAGAGTTTCGTGATTACAAGCTCTCTCGTTCATCAAATATCGTCGTCAATAGTTTCTGGCAAAAGATCGCCGAGAAAGCAGGAGGCGAGTCAAGTTTGGCCAACATGGTGCCGTACATCACCTCCAAGTTTGATACCTTTTTATCTAATGACATCATGCGCCCAATCATTGCTCAAGAAAAAAGTGCATTTAGTTTTCGTGAGGCGATGGATACCCAAAAGATTTTGCTTATCAATCTTTCAAAAGGACGTTTGGGCGAGCTCAACTCATCACTACTAGGTCTTATTATTGTAGGCCGCATATTGATAGCAGCGCTCTCGCGCGTGGATATTGCCGATGAGTCAGCGCGCAAAGATTTCTTTTGTTATATCGATGAGTTTCAAAATGTCACTACCAAGTCGATCGCCACTATCTTGTCAGAAGCACGCAAGTATCGACTCTCGCTCATCGTGGCACATCAGTTTTTGGGTCAACTTGAAGACGATATCAAAAAAGCCGTGTTCGGCAATGTGGGCAGTATGATAGCGTTTCGCGTAGGATCTGATGATGGCGAATTTTTGGAAAAGCAGTTTTCTCCGGTGTTTGGCGCGCGAGATCTCTTAAACATTGATAACCGAAATGCCTATGTTAAAATGCTCATAGGAGGTCAGACTTCACGCGCGTTCAATATGCAGATGCGCGCCCCCGCAAAAGGCGACCCCGCGCAAAAAGAGCGGGTAGTCGGTATATCGCGTATTACTTATGGCCGACCACGCATAGAAGTGGAGGCAGAAATTAAACAACGCTACAAACATGTTTAAAAAAGATTATCTTTACGCAGGAGTCATCGGTCTTATCACTGCCTTTTTTGGGCGGTTGCTATTGATAAACAATGAAGTAACACTGGCCTATGGCGGTTTTTCTTTGCCACTCTGGTCGCTATTTGCGATATTGCCTATCGCTGAGTTTATCGCCTATATTATCGCTTCAAAACTTTTCTCGCACATTTTGTTTCTCAAGCAATTAGGGCGTTTTGGCATCGTGGGTCTCATGAATGTATGTGTCGATATTGGTATCGCCACGACTTTGCGCCGCGCGTACGGCATCGATCCGCTCAATACCATAGATATGTTGCCAATCCTTATCGTGGCTTCATCTATCGCCATCGTGAATAGTTATTTTTGGCAACGGATGTGGACTTTTGCCGAGAAAGCACCACCCACGCGTAAAGGATTTCTTGTGTTTGTGATCGTTACGCTCATTGGGCTTGGGCTCAACACTGTCGTTTCAGTCGCTATCATCCAAGGCGTTGGTGCGCTTAGTGCACTCTCGGCAGACAGAATTTTGACCATCTCAAAGATCGCCGCAACAGCCATCTCACTTTTCTGGAACTTTCTCGGATACAAATTTATCGTATTCAAAGAATAGATGGGCAGATTTATTTTGTGGATTGTTGTGACAGCCGCACTCGGGTACGGCGGGTGGTATTGGTATAGCATCCAGCCAAAATCTTTTACCGAGATTGTCGTGCAAAACGATAGCAATAAAGATGCACGCTATCCGGAAGATGTTTGCGAGAGCATACTCAATACGGCAAAAAAGTCGTCTCCAACTTTGTCATGCGAGATCGCAGATGCGCGCCGCGTTGATGGCGATATCACTGATGTCGATATCCAATGCAAGGGCAGAAATAGTGTTGCCGGGTGCTTTGTTTGTACTATTGCCTGCAAGTAGGCAAGTGGTCTTGGGTCAATTTTCCTGATAGGATTCTGGTATGCAAAAGTCCGAACATGTAGTTTTGTATCGCAAATACCGCCCCCAGCGATTTTCTGATGTAGTCGGGCAAGATCATATTGTCAGCGTACTCAAAAATGCTTTGCGTCTTGAGCGCGTCTCCCACGCATATATTTTTTCAGGCACCAGAGGTACGGGCAAGACCACGCTCGCGCGCTTGCTCGCCAAAGCATTCAATTGCGAGAAGCGCGGTAAAGACGGTGAGCCGTGCAATACATGCGATATATGTAAAGATTTTTCTTCGGGCAGAGCCTTTGACTTAGTTGAAATCGACGCGGCATCAAATCGCGGCATTGACGATATCCGTGAGCTCAAAGAAGCCGTGCGTTTTACACCCATGCGCGCAAAGCGCAAAGTCTATATCATCGATGAGGTACACATGCTCACCAAAGATGCATTTAACGCACTTCTCAAAACTCTCGAAGAACCGCCCGCGCATGCGATGTTTATCATGGCCACGACAGAACTTGATCGCGTGCCTGACACTATTTTGTCTCGTTCGCAAAGTTTTGAATTTCGCAGAATAGCCGAGAGCGTGATACGCGAGGAGCTGATGCGCGTCGCAAAAAGCGAGAAATATAAGATTGATAGCGAGGGTATCACCATGCTGGCATTTTTGGCCGACGGCTCTATGCGTGATGGCGAGACCATGCTGGGGCAGGTGATGGATGCCTATCCGGAAAGTGCTGACAAAGATGCGCTCACAAATCTTTTTGGTCTACCAAAGATCGGACAGATTCATGAGTTGATCGATGCCGCACTCAAGCGTGAACCCATACGAGTGCTCGATGCACTCGGAGGCATACGCAAAGATGGCATTGAGCCCAAGCTTCTCTCGCGTATGTTGGTGCACGAGGCGCGCGAACTTTTTGTATCGGCATATAATCCCAAAGATCTTGAACGCCTACAAAAAGAATTATCAGAAACCCACGCGGCATTTTTCACCTCGCATCATACGCTTCCCAAAAAAGATATCGAGCAACTGCTAGTAAAACTGTTAGAGGCACACAATATCGGCTTTCGTGGTACTTTTCCCGACTTGCCGCTTGAGCTCGCACTCTTGTCACTCTCCGAACAAGAGCCGCAAAAGACACTCGAGAAACCAGCATTTCTCAAATAGCTTCTCGTTGCCAGCAAGGCCTTTTTTGGATATGATACATACGCGCTAAAAAGCGCGTTCCCAGGTAATACTGGGGGATCGTCTAACGGTAGGACATCGCCCTTTGGAGGCGAGTATCATGGTTCGAATCCATGTCCCCCAGCCAAAAAATAGAATCGCCGTTTTCGCCAAAATACGGGGTGTTAAAGGAATGCTATAATAGGCCGTGATGTCAACCAAAATATCAAAACTAGTACCACTCACCATCTTCGCGCTATTTGTATGTACATCTAGTTTTGCCTTCGCGCATCAGCCACGCATTGTCGAGAGTAGACTGACGACGGTGACAGACCCAGAGGTCTCCAAAGCGTATTATGGAAAGCTCACGGGTGAGCCGGATATATATATGATAAATGCTTCAGCGTCATTTGACCTCTATGTCGGCGTTTTGGTGCCGGATATTGCAGGGCAAAAGAAAGATGTATCCGTGGCAATTATTAAAAACGGTGACATTGCGCATCCGCTCGCAACGCTCGATGGAATCAATTTTGAGTGGAAGCAATTTTATGAACCATTTGGTGCTGACACCTACTGGATGGGGCCGGAATACAAAGCGCGAGCAGAAGCCGGCACTTATGAGATTCGTGTCTGGAGTAGTAACAATGACAGCAAGTACTCACTCGCCATAGGCGAGATAGAAGCTTTTGATTTTGAAGAAGGTATGAATGCTCTCACGCTTATTCCGCAATTAAAAAAAGATTTCTGGGGTGAATCACCAATAAACTTCATCTCCTCACCATTTGGCTGGGGGCTTATCATCGTGATGTATCTTCTCGCTGGTATCGTTGGCCTCATTTATCGCGCAATTTTGAAAAGAGTTGCCAAGGATTCTCCCCGTGGAGTTGCCAAGAACATCGGCAAAGGTGACCGCTTGCTTCGCCTCGTCATCGGCGTAGCATTTCTGTTGTGGGCCATCACTACCACATGGAGTCCCATCCTCATCTTCTTCTCCGGCTTCGCATTCTTCGAGGCAATTTTTAGCTGGTGCGGCTTCTACGCCGCGCTCGGCAAAAACACCTGTCCGGTGGAGTAACTTTTGAAATAAATTTATGACCAAAAATAGACTAGAAAATTTTTCCGATGCCGTGATCGCCATCATTCTCACGATCATGGTCTTAGAGCTCCGAATCCCTCACACGACAGCGTGGGGCAGCATTTTGGAACTCTACCCACTCTTCATAGCGTATGGTCTGAGCTTTGCCTTTATTGGTATCTACTGGATCAATCATCACCACCTGATACACGCAGTCGGGGCAGTGAATTCGAGGATCCTCTGGGCTAATATGCTTCTTCTGTTTTGCCTTTCGCTCATTCCGTGGGCTACGGGGTTCATGGGAGAGAACCATTTTGAACAGAATAGCGTCATTGTGTATACACTCCTGTGTATGTTGCCGGCAATTGCCTATTCCTTCCTCAGCTCAGCAATTATTCGTAGCAAGAATCCAAACACACAAGCATTGCGCATTTTGCAAAAGACGAAGACGAAGGAATATATGTCGCTCGCGTTGTATGTGCTTGCATTAGTGAGTTCTTTTTGGAATACGTCGATCTCGCTTTCCCTAATCTTCATTGTCTCGTGCATTTGGATCATCCCAAACAAACAGATCGAGGAAATATTTGATTAACATGGGAAATAAGGTGTCAGGAACCTTTTTGTGTGAAATGGTAAAATAGATTTAGCCATAACTTATTTAAATAGATAACATATGTTTAAGAACAATACATTTTTAACCGACACGCGCATAACCGGACTCTTGTATTTAGGTTTGGCAGTGACCGGAATTTTTGTGTTTATATTCGCCAAAGGGGCTGTTTACGTTTCTGGTGATGCTCTCGCTACGAATTCGCATTTGCTAGAAAAAGAAATGCTCGCTCGTGTAGGCGTAGCAGTCGAACTACTTATGGTCGCTTTCCAGGCACTCGTTGCGCTTTGGTTTTATAAACTTTTCAGCAGAGTGAATAGTTTTGCTTCGGTCACGATTTTGGCGTTTGGTATGGTAAACGCGATTATGATTCTCGTGTCTTCCGCTCTATGGCTGGGCGCCTTAACCGCCGCCATTGCCGGTGAGTCTGTAGCTATAGTCTATAATTTATTTAATTTACACGAATTGATATGGCTTGTTGCTCATTTATTTTTCGGCCTATGGCTCGTCCCTATAGGGTATTTGTTTGGACAGGTAATGAAATCAAAAGTATTAGCAAAGCTTTTGTATATTGGAGGTGTTGGATATTTATTATCTGCACTCGTCTTGATATTGCTTCCTGATCAGATCACGCTTGATGGAATACTAACAATGCCAGCCACAATAGGGGAATTTTGGGTGATAGGATATTTATTAAGTAGGCCTCATCTGGGTACAAAAAATAGCTAAATATTATGCAAAAAATAACTCCGGTTTTGTGTTGTGATGATAAGGCGTACGATTGGCAATAACCAAAAAGCTATCCTATGTCCGAGGTTAGCTCGTATGTGATGGGTGAGACTATCACCGTAAAGATTTATAAAAGCGCGCGGGCAAGGCGGATGCGTATCTCCGTACATCGAGATGGATCGGTGAGAGCTACCCAACCGGCGCGGCTTGCTACTCGTCACTTTCTTGCTTTCCTCGAGAGCAATATCGCATGGGTCGCAGAAAGGTTGCGCTATGTAGGCACATTACCTCCCGTGATACGACCCACGCGACATTCCAAGGCAGAAAAAATACGCTTGTCTCTAGAGGCGAAAGCTCTCGCTGTACAGAGACTGCGATACTTCAACCAATCGTATGGTTTTGCCTACAATAAGATAGCTATCCGCGATCAAAAGACAAAGTGGGGGAGCTGTTCGATAAAAGGCAATCTCAATTTTAACTATCGCATCGCATTATTACCCGCAGAGTTGGCTGATTATATTATCGTGCACGAGCTCTGTCATCTCAGAGAGCTCAATCACTCCAAAAGATTTTGGGCATTGGTCGCAAAAACATTACCAAATCACAAAGAATTGAGAAAGGCCGTCAAGAAAAATACACATTAAATATAGTATATGCACAAAAAATCAGAGTGGGATGTCGTCGTCATCGGTGGAGGGCCTGCAGGTATGATTGCGGCTGGTCGTGCAGGTTCGCGCGGGCGGCGCGTTCTATTGCTTGAGAAAAATCCAACACTTGGCAAAAAATTGCTGATTACAGGCGGTGGCCGGTGCAATGTGACCAACAATAAGCCCGAGGTTCGCACGATGCTCGCCAAATACAAAAAGAGTGACAAGTTTTTATTTTCCGCTTTTACCCAGTTTGGTGTTGCAGAAACACTCGATTTTTTTCATACGCGCGGTATGGCTACCAAAGAAGAAGCCGAGGGGCGTGTATTCCCTGCATCAAACAAAGCACAGTCAGTCTACGATGTTCTGACTAAATATATGAAAGAAGGCGGCGTACAGATTCAAACCAAAGCAAAGGTCACGAGTATCGCTGCAGAAAAATCTAGTGGCGAGATCACCATCACGCTCGCTGACAAATCAACGATACATACGCACGCATGCATTGTGGCGTCAGGTGGCACCTCGCGTCCCGAGACAGGCTCTACGGGTGATGGATTCTCGTGGCTCGCAACACTTGGTCATAAGGTTATTGCCAATGATATGGCGCTCGTACCCATCGCGCTCAAAGATACATGGGTAAAAAAATGCGCGGGCGTGGCGCTGACAGATATTAAGCTGACCACATTTCAAAGTGGCAAAAAACAAAAAGCATACAAGGGCAAGATGCTCTTCACCCATGTCGGCATCAGCGGGCCCGCGGTACTCAATATGAGCAGAGATGTAGGCGATCTGTTGCGTGATGAAGAAGAAGTCATGATCATGCTCGATTTATTTCCAACTCTTGATGCAGGCGCGTTACGCGCAAAATTACAGACAATCTTGGTCGCAGACAGCAACAAAAAAATAAAAAATATTCTCTCACCATTTGTAGCGCCCGCCCTTGTCTTACCGCTACTCGCACAGGCAGGTATTGATAGCGAGACGCCGAGTCACAGTGTGCGCACAGACGAGCGCAAAGCGCTCGCGGCACTTCTCAAGGCGATTCCGCTACATGTCGTAGGGCTCCTTGGTAAAGACAAAGCTATCGTATCATCGGGCGGGGTTGAGTTGAGCCAGATTGATTTCAAGACTATGCAATCGCGCGTAGTGCCACAGCTCTCTATAGTAGGCGACATGCTCAATATTGATAGACCATCAGGTGGATACAGTTTGCAGCTTTGTTGGACTACTGGATATATCGCCGGTAATAGTTGTTGATGCATGCAAAGCGCGTTACTAGTACAACAAGTACTCAAGCGCCTCGGCACGCCGCAAAAAGCAAAGTCCTCAGCGTGGTTTTTCAAGACAGGCAAGGGGCACTATGGTCACGGTGATATTTTTTATGGTGTCACGGTACCCGAACAACGCCGTGTGGCAAAAGAGTTTAAAGATTTGCCACTTACCGAAATCGCCAAGCTTCTGGTAAATCCTGTACACGAGTGTCGGCTGACGGCGCTTTTGATTTTGGTGAGGCACTATCAGCGCGCTGACAAAAAAACAAAGGCATATATAGCCAAGTTTTATATCTCGCGTGCAAAGCAAATCAACAATTGGGATCTGGTCGATGCGTCAGCGAGCTATATTTTGGGCGCCGAGCTGTTAGACAAAAAAAGAGATATCTTATACAAACTCGCGCGGTCAAAAAATTTGTGGGAGCGTCGCATAGCGATCGTCTCCACTCATGCCTTTATCCGGTGTAATGATTTTACTGATACTTTTAAGATTGCGCACATGCTCATGCGCGATACGCATGATTTGATACATAAAGCCACTGGTTGGATGTTGCGCGAAGCAGGCAAGCGCGACGGGCACGAGCTCGAACTGTTTTTACAAAAATACGCATCAGTGATGCCGCGCACCATGCTGCGCTATGCGATAGAAAAATTTCCTGAGAAAAAGCGCAAAGCTTATCTGTCGATGCCAAGTGCGGCGAGAAAATCAGCAAGCTCTTTGCCTTCGATCTTGCGATAAGTACCTTCGGCAAGCGAGCCGAGTTTGATATTGAGTACGCGAATACGGCGCAAGTCAGTGACCGTGTTGTGAAGTGCGGTGACCATGCGGCGGATTTGATGTTTTTTGCCTTCGCCTAAAACAATACGAAATGCATTGTCACTCGCGCGCTTGACTATGCATGGCTTGGTCATCACGCCCTCGCCGATATCAACGCCTTCAGACATGTGTTTTTCAAAGCTTTCGCGTAAATGTTCTTGGGTGCGTACTTCGTATTCTTTCTCGTGTTCAAATTCAGGGTTCAAAAGCCGATCAGTGATACGCCCATCATTGGTCAAGATGATCAAACCACTCGAGTCTTTATCAAGCCGTCCGAGGGGAAAGATGTCGGGCGCCACAGGTGTATGTTTGAGCTGCATTTTGATATCCATGTCGCCTAGTTGTGGCAGACTGGTGACGATGCCTTTTGGTTTATTGTAGGCGAGATAGTCATATTTTTTGGCAGGCCCTTTCGCCCGTACCTCTACCTCGTCATTTTCAGTGACTTTATCGCCCAACACCGCCTTGTGCCCGTTGATAAATACGAGCCCTTTGGTGATGATCTCGTCAGCGCCACGGCGCGTGGCATAGTTTTTAAGCGCAAGATATTTATTGATGCGCATAGGGTAGCTGTTGGCGGGTTTTGACGGCTCAGGTTTTCGGGGCGGTTTCATGAGACGGAGTATAGCGCAAAAGCCGATATAATAGAACAAAGCGCAAATATGTGCTATTGTTGTCAGCATTATGTCACGCGACGAAGTCATAGTCAGATTTGAAGATGTCTCGTTTGAATACGGGCACAAATACCCCATTATTACAGGTGTTAGCTTTCCTGTTCGCCGCGGCGCCAAAATCACCCTCATGGGTCAAAATGGCGCAGGCAAGAGTACGCTCTTCGGGCTCATCATGGCTGCGCATAAACCCGATTCAGGACAGATCCATATCGGGCATGGCCTGACTATTGCTACCGCCCGTCAAGTCATCCCACGCGATCAGATGGATCTGACCGTGCGCGAATTTTTTGAAAAATGTTTTACCAAAAAAGTGTATGACATCGATCCGCGTATCGCCAAAGTGCTTGAGGTGGTGCATCTGACAGCTCCTCTCGATAAAATCATCAAGACATTTTCTGGCGGTCAGCAGGCGCGCTTGTTGCTTGCATCAGCTCTCATCCAAGACCCCGATCTTTTATTGCTTGATGAGCCAACCAACAATCTTGATAAAGCCGGCATCGAGCATCTCACGCAATTTCTCATTGATTATAAAAAGACTTGTATCGTCATCTCACACGATGCAGATTTTCTCAACGCCTTTAGCACGGGCGTGTTGTACCTCGATGTATTCAAGCGCACCATCGAGCAGTATGTGGGCAACTACTTTGATGTAGTCAAAGATATCACCGCGCGTATTGAACGCGAAAACAAGAAAAACGCTCAACTTGCCAAAGAGATCCAGGAAAACAAAGACAAGGCGAACTTCTTCGCGCAAAAGGGTGGCAAGATGCGCAATGTTGCAAAAAAAATGCGTGACAAAACTGAGTCGCTAGAGAGCGAGATGATGGATGTCCGCCAAGAAGATAAGACCATCAGGCAGTTTGTCGTCCCATCACAACCAGAGATTGTAGGCGATATCTTGTATATTACCTCATACATCACGATCAAAAATCACAAACCGGTCACGCACAAGTCTGATATAAAACTCAAACGCAACACGCATCTTTTGATCAAGGGGCCAAACGGCATTGGCAAGACTACGCTGCTCGAGACGATTGCGCGAGGTACGAAGGGCACCAAGATCATGGACGATATTATAGTAGGATATTACCGTCAAGATTTTTCAACACTCAATTTTGAAGATACGGTACGCGAGTCACTCATGGAGGTGATGGACAAAAAGGTGGAGGAAAATATGCGTGGAACCGCCGCACGCTTTTTGATAACATCCGAGATGATCGGTACCAAAATCGGCAGATTGTCAGAAGGTCAAAAGGGTTTAGTTGCATTTGCACGTTTGGTGCTCCAAAAACCGGGTCTTTTGATCCTCGATGAGCCTACCAACCACATCAATTTTCGTCATATTCCCGTCATTGCCGAGGCTTTGAACAAATACGATGGCGCCATGATCTTGGTCAGCCACGTGCCTGAATTCGTCAAGCAAATCCGCATCGATCAGGTCCTCGACCTCGAGAAGTAGGGGGTAGTTGACAAAATTCCTTGCGTAGGTTACAATGGACATGTGCTGAGTATAGAAACTAAGTCGGGTTTTTTTAGCGTAGGCATAGTAAAATTGATTATGATGAACGGAACAATCAAAACTCTTACGGACAAAGGATATGGATTCATCGCTCGCGATGGCGAGGTGAAGGATCTCTTCTTCCACTCCAAAGAGTTGAACGGCGTCATGTTTGATGAGCTCAAGGTTGGCGACAATGTCACCTTCGAGGTATCAGACGGACCAAAGGGTCCCGCCGCTACCAACGTATCACGCGCATAAGCCGTCATACCAAAAACCGCTCCTAGCTTGCTAGGAGCGGTTTTTGTTTTATATGCTATGATTAATCTATATAGATTTCACTCCATGCAATCTGAATCTCTCGATCAACTCAAGCGCTGGATACAAAAATTACCCCGCTCGCGCATGCAGTATCCGCAGACACTGACCGCGCGTGCCAAGTATCTTTTTTGGCGCGTTATCACGCCTATCCATCCGTATGTCCGTGATTTACTTCTCAGGCTCCGCATTTTACGGCACGAGGGCAGGCAAAATTTTCTGCTTGGTAAAATTGCACCACACACATCCATTAAAGAATTTATCTCACATCTCATCGAGATCGGTTACGGCAATCATTTTGTAGCATGGCGCGATGATGGCGAGCTTGTGAGTCTACGCTTTGTCGTCAGCTTTATGCATCAATATCACATCCGCGTGTATGAAGACGGCGAGGTGCGGGCGCATTTTGAATACACTCCTGAGTGCTATCCATTGTGGCACATGCATGAGGTAGATATGGAAAGCCGGCGCGAAGAGTTTCTCAAGCTCATGGGCGATCGTATCGAGCTAGCGTCTTAGACTTTATAGGTCTTGCGCATATACGCGACCGATTTTCTGATGAGTATTCGTAAAGTTGGTTCGTGGATGTCTGAGAGCCGTTTGATGTAGAGACACGAAACGCTCTTTTTGTGCGGACCAATTTTTTTCAAGAGTTCTGCATGAGGTTTAAATCCTCCCATGATATAGATCGTGGTGTTTTGTTTGCGCGCTGAAAATCCTGTGAGCGGCCAATCACCCTCTTGGGTGCTTCGTTCAGATTTATAGTGATATTGACCAAAGCCAACGATAGAGGGCCCCCACATGGCAGGTTTGAGGTCTGTGACATCTTTGAAAATTTTAAGTAAACGCTCCGCGTCAGCTCGTTGGACAAGGTTGGGAATTTTTTTTATATATGTTTCTGGCTTTACGGCAGTTTTTTGTGTTTTATTTTCAGCCATAGTTACCATTGTAGCAGGACGCGAAGATAAATAAAAAAACAGCTTGCACGACGAATCGTGCAAGCTGCAGTGCGGTGCCGGCGTTTGCCGGCGCTTTAGTCGGTTGCGGGGTTGAGGCGGTCGTCTGCTCGGAGTGCCTTGGCGATCGCGCCGCTGATGAATGTACCGAGGACGGAGTAGGCTTTGTAGGTCGCGTCCCAGCCGGCGCAGAGCCAGCCGAGGGCGAAGATCGGGCCGCTAAAGACGGCGACGGCGAAGGTCACGAGCTTGTTGGCCGGCCAGATGCTTTCGCGCCAGATGATGGCGGCGAGCGTGACGAGCCACGCGACCATGTCGAACCAGTCGACCACGAGCCAAAGTGTTCTGAACATCTTCGGGTTTCTCCCCTATGTGCTATGGGTGCCGAGGCACCGGTCTTGGTGTTTTTTACCATATCTATAAAAAAAGTCAATACTTGCTCGGGTGCTCTTTAGTAAAAAAAATAGCCTGCGCGTGGTCGCGCAGGCTTTGTGGTTATGCGGGTGTCATTGCATCTCTCGTTCGAGGCAGGTGCTACCAGCACAAGTTTTGAGTGCTTCGATATGTTGCTCGAGCGCTCGCTCGCATGTCTTTGTAGTCAGACAGCGGTTGCTCAGTTCGTACGGATCGTTGCGTAGGTGATAGAGTTCAAGGTGCCCGTTGCCGAGGCGTACGAGTTTTCGTACAGCTGTTCTCACGCCAGAGTAGCGTTGCTCGTATCCGAGCAGCACTCTTTTTCGTCCGGCATGATTCGGGTCTAGGAGAAACGGTACCAGCGAGATGCCATCGAGAGTGGGCGTTGTGAGGCCCGCCAGATCTGCGATCGTCGCGGTGATGTCGAGGTTGTATACGAGTGCCGGCGACTTTGCGGGTGCGATACCGTCACCGATGATGATGAGCGGTACTTGCGAGGATTCTTCGTAGAACCATCCCTTGCCCCGCGCAAATCGATGCTCACCCATTTCAAAATATCCGTTGTCAGAGATGATGAAGAAGTAGGTCTCGCGATCAGCCATCGCTGACTGGATTGCGTTGAACGCATCGACCAGCGAGCGCATCATGTCTCGTCGATCGTAGTAGCGATCAAGTATGGATACAAACACGCCCCAGTCGAAGAGTGGCAACTCGCCCGCTGGTGAAAATTTGTCCGATACATCTGCCTCGTTGAAGTTTGGGCTCGGTGCAAATGGAATGCCCCATGAGGTTCCTTGGTACTTGCGGTCCGCAAGAAGTGGACCATGGGGTGACGCCGGCGCGAACCAAAGGGCGATCGGCGTGTCGGATGGAGTTGCACTGATCTCCTGCAGGGTGTGATCTCGGAGCAAGTCTACCCAGTAGACGTCGGCATGAGGATCGCCCCTTCCTTCTATTGGGATCTGTACATCCCATCCAGAGTACCGTATGTCATGCAGGAAGTTTAGGTACTTTCCAGACAGGATTGTCCTGTAGCCCGCGGATTGCAGCCAATTGCCCAGCGTGTTGCCTTCGTGGGCGTTGAGCCAGACATCCCGGTACTGACCGCCATTGCCTCCGATGAGGCTGTTGTGCGAGTGCATGCCCGTCAACATCGCCGCTCGTGAAGCAGCACAGATGGGCGCGGGAATCGTGGCGGAAAACTGCATTCCTTGTGCCGCGATCTGGCTCATGGTTTGGGTCATGATCGTGGTGCTCGCATCGTCGAGCACAAACACCACGATGTTGGGCGCTCGTGTCTCCGTCACTTCCGCACTTGCTATGCGTGGTAGCAGGAGAGCGACCAGAGTGATGAGTGTAGCTAGTACCTTCATTGTCAAAGTCCTCCTCTTCGTTTGGTTTTGGGCGCGCTAAGGCACCGGTCTGGTGCAATTTCTACATCATTTTACATAAAATGTCAATAAGGCAAAGTGACTTTTATCAATAAAGACTTTATACTGTCTGAGCAATGACCCAAGACACCGCACTCTCAATACTTAAAACTGGCGCCAATGCGTGCATCACTGGTGAGCCGGGCTCGGGCAAGTCATATCTCATAGGTCAGTACATCACATACTTGCGCGATCATAGTATTGAGCCGGCTATCACTGCATCGACTGGCATTGCTGCGACTCACATCGGCGGCATGACGATTCATTCGTGGAGTGGTCTTGGCATACGCGACACGCTTACTGACTACGATCTCGATTTTCTGACGCAAAAAGAAAAGCTTGTAGAGCGCGCGCGCAAGACGCACGTGCTGATTATCGATGAAATCTCTATGCTCGATGCACATACCCTAGGTATGATCGATACGATCTTGCGCGCATTGCGGCAAAACCCTGCGCCGTTTGGCGGCATGCAGGTCATTTTTGTAGGAGATTTTTTTCAGTTGCCACCGATCGCGCGTGGCGGGCGCGCATCAAAATTTGCGTTTGAAGCGCCGTCGTGGGCGGCGGCGGGTTTGCTGACCTGCTATCTGACCGAACAGCATCGCCAAGAAGATCCCGTATTTCTCGAGATGTTGCTCTCTATCCGCAAGGGCGAGGTGACAAAAACTTTGCAAAAGCATCTCAAGGCACGCAACATCATGCCCGAGGCGGATGACACGATGCCGCAGCTGTTTTCACACAATGCTGATGTCGATCACATCAACAAAGGTGAGCTCTCAAAGATTTCCGGCAATCCGCGCATTTTTGATATGCAATCCAAGGGTTCGAAGGCAGTGGTTGAGGGGCTCAAGCGCGGATGCCTCTCGCCCGAAACTCTTTTCTTAAAAGAAGGCGCGCGCGTGATGTTCACCAAAAATGATTTTGAAAATGGTTTTT